>CAJBTJ010000001.1 GCA_903958565.1 uncultured beta proteobacterium
CGCAAAAACTCGTTGAAGGCGAAAGCCCAGCGATCGACGCGTCTGTCGTCAAAGATTACGGTACAGATTTTGAACAACGCTTGATTCGTCAGATTGCAAATTGGCTGGGTGCGCGTCCTGACTTTATTGCCTCAAGTGATTTGTTGCGCACTCTAGGCTATCTTGAACAGATGGGTGCGACCTTCTCATTGCGCGGTGGTACGCGTGAAATCCTGCGGGGAATCATCGCCCGCGGGTTAGGCTTACGGTGATCGTCATGCAAAACTCATTTTACGAATCGGCAGATCGGTTTTTTTCTCAAGAGTGCGGCGCGAGCGTGATACGCAGTGTCGAGCAGGGCAGTGCAGATCGGGCCGCTTTATGGGAAACATTGCTTTCTGCAGGCTTCGCTGATGCGCTCGTTCCTGAAAGCGCAGACGGTGCCGGACTCGCTTTAGTCGATATCTGGCCGATCGTTTTTTGTATGGGCCGCCATGCCGTCCCGCTGCCTTACGCACATACGTTGTTTGCGCGTGCTTGGTTAGATCAAGCTGGCCAGCCTGTCCCTGAGGGCACGATTACGTTTGCTCCCTATCAGGTTCAATCCGCGTCCGGACGGCTGACAGCCCACGCAGTGAGTTTTGGCTATGTTGCGGATTGGGTGCTTGTGCAGCATGACGGCAATGTGTGGCTCTGTCCTGTGGCAAAGGCTGAGGTCGCGCGCTCTGGTGGCCACGGCTCGCTGGACGCGGATCTGACCTGGTCCACTGAGGCGTTGAAAGACGCGCACCTAGGGATTTGCTCCGCGCCGCAGTTTGAGCACGCACTTGCCTTATCTCTGTCTGTGCTGATTGCCGGCGCTGCCGATCGCGTTTTCGAGATGACACTCGCGCACGCCAATCAGCGTGAGCAATTCGGTAAGCCAATCGGTCGCTTTCAGGCCTTGCAACAACAAATTAGTGAAGTGGCTGAATTAGTGTTTGGTGCGCGTATGGCGGCTGAAATGGCCTGTCGTAGTCAATCGTGGGAGCCATTGCCGATGCTTGCCGCATTAGCCAAAGCACACACGAGCCAAGCAGTCAGTAAGATTGTGTCGGTATCGCATGCGGTTCACGGGGCCATTGGCGTGACGCATGAATACGATTTGCAGCTCTACACCAGGCGTTTGAATGAGTGGTCACGAGCCGGTGGAGGAGCCGCGCACTGGTCCGCGCAATTAGGCCGTGCTATTTTGGCTTCGCAGCAATCGACGCTGGATTTTTGCCGGACTGAGTTGTTTCAGGAGTAGGATGCGGCCTAACAGGGCTTACCGAGTAGCTCGTTAAGCGCAGCCATGTCGATAATCTTGATGTCGCGTTGATTCACGATGATCACGCCCTCGCGCGCGAAGCGTGAGAACAGTCGGCTGACCGTCTCGAGCGTGAGTCCAAGATAGTTGCCAAGTTCTTCACGGCTCATGCGCATGATGAATTCACTGGAAGAGTATCCCAGTGCAGTCATGCGCTGCGACAGGTTCAACAGAAAAGCCGCCAGCCGCTGTTCCGAGCGCATGGACCCTAGCGCTAAGAGCACTTGGTGCGAACGTGCGATCTCCCGACTCATGAGACGCCGTACTTGCTGCTGAAGAGACGGGACAAAACGCGAGATTTCGTCGATGTCTTGAAGCTTGACGACGCAGACTTCCGAGTCTTCCATGGCGATGGCCGTCGAGCTGTGCTTACTCTCGATCATTCCATCGAGCCCTACGATCTCGCCAGGTAAGAAAAACCCCGTGATTTGGTGCATGCCATTGGCTTCATCGAGCTGCGTCTTGAGAGAGCCCGTACGCAAGCCAAACAGGGCGTCTAGCTTTTCACCGTGCTGATAAAGCGTTTGCCCTTTTTCGAGTCGAATACGGTCTTTGACGAGATCGTCTAGCTTGGCGATCTCGGTGGCGGGCATTCCCACAGGCAAACAAACGCTGCCCATCATGCAGGTGGAGCAGTGTGTCGCTTCCTCTGTTACTGCAATATGTTTAAGCATGTCTTTGACACTTTGTGTGGTGACACGGTTTGACCACTCAAGGATTGATTGTAGTCCCGTTGATCTGGATCAAGCGTATTATCCACGCAAAAAGCTAAGCTTTTGTGAGTTGCATGGAATTTGAGCAAACACCCATTGAAAAGTGGCGCTTTGCCCGCATCTTGTATCTATCAAATCTTGGCCAAAAGCCGCACCTCGTTAGGAGCACCATCATGCGTTTTGACAAACTTACGACCAAATTTCAGCAGGCGCTCGCCGATGCGCAAAGCGTCGCCGCGCGTCAGGACCACCCTTACATCGAACCGGCCCACGTCCTGTCTGCGTTACTCGCCGACAGTGAGAGCGGCGCAGCAAGTCTGCTCGCACGTGCGGGCGTGGCAATCAACAAATTGCAAACGAGTCTGGCCGCGACCCTGAAGGCCTTGCCGCAAGTCAAAGGCGGTGATGACAACATTCAAGTTAGCCGTGACCTGCAGGCTGTGTTCACACGTGTCGATAAGGAAGCCTCAAAACGCGGCGACACCTACATCCCCAGCGAACTCTTTTTATTGGCCCTGGCTGATGACAAAGGCGACGTGGGTCGTGCGCTGAAAGAAGCCGGTTTGCAGCGCAAAGCGCTTGAGGCTGCTATTGATGCCGTACGTGGTGGCGAAGCTGTCAAAGATCAAGAGGGCGAGTCTAATCGTGAAGCCTTAGCGAAATACACGATGGACTTAACCGAGCGTGCCCGTCAGGGAAAGCTCGATCCAGTGATCGGACGTGACGATGAGATTCGACGCGCAATACAGATTCTGCAACGTCGTACAAAAAACAATCCCGTGTTGATCGGCGAGCCCGGTGTGGGCAAGACTGCAATTGTTGAAGGCTTGGCCCAGCGCATTGTGAATGATGAAGTGCCTGAGAGCTTGCGCGGCAAGCGTGTGCTGTCCCTTGATTTGGCGAGCCTGCTTGCTGGCGCAAAATTCCGTGGTGAGTTTGAGGAGCGCTTAAAGGCTGTGCTCAAAGAGCTATCCCAGGATGACGGTAGCAGCATCATCTTTATTGATGAAATCCACACTATGGTCGGCGCAGGAAAAGCCGAAGGTGCAATGGATGCAGGCAATATGCTGAAACCTGCCTTGGCGCGTGGGGAGTTGCATTGCATTGGTGCGACCACACTGGATGAATATCGCAAATACATTGAAAAAGATGCTGCACTTGAGCGTCGTTTCCAGAAGGTCATTGTCGATGAGCCTAATGTGGAGTCAACCATTGCGATCTTACGTGGCCTACAGGAACGCTATGAGTTACACCACGGTGTTGAGATCACCGATCCCGCGATTGTCGCGGCCGCTGAACTTTCGCATCGCTACATCACAGATCGATTTTTACCGGATAAGGCCATCGATTTGATCGATGAGGCGGCAGCCCGTATCCGCATGGAAATCGACTCGAAGCCCGAAGTGATGGACCGTCTTGATCGCCGTATCATTCAATTAAAAATTGAGCGTGAGGCCGTCAAGAAAGAGACCGATGAGGGCTCGATACGTCGTTTTCAAATTATCGAAGAAGAGCTTGAAAAATTACAGCGCGAGTACAACGACTTTGAGGTGATCTGGAAGAGCGAGAAAGCGGCCGTACAAGGGACGCAGTCGATTAAAGAAGAGATCGAGCGTGCCCGCGCGGAGATGGCTGAATTGCAACGTAAAGGTCAGTTCGACAAGCTCGCGGAAATTCAATACGGCAAGTTGCCCGAGCTTGAGACGCGTCTGAAAGCGGCCGAAGGTGCTGGCGCAGCGGCTGACGCGAGCGACAAGCCACGTTTGTTGCGTACACAGGTGGGTGCGGAAGAGATTGCGGAGGTCGTCTCACGTGCCACGGGTATCCCTGTGTCGAAGATGATGCAGGGTGAGCGCGATAAGTTATTGCAAATGGAAGATCGTCTGCATCAGCGTGTCATTGGGCAAGATGAAGCGGTCGGTCTGGTCGCTGATGCCATCAGGCGCTCACGTGCTGGGTTGTCCGATGCCTCACGCCCCTACGGATCATTTTTATTCCTAGGGCCCACTGGTGTGGGTAAAACTGAACTGACCCGGGCCTTGGCAGACTTTTTGTTTGATTCGGATGAGCAGCTGATCCGAATCGACATGAGTGAATTCATGGAAAAGCATTCAGTTGCACGGTTGATCGGCGCTCCCCCTGGCTATGTGGGCTACGAAGAGGGTGGATATCTTACCGAGGCAGTGCGTCGTAAACCTTATAGCGTCATATTGCTTGATGAAGTCGAGAAAGCGCATCCCGATGTTTTTAACGTGCTGTTGCAGGTGCTTGACGATGGACGTCTCACGGACGGACAAGGACGTACGGTCGATTTCCGTAACACGGTGATTGTGATGACCTCTAACCTTGGCTCGCATCATATTCAAGCGATGGTGGGTCAGCCCTATGAAGCGATCAAAGCGGTTGTATGGGATGACTTAAAAAATCATTTCCGGCCAGAGTTCTTGAACCGCATTGATGAGGTTGTCGTGTTCCATGCTTTGGATAGTGCGCATATCGAGAAGATCGCCGGTGTGCAGATCCAGCGCCTGGCTAAACGGATGTTGCAGCAGGAGATGATTTTAGAGGTCTCGGCAGTGGCACAAGCTGAACTCGCGCGCTCAGGCTTTGATCCAGTCTTTGGCGCAAGACCGCTGAAACGGGCAATCCAGCAGCAACTGGAAAATCCGATTGCGAAGTTGATCCTGCAAGGCAAGTTTGGGCCGCGTGATGTCGTGCCCGTGGATTGGCGAGATGGAAAGTTCGTGTTTGAACGAACTCTCCAGTAACGTCGTTAGATAACCAGCGGCGAGCAGCAGTGCCGAGAAGCAGCGCTTACACAGGCTGCAGTGTCTGGTCTACTCTGAAACATCTGGCGCTGTGATCTTCAGTCAGCCAGATTGTTTCAGGTAGAGCTTTTCTGCAATCATCAGTGGCCAAGCCGCAGCGTTCTGCAAACACACATCCTGGCGGCAGATTGCTCAGGTCGGGAGGAGCGCCTGAAATGGTTTCCAAGCGCGTTCCCTTCTTGACAGAGCCATGGGCCAAGCTTTTAAGCAAGGCGCGTGTGTACGGGTGACGAGGCGAGCGCATGAGCGTTCGCGTCGTCCCTTGCTCGACGATGCGTCCTGCATACATGACGGCAATGCGGTCAGCGACCTCAACGGCTGCGCCGATATCATGCGTCACAAACACAACAGATAGACCAAGTTCGCGCTGTAATTCACGCAACAAGAGCAGAATTTGAATCTGCACTGTTGCATCTAGCGCAGTCGTGGGTTCGTCGGCGAGGAGCAATTGTGGTTGGCTTGCCAGTGCCAGTGAAATCATGGCGCGTTGACGCATACCGCCTGACATTTCATGTGGGTACGCATCAAGACGACGTTCAGGGCTCGGAATGCGTACGCGCTCAAACAGCGTTAGCGCACGCGCACGTGCCTGTTCCTTGCTGATGTTCTCGTGCCGCAGGATGGCTTCGGTGATCTGTTCACCCACTGTATAAACTGGATCAAGTGCGAGTAGCGGCTCTTGGAAAATCATTGAGGCCACTTTGCCACGAAAAGCCGACAACTCGGAATCCGAAAGCTTCACGACATCTTGGTCGCCCACCAAGATTTGTCCTTCCAATACTGAGTGAGACGGATTGTGTAGTCGCAGAATGGAACGCAGCGTAACGCTTTTCCCTGACCCTGATTCGCCGATCAGCGCGACCACTTCGCCGCGTTTCACTTTTAAATTCACGCCGGACACCGCACGCACAGGCTTGCGACCTCCTGTGAATGTCACCGTGAGATCACGGATATCTAAGAACGTTTTTTCGTCGTTCATGCGACCTCCTGCGCAGCGCGCGGTGCGTCGCTGTGTCCGCTACCTGCCACATGCATGAGGCAGGCCACACCATGTCCGGCTGTATCGGAGACGAGGGCCGGCATCGTCTGCGAACAGATCGCTTGCGCGTGTACGCAGCGGGTGTGAAAGCGACAGCCCGAAGGGGGATTGATGGGATTGGGCGGATCCCCCGACAGTGGCGGCTCTTCCGTTCGGTTGTCGGGGTCCATCGACGGAACAGACGAGAGCAGGGCGCGTGTGTAGGGATGCTTGGGTTGTTTGAACAGTGTTTCGCAATCGCCGATTTCAACAACCTGACCAAGATACATCACCATCACACGGTCGGAGATATAGCGCACAACGTTCAGGTCGTGACTGATGAAAACGTACGTCAGGCCAAAATCCTCTTTTAAGTCGAGCAGCAGATTCAGCACTTGCGCTTCGACGGACTTGTCCAGTGCCGATACTGCCTCATCGAGGATGATGAGGCGTGGTTGTAGAGCCAGGGCGCGTGCGATGTTGACGCGTTGCCGTTGGCCGCCAGACAGTTCATGGGGATAGCGCTCCGCGAAACGAGCGGGATCCAAGCCCACGCGCCTTAAGAGGTCGCGTGCGCGTTCGATTGCATCCTCTTTGGATACGCCGTGCACCTGTGGCGCGAACGCAACCGAGTCCTCGATGGTGAGGCGCGGGTTCAAGGATGCATAGCTGTCTTGAAACACCATTTGTGCTTGTCGCCGAAACTCTTTGAGCGACAAGTCGCGGCTGCCAACTGAGCGACCGTCAAAGATGATGTCGCCTTGATCGGGTGGGGTCAAGTTCATCAAGAGCCTGGCGGTTGTCGACTTCCCACAGCCTGATTCACCGACCACGCCCAGTGTTTCACCTTGCCGCACGAGAAAGTCGATATCGTCCACGGCACGCACGACACCACCACCTCGGCCAAAAACATCCTTCTTCAAGGCAAAGTGTTTGATCAAATTCTTGACCATCAATAGAGGTTGTGCCGAACCAGGAGCGGGTTCCTTCTTCACTGTCGTATCCATCAGTTTTTGATCTCCATGGCCGTACGCAATCCATCCGAGACCAGATTGAAAGCAATTGACGTGATGAAGATCATGACGCCTGGTAATGCGGCGATCCAAGGTTGGACATAAATCGCTGTCCGTAAAGTATTAAGCATGAGGCCCCATTCTGGCTCGGGCGGTTTCACACCTAGTCCGAGGAAACTCAAGCCAGACGCCAAAATCATTGAGACCGCAATTAAACTTGTTGCGTAAACAAAGATGGGGCCAAGCACGTTACCCAAGACGTGCACGCGCACAATCGTGAAGGCGTTTGCGCCAGAGGCGCGCGCCGCATCCACAAAATCACGGCCTCGGATTTGCGTCGTGACACTCTCGGCGACGCGTGCGATCGGTGGAATAAACACTATGGTCAAGGAGATCAGTGAATTGGTAATGCCCGCACCCAATACGCCTGACAAGGCGATCGCCAGCAGAACGGAGGGGAAGGCGTAAAACACGTCAATCGTGCGCATAATGACTGTATTGAGCGTGCCACCTGCGTAGCCCGCAATCAGCCCAATGACTGAGCCGATACAGAAGGCTAAGATCACGGGTGTAATCCCCATAAACAGGGACAGCTTGGTGCCCACAATGAGTCTGGTCAACATGTCGCGACCGAGTTCATCCGTGCCCAGTAAATGACCTGGGAAGCCGATTGGTTTGAGTCGTTTCATAATTGATGAGGCAAACGGGTCATAGGGCGCAATCCAAGGCCCGAAGATCGCCATAATCAGCAAAAGCAAGATAATGAAGCCAGCGAACATCGCTAGCTTGTCCCGCATAAAACGTTGTCCGACATTACGCCAGTAGCCAGTGGATTTCTCCGTTATGACGGCTGGTACTTTGGTCGGGTCGACAGTGATGTTCAACATTTCAGATTCCCTGTTTGATTAGCTACGCGCGATTCGAGGATCGAGCAGGGTTTGAATGATGTCGACGATCATATTCAGTACAACAAAAAACATGGCAAGGACAAGAATGGTTCCCTGTAGCAGCGGTAGATCACGTTGAAAAATTGCCGAGTTCAACAGAAATCCAGTGCCAGGCCAAGAGAATACGGTTTCGATGAGGATCGATCCGCCAAGTAAATAACCGAGTTGCAAACCCATTACGGCCAGAGCCGTCGGCGCTGCGTTCTTGACGACGTGAACGAAGATGCCGAAGTTGGTTAAGCCTTTAGCGCGCAAACCTACGATGAACTCTTGCGCAAGGATATCGGCCACCAGCGCACGAACCGTACGCGCAATAATCCCCATGGGAATGACGCTCATGGTGACCGCTGGCAGGATGAGATGCTTCATGTGCTCAAGGTTCCAGACCCAGTCTGCTGAGCCACCGGGACCCGCACCGCTTGGGGGTAACCACATTAGCGTCGAACTGAAGATGATCACAAAGACCATGCCCAGCCAGTAGTGGGGCACGCTCACGCCCAAGACCGACGTCAAGGAGGCGGCCTTGTCGATCCAAGAGTTTTGAAAGTAGCCCGCGACAAAGCCGAAGAGGGAACCAAATATAAACCCAATCAGTGTCGCAAACACAGCGAGACGTAAGGTGTTTTTGACGGCTTTAAACACCTCGTCGGTGACGGGTCGACTCGAGGCGATCGAGGTCCCTAAATCGCCTTGCAGCGCACGCATGACCCAGGAAAAAAATTGTTCTGGATAAGAGCGGTTAAACCCGTAAAGTTCCATCAGCCTATCGCGCAAGTCTTGCGAGGCATCAGCTGGAAGAATCGCCATCAAGGGGTCGCCGGGTGCCAGGTGCACCAAAGAAAAACAAACAAGCGCGACACCAAGCATAATCGGCATGGTGTAAATCAGACGCCTCAGTAAAAAGCTCAGCATGTGAGGTGTGTCTCAATAAAATTGAATCGGAATAGGTATTGAATCTGAACAATAAAAAGCACGCCGCACCGACAGGCGCGGCGTGCTTCGTACCGCTTACTGCAAGTTCATTGTGGCGATATCGATAAACCAGTTTTGTGGCTGTACGACACCCGTCACTTTCTTGCTCATGGCACGTGGACCGACGTCATGTGCGATCCAGACGAACGGTGCGTCGTCAACAATACGCGTGTGCAGTTTAGCGAGCGCTGCGTCACGTTGCTTGTCGTCAAACGTCGTACGGGCTGCCACCACTAAAGCCTCAACTTCTGGGCTGGCATAGTAGCCCCAGTTGTTTGACACAGGTGGGAAGGTACCTTTGCTGCTGAAGCGCACCATGCCGAAGAATGGATCCATCGCCGAGAAGCTGACGTTCGTTGCCGTTGCACCGTTTGCGGATGGATCTTTAGCACCTTTGCGCCAGTTAGTGAAGAGCGTGTTCCACTCGATCACATCAAACGCAACATCAAAGAAGCACTTCTTGAGCGACTGTTGAACGAATTCGTTCATGGGCAGAGGCTGCATCTGGCCTGAACCGGAAGCCGAGATCTGAATCTTGACTTTCAAGGGCTTGGCGGCAGAGAAACCGGCCTCTGCCATCAGCTTCTGCGAGCCAGCGACGTCGTACTTGATATCAAACGAAGGCGAACCAAACCAAGGATGTCCTGGTGCCATGGTGCCTTTGGGGATGCCCATCAAACCACCGAGGAGGGTCTTCAGACCTTCGC
>CAJBTJ010000002.1 GCA_903958565.1 uncultured beta proteobacterium
ACCCGCAACACGGCGACGCAACCTAAACGAGCGCGTGCGCGGATCAAAGGCCTCACGCACGGCAGCGGCAAAGAGATTGGCGGCCAGCACTAGGGCAAGCATAAATAGAAACGCAGCGAGCAAATTCCACCAGATCATCGGATCGCGCGACATCTCAAAGCGCGCTTTCTCAATCATCGAGCCAAAGGAGTTCATGCTTGGATCGACACCAATGCCAAGATAGGACAGCACGGCTTCATACAACACCAATCCAGAGAACTCCAGCACCACTGTGATTAAGACAATATGCATCACATTGGGCAACAGATGGCGAGCCATGATGCGTAAGTTAGAAATACCAAACGCCCGCGCCGCCTGAACATACTCAAGCTCACGCAACTTGAGTGACTCGGCACGCAAGAGACGACACAGGCCAGCCCAACCCGTGAGCCCCAAGATCATGCAGAGCAAGAATAAACGCAGATCTGCACGCTGCACCGAGGTCGGAAACAAACCTGGATGCGTATCAATGTAGACCTGCATCATCAACACGCACGCTGCAATCAGTAGCACGCCAGGAATCGAGGTTAGTGTGGTGTACACGTACTGAATCACATCATCGATCCAACCTTTAAAGTAGCCTGCCGCAATACCGAACACGAGTGCCAGCGGCAACATCGCAATGGTCGTTAGACTGCCGATCACCCAAGCGGTGCGGATACTCTTTAAGGCTTGCCACAAGACGTCGTTGCCCGTGCGGTCCGTTCCGAGCACGTGATAACCAGAAGCCAAACCCACCACCGCGCCCAGCAACACACACACAAGCGTCGACGTCATCAGAATCGCACGCCAAGGGATCTCGGTTTGGCCGCGCCACATCAGGTTCCAATAGTCGCGACGAGACCCAGATTTGACACACACCATACGCAAGAGGATCAGCAAACCAGCGAGCAACGCGCCCCCAGCAAGCCCCCACACAAGTCTCTTCAGTACATCACCCAGCCATTGCGTATCAGGCTCCGTCAGATGACGTCCGCCAAACCGCAAGCGCGGAAAATCGCGTGTCGGTACGCCACCTTCCTGCAAGATGGTTTCTTTGGTGTACTGCAGCCAAGACAACGGCGCCGAGTAGGTTTTTTCAGGTCGAACAAAGGCGGTATCTTCTAGCAGGACATCCAGCAACGACACTACTTTGGGTGCGTACACCACTGCGCTTGGGTTGGTAGCCCCAGGAACCGACGGCAGCCTTGGCTGGAAATGTATCGAATCTAATAACCCGACGACGACAAACAGCGCCAACACGACCGCCGAACACATCGCCGGCGTATGGCGCGCTACCCGCCCCCAGGTGGCACGCAAGGTGCGCGAACGGGCAACATGCCAGGCATAGGCGATCACGGCGGCCACCAGCGCGAACAACGCTGCATCAGTCCAGAGGAGAATAAATTTAGGCATGATCACTCGAACCGTACGCGCGGGTCAGCGAGCGTGTAAGAAATATCAGCCAAAATCAGACCTAAGATGTAGAGCGCAGAGCCCAGAAATACCATCGCGCGGACAACGGAAAAGTCTTGTCCACTAATGGCGTCAATGGTGTAACTGCCCAGCCCAGGGATTCCAAAGAACGACTCTGAAATCAAACTGCCCATAAAAAGTAAAGGCAAGGCCGACACCGCGCCTGTAAGAATCGGCAACATGGCGTTACGCAAGACATGTTTAAACAAAATGGCGCGCTCACTCAAACCCTTCGCACGCGCGGTGCGTACGTAGTCTTTACCGACTTCTTCTAGAAATAAGCTGCGCAAAAACCGTGCCTCGGGACCGAGGCGTGCAATCACGGCAACCAGAACGGGCAAGGCTAAAAATTTGAGCGTATCCCATCCGCCCGCAAACCCCGAGTAAGGCACCAAGCGCAGCAGCTTGGAGAACAACCACTGGCCGGCGATGATGTAGAAGAGGCCTGAAATCGACAGCATGACAACACACAACACGACGCCCCAGAAATCCAGGTGTGTCGTTCTAAAAAACACAAGGAGCAACGCAAACGCAATACTCATGAACAGACCCAGAATGAACGTCGGGATCGCCAAGGCAAGGCTTGGCCACATTCGTTTACCAATCTCGCGTCCAATATCCCTGCCCTCATCCGAGGCACCGAAATCAAATTTAAGCAGCGGTACCGAGCGCTGATAAAAAATAGTGTCGGTATATTGCGCGAGCCCGCTCTGTTGCGTGTTGACGAACAGTGGCTTGTCGTAACCGCGTTCCGCTTTCCACTTCGCAATCGCGTCCGTACTGACGCGCTGTCCGCCAATCGCCAGTCGCGCCATATCGTCCGGCGTATTTACGGCAAAAAACAGCACAAAGGTAAAGAGATTGACCCCAATTAAAATCAACACGCCATACAACAGGCGACGCACGACATAGCCGATCATTTTGAAGTCTCCGCTTTATCACCCATCGCATTCTGCTGCGCTTGAGCACGCAGTGCGCGCCACGCAGGCCAAATCAGCAAACCCAGCAAGCC
>CAJBTJ010000003.1 GCA_903958565.1 uncultured beta proteobacterium
TGAAAAATCGAATTCGTTTATTGTTACAACTTCCTCATTTTTCTTATTTTTTAATTTCTATATTGACAAGATAGTCATTCAGGTGCCTTGCAACTTCTTTTGAAATCTCTTGGTTGCACATTAAATCATGCGTTGTTTCGATATTGATTTCTGTAACATGGCCTGAGGTCCATGAATTCCATTCGTAAGTTTCTTCACGCTCTGGTGTTGGCTCCTGGGATGCTCTGAAAAATAAAATATCTGCTTGAATATTTTTCTGCTGATGGTGACGCAATCTGATTGTCGAAATCGCTTGCTGTTCAATTAGACGATCAATCCACTCAATGGGTGTGTCCATTGGAATAACATCTTGTTTTGCCATGCTGTCGCGCACCAACTCAAGTCGTGCTGCCCTATCCCGGTGATGATCGGCTGTGTCTTGATCTCCAAGCTCCTGAGTTAGTCTTTCGAGCATCTTTTCATTTGTCCATTCTTCGCTGAGAACATGCTCGGGATATATCGCAGCGGTATCCATAAGCGCTAGAAGTTTGACTTGCTCGCCTTGCGTCTCGAGTTGTGCCGCCATTTCCTGGGCGATGGTTCCGCCTAAGGACCAGCCTAGCAAATGATAGGGGCCGTGTGGCTGAATGGAGCGGATGGCAGTCACGTAGTCCACTGACATATCATCAATGCGATCCTGTACAGTCTCTCCGTCTTCAAGCCCCCTGGCTTGGAGCGCCCAAACAGGCTGATTATTACCTAAGGCATTACAAAGATGTGTATACACCGTTGCGTTACCTCCACCAGGGTGAATGCAGAAAAGCGGTGGTGCTGATCCTGTCTTTCTTAATGCGAGTAAGGGCGAGTATTTTGCTGGACCAGATGAAACCAGGTGTTTCGCAAGAGTTTGTACCGTCGGGTGCTCGAACAAGGAGGCAAGGGAAAGACTGTAGCCGGCTTGGTCGCGTAATTTTGCAATCAAACTAATTGCTAACAGAGAATGTCCTCCAATAGCAAAAAAATTATCATCAATGCCTACAAGGTCGGTTCCGGTTAATTCCGAGAACATGCGGCAAAGCAAAACTTCCTGTGGCGTTCGCGGTACTCTAGTTTCTGTCGAGGAGGATTGAATCGTACTCGGGTCAGGAAGCTTACTTAGGTCAATTTTACCGTTTACGTTAAGGGGAATTTTTTCTAGACTGACATAGTAAGAGGGCACCATATAGTCTGGTAATTTTTCTAAAAGTTTTTCTCTGATCTCATTTGCTGTAGGGGTTCGCTGATGCGCATGCGGCACAAAATAAGCAACTATACGTTTTTCGTTTGCAATTTCGCGAACGATTACGTGCACTTGAGCCAGACTTGTAAATTCTTTTATCAGACAACTCTCGATTTCACCGAGTTCGATCCTGAAGCCACGAATTTTCACTTGATTATCCAGACGGCTTAAATACACAATGGCTCCATCGGCTCGTTGCCTGACACGGTCACCCGTTTTGTACATCCGCGCACCAGAATGGTGATGCGGACAAGCAATAAAGCGCTCAGCCGTTAAACCAGGACGATCGAGATAACCACGGGCAACACCTTCACCAGCAATATATAACTCTCCTATTACTCCCGTAGGTACCGGTTCAAGATTGACATCCAGTACGTAAGTCTGATAACCAGTAACAGGTTTGCCGATTGGTAATTCTGTTGCCTGCGTGTCTTGAATCGTTAATGTTGTTGCATTGGAAAAGGTTGTTGTTTCGGTTGGGCCATAGACGTTCATGAGACGTTTATGAGGAAATAGCTTTATGAAGGACGCGGCAAAATGAGGAGGAATAACTTCACCCCCTACTAGAACTTCATTTAGTGGGGAAAATATTTCAGGATCAGTCGTAAGCGCCGTTGTAAACAGGCTTGTAGTTAAGAAAGCTATATTTGTCTGATAGTGACGTATGCTTTGACTGAGATCACTCAGACTAAGCTTGCTCGTGGGAGGAAAGGCTAAAGTCGCCCCGTTAAGCAGCGCTCCCCAAACCTCGAAGGTCGTTGCGTCAAAAGCGGTCGATGCCAGATGCAACATATTGCTTTCTGCAGTCAAGTTGCAGTAGTCTGGTTTGTAAGCAATCGCGCAAACATTTCTATGGCAGGTCGCTACGCCTTTAGGCGTTCCAGTCGATCCTGATGTGTAGATCAGGTAGATCAAGTCGTCAGGTGAAATCGGTGACTGTCTCTCGTCAGCCTTAATTTGCTCATCCGAAATGATGTTGAGCATTGAGCGCACTCCAAAATCATCCAGATTAATGACTGCAATACCCAACTTGTCGCGCGCATGACCTAGTAAAAAATCTCCAGCCGAATCAGCGAGCAGGCTGGTTGCATGGCTGTCTTTAAGCATAAATTCCAGACGCGCGAGTGGGTGGCTTGCGTCAAGAGGCATGTAAGCCGCGCCAGACTTTATGACCGCCATCATGGCTACAACCATTTCTGGCGAGCGCTCCATGCATATGCCAACAATCTGACCGGAGCCGATACCTCTATCCATCAGGTACCGTGCGAGGCAATTGCTTTGTTCATCAAGCTCCTGATAGCTCAGTGCGACCTTATCAGCCCCGAGCTCTGAGGTCAAGGCTAACTTACTTGCATAAACATTAACTGTTTGAGTAAACAATTGAACAACCGTACTTTGCGTAATATGTGCATCACGTAACGCACTCGTTGAGTGCTTCAGCGCAGTACCCTTTTGCTCACTGTCTGTAAAAGGCAAGGTTAGAACAGGTCGATGGCTATTTGCTGTCAGGCTTTCAGCGATTTGCAGGAAGCTCTTGACCCAACCCTCCACGCTTGACTGGTCAAATAGATCGGCATCATATGCAATACCTCCTACCAGTTCGCCTTTGTTTGTGAGGTTTAAAAATAGTGCAATATCTGTCTTAGCGACTGGTAGCGCCACCATTTCATCCGAACACTCCAGACCGTTCAATATGATGGGCGAACCCGAATCTCCTGCAAATGTTAATGTGGCCTGAAAGACAGGGGCGTGAGCAAGAGAACGCTGAGCCCCTAATTCTTCAACCAAACGTTCAAATGGCAGGTCTTGATCGATCAGTGCAGCTTCAACGCTTGAACGTGTTCGTTTAATTAACTCCAAGCCGTTGCAAGTTGTATCGAGATGGATAGGCAGAGCCAGCATATTCACAAGAAAACCAATAAGATTTTCAGTTTCTATACGTGTTCGTCCAGAAACAGGTGTACCAATCACGACGTCCTGCTGACCAGATAATCTCGAGAGCGTTGCGCCATATAGGCTCAGCACAACCGTAAATAATGTTGTTCCTTGGCGTAGCGCAAGTTCTTGTAAATGCCGTGTGATTGATGAGGGAACAACGACAGAAACATGTTCTGCCCTTCGATCTCTGTGGGGATCGCGCGGATGATCTAGCGGTAGGGTAAGTAGAGCTGGCGCATGTTTCAGCCTGTCTTTTGCACGCTCTATTTTTCTTTCAATATCCAATTCAAGAGTAGCCTGTTGCCATGCAGCCCAGTCACTGTAATGCAGGTCTAGCTTCGCCAGCTTGTGGCTCTCTTTATTTGAGAAGGCAAGATATGCAGAATTGAGCTCATGCATCAGAATGCCCATAGATTCGGCATCGCTGGCTTGATGATGTAGTGTGATACTTAGTATCGCATCGTCTGAACGCATCAGTATCAGTTTGAGCCTGAACGACGGATCTTTCTCTAAATTAAAAGGCGTAGAAGCTTCTTGCTGAGCGTATTCTCTCGCACGCGCTAATTTTTGATCATGCGTATCATCAGAATGTAAGGATGACAGATTAATGACGGAAAATATTTTTTCGATATTCGGCGTTTCCAGTAGAACACCTTTAGGCAAACCGTTCACATCTTCCACAATGACCGTGCGAAGCGATCGGTGTCTTTCAATTAGTAATTGTGCTGCGAGACCTAACGCCTCAATATGAATATGTCCCTTAAGTCTGATTGCGATCGGCGTGTTGTAAGTGGCTGAAGCTCCTTGCACACGATCAAGTGCCCAAAGTCGCTTTTGTCCGTAAGATAAAACAACTTGATTGTCTGCAAGCGTTCCCATTCCAGGAATAAGTTGTGGACCTTGATCGGTTTCAAGCTTATCAAGTACTAAGGCGAGATCCTCAGCGTTGGGATGATCGAATAATTGTCTGATGGGCAGCGCAATTTTTCTTTCTTGATGCAGACGAGCTACAAAGCGCATGGCCATGAGCGAGTCGCCACCGATCGAGAAGAAGCTGTCATCGATGCTGACGTTGGGGTGAGAGGTGACCTCCTCGAACAGTGCGCA
>CAJBTJ010000004.1 GCA_903958565.1 uncultured beta proteobacterium
ATTTTTTTTTTGCAACAGGCTTCTTTGCAGCTTTTTTGGCAGCTGGCTTCTTAGCTGCTTTCTTAGCTACTTTTTTCGCTGCTGGCTTCTTAGCAGCTGCCTTTTTTACAACTTTTTTCGCTGCAGGCTTCTTCTTTGCAGCTGCTTTCTTAACAACTTTCTTAACAGCTTTTTTCGCTACTTTTTTCGCTGCTGGCTTCTTAGCAACTACTTTTTTCGCGACTTTCTTAGCTGCAGGTTTTTTAGCTGCGGCTTTCTTCACTGCTTTTTTTGCTGCTTTTTTGGCTGTTGCCATGGTAATACTCCTTAGTTCAGGGTCCCAAACATTAAAACCCGTGCTCGACTAGCCCCACCATGAGACGTCGTTTCGCCCGAGTTATTCATCGGCACAAGCCCCTACTAAACTGCAGTAGCACAGCGGTTTGCGCTAATGAATCCGGCACAGCCATTTGAACTGCCTCTCACTGGAGGCGCGAAGCAATTCAAATGGCACCAGCACGGTGGCATTCACCACCCACTGGCAAGTACTAAAGCGTAACAAGCCTCAAACGTGCGAATTATTCCCAGTTAAGGGCGCCGCCAGTTTGATACTCGATCACGCGTGTTTCAAAGAAATTACGTTCCTTCTTTAAATCAATCATCTCTGCCATCCAAGGGAAGGGATTTTCTTCCTGGGCGAACAAAGGCTCGATTCCGATCTGTTGGCATCTACGGTTTGCAATAAAACGCAGATAAGACTTGAACATCGGCGCATTCAGACCGAGTACGCCGCGCGGCATGGTGTCTTCAGCGTAGGCATATTCCAAGTCCACTGCCTTGGCAAACAGGGCGCGGATTTCTTCGCGGAACGCGGGTGTCCAAAGCTGTGGGTTTTCGAGCTTAATCGTGTTGATCAGGTCAATGCCAAAATTACAGTGCATGGACTCATCGCGAAGGATGTACATGTACTGTTCGGCTGCCCCGGTCATTTTGTTTTGACGGCCAAGCGCCAGAATCTGCGTAAAGCCAACATAGAAGAACAAGCCTTCCATCAGGCAAGCAAACACAATCAACGACTTCAGCAGAGTTTGATCGGTTTCGAGAGTGCCCGTTTTGAAGTTAGGGTCAGCGATCGCATCAATGAAAGGGATCAAAAACTGATCTTTCGCGCGAATCGAAGGGACTTCGTTGTAGGCGTTGAAGATTTCAGACTCGTCCAAATCCAGGCTTTCAACAATATATTGATAAGCGTGGGTGTGAATCGCTTCTTCAAAGGCTTGGCGCAATAAGAACTGGCGGCATTCGGGCGCTGTGATGTGGCGATAGGTGCCCAACACAATGTTGTTTGCTGCGAGCGAGTCGGCTGTGACAAAAAAGCCAAGGTTGCGTTTGATAATGCGTCGCTCGTCTTCGGTCAGGCCGGTGGGGTTTTTCCACAAGGCAATATCGCGAGACATGTTGATCTCTTGCGGCATCCAGTGGTTGGCGCAAGTAGCGATGTATTTTTCCCAAGCCCACTTGTACTTGAATGGGACGAGTTGGTTAACGTCAGTTTGGCCGTTGATGATCCGCTTGTCCGCGACATTCACGCGGGTTGCGGGATCAGGAGCCTGAGGCTTTTGAGTCAGGCCGGGGGTCGGCAGGGCAGAGTCACCAAAAACGCCCGTCGCAGCACGTGCGGGCATTGAAGCCGGCATGGGCATACCACCGGCCGCGATCGGCGCCGCGGTTTGTGGAGAAATTTCGTCGTTCCAGGTCAGCATAATTTTTTCCGGTAGCGGTTATTGGCAGGCTTCGCACTCTTCGAAACCTGGATCGCCAGGCTTCATGGTGCACGCCGCTCCGAGAATTTCGGCTTCCGGCAGAACCGGGGCTGTTGATGCGAACGTACCGGTCGTGGAACCAATCCCGGCAGAATTCACCGCGTTAAGTTCGCCACCACGGCCCGTTGATTTTTCTGCGCTTGTTGCACCCAATGTGCGTAGGTAATAGGTGGTTTTGAGGCCACGCAACCAAGCGAGTTTGTAGGTGTCATCGAGCTTCTTGCCCGACGCGCCGGCCATATAGATGTTAAGTGACTGCGCTTGATCGATCCATTTCTGGCGACGTGCGGCACATTCGACAATCCAATTGGGTTCGACCTCAAAAGCGGTAGCGTATAGCGTCCGCAATTCGGCCGGGACGCGATCGATGCGAGACAGGCTACCGTCGAAGTACTTCAGGTCAGCGACCATGACTTCGTCCCATAGACCTAATTTCTTGAGGTCGCGGACAAGATGTTCGTTCACCACAGTGAACTCGCCGGAGAGGTTCGATTTAACGTACAAGTTTTGATATGTTGGTTCGATGCACGCAGACACACCAATAATATTCGATATTGTTGCAGTTGGGGCAATTGCAACGCAATTTGAGTTACGCATTCCTTGTTGTTTGATGCGTGCGCGCAACGAATCCCAATCCATCGTGCTTGATTCATCGACTTCAACATAGCCACCACGATTCTCGCGCAGCAGTGCGATGGAGTCGTGCGGCAAGATGCCACGTGACCACAACGAACCATCAAAGCTTGCGTACCGACCGCGCTCTGCTGCGAGATCGCTCGAGGCACTGTAGGCGTAATAACAAACTGATTCCATAGAGCGATCAGCGAATTCAATCGCTGCTTGTGAAGCGTACGGCACGCGCATCACGTGCAGGCAATCCTGGAAGCCCATGATGCCCAACCCCACTGGCCGATGGCGTACGTTCGAGTTACGAGCCTTGTCCACTGCGTAGTAGTTGATGTCGATGACGTTGTCCAACATCCGCATGGCGATCTTGATCGTGCGCTGTAGCTTGTCTTGATCTAGCGATTGGGAGCCATCAGCATTCTGCTTGAGGTGCGCCAGCAGATTGACGGAGCCCAGGTTGCAGACTGCGATTTCAGAGTCATTGGTGTTCAGTGTGATCTCGGTGCACAGGTTTGAGCTGTGTACAACGCCCACATGTTGCTGTGGTGAACGGATGTTGCAAGGATCTTTGAACGTAATCCAAGGGTGGCCGGTTTCAAACAGCATGGACAGCATCTTGCGCCACATGTTGATCGCTGGCATCTTTTTGAATAGCGGTAAATCACCGCGCGCAGCTTTTTCTTCGTAGCCTACATAGGCCTTTTCGAACTCGACACCGACTTTTTCGTGTAGATCTGGGCAGTCCGAGGGTGAGAACAGGGTCCAGTCGCCGCCTTCGATCACACGCTTCATGAACAGATCTGGAATCCAGTTAGCTGTGTTCATGTCGTGCGTGCGACGGCGCTCGTCGCCGGTATTTTTGCGAAGATCTAGGAATTCTTCTACATCTAAGTGCCAGGTTTCTAGGTAGCAGCAGACGGCGCCCTTGCGTTTACCACCCTGGTTGACCGCAACCGCCGTATCGTTGACGACTTTCAGAAATGGCACAACACCTTGGCTTTCGCCGTTGGTGCCCTTGATGTGGCTACGCATCGCCCGCACGGGTGTCCAGTCGTTGCCGAGTCCACCGGCATACTTCGCGAGCAGGGCGTTTTCTTTGATGGCTTCGTAGATGCCGTCCAAGTCGTCTGACACGGTGGTCAGGTAGCAAGACGACAGCTGAGAGTGCAAAGTGCCTGCATTGAACAGGGTTGGGGTCGAGCTCATGAAGTCGAAAGACGACAGAATCTGATAGAACTCAATTGCACGTGTTTCACGGTCAATTTCGCCGATCGCCAAGCCCATCGCGACGCGCATAAAGAACACTTGGGGTAGTTCAATGCGCTGACCATGGATGTGCAAGAAGTAGCGGTCATACAGAGTTTGCAGACCGAGGTAGTCAAATTGCAGATCACGACTAGCGTCCAGTGCGGCGGCTAAGCGTGGCAGGTCATAGCGCGACAGTTCGGAGTTCAGCAGGCCGGCCTCGACACCACGCTTGATGAACTTAGGAAAGTACGTTGCGTAGCGGGTATTCATTTCCTCTTGTGAGGCTTCCTCGGACAGCACTTCTGTGCGAATCGTATGCAGCAGCAGACGCGCGGTCACTTTGCTGTACGCGGGATCGTTCTCAACCATGGCGCGCGCGGCCAGAATGGCTGATTTGTAAACTTCGTCAATCGGCACGCCGTCATACAGGTTTTTGAGGGTTTCTTTTTGGATGGCTGCCGTATCGACGAACTCGCCAAGGCCCTGACCTGCGGATTCAATCGTTGCCTGTAGCTTGGCCATGTCGAGCGGTTTACGCACACCGTTATCGGTGACGTGCAGCGTGCTGGCTTCGACAGGTGCTTGTTCAATATTTGATTTGGCACGCTCTTGTGAGCGACGCTCGCGATACAGCACGTAGGAGCGAGCGACATCGTGCTCACCGGACCGCATGAGCGCTAATTCGACCGCATCTTGAATGTCTTCTATATGGAACGTCCCACCGTTTGGACGGCTACGCACCAGTGCTTGGACAACTTGACGTGTCAGGGAGTCGACCAGTTCGCGCACGCGCGCCGAGGCCGCACCTTGGCCGCCATTGACGGCTAAGAATGCCTTTGTTAGGGCGATACCGATTTTGCTGGGTTCAAAGTTCACGACCGCACCGTTGCGGCGGATGATGTGATATTGGGCCCAGGTGGCCTCGGTGATGGGGGCGGCGGTGGTCGCGAATTGCGGTGCAGACTCTTGTCTTAGCGCTGTGCTTGTTGTTGTTTGCATAAAAAAGCTCCTGCTCGGTGAATGTGACGCATGCCGCATTCTAGAATATGTTTACCA
>CAJBTJ010000005.1 GCA_903958565.1 uncultured beta proteobacterium
ACGTTCTCGTGGCTGAGGGTGAAGTCCTCTGGGACGATCTCGCCTAGCGAGAGCATGTACGCCACGAGCGCATATGTTTCATCTGCCGACAGCGAGCGCGGGGCATTCCATGGCATGGCTCGGTAGACGTAGTCGTATAGGCTCGAAAGGGTGGAAAGCCTCATCAGCGTTGAACGCTGTGGTTGATTCGGGTCAGTGAGCGAGGCGACGCGACCCGTTTTAATGTCTTTCGCGGTGGTGCCACCTACGATCGGTGTGAACACTTCGTTGGACTCACCAAATACGCCATGACAGCTTGCACACTTGGCTTCCCAAAGTTCCTGCCCCTGTTCCGCGGTCCCTGACCCTTTGGGCAGACCCTTGAAGTCTGGGCGTACATCGATATCCCAGGCGGCCACTTCTGCGGGTGTAGCAGCGCGGCCGATCCCGGGGAATTTTTTTGTGTCTTGTGCGTTGGCCAAGCCACCCAGTAGCGTGAGTGCGACGGTACCGATTAGAGTTTTAGCCAACTTGTACATTGCTGACCTCTCCGTTAGTGTCTACTTTCCAGGATTGAATCGCGTTGTTGTGATAGATCGAACGGGTACCGCGAACTTCGCGCAACATTCTGTAAGAAGACTGAATATGGCCCGTTTCGTCCGTTGCACGAGATTGTAAGATCGCTGGCTTTCCGTCCCATACCCAATCGATGTTAAAGCGTGTAATGGCCTTGGTTAATACGGGCGATTCCAGACGCGCTTCGCGCCAGTTGCGTCCGCCATCAACCGACACATCAACCCGCTTGATTTTGCCGCGGCCCGACCACGCCATGCCGCTAATATTGTAGAAACCTGTTTCGAGCAGCTGCTGTCCGCCAGAGGGTGTTGTGATGACCGATTTGCACTCTTGAATCGATGTGTACTGGCGATGGATGCCGTCAGGCATTAAGTCCATGTAATGCACAGCTTCGTCTTTTGTGGCGTAGGGCATGTCACCGACTTCAAGGCGGCGCAACCACTTGACCGAGCTCACACCCTGCACGCCAGGCACCACCAAGCGCAAGGGATAGCCGTTTTCGGGGCGCAGCATTTCGCCGTTCATGCCCCAAACAACCAGCACATCATCTAGCGCCATTTCCATTGAAATCGTGCGCGTCATGCCTGAGCCATCGCCGCCTTCGGCGAGAATGTACTTTCCTTTTTTTGTATCGGCGCCAGCCATGTCTAGCAAGATAGACAGCGGCACACCCGTGAATTCACAGCAAGAGAGCATCCCGTGCGTGTACTGAACGGTAGGGACCGCGACGTTGCCCCACTCCATGCCAGTGTTGGCTCCGCACTCAATAAAGTGAATGCGCGAAACCGAAGGCAAGCGCATGAGGTCTTCCATGGTGAAGACCAGTTCCTGCTTGACCATCCCATTGATCATGAGCCGGTGTTTAGCCGGATCGATGTCAACCCACCCCTGGTGGTGCCGTTCGAAATGCAGACCGTTTGGTGTGATGATGCCAAACAAGCCCTGGAGGGGTGCAAACGAGACAGAGGCAGCAGACACGCGCGTGAGGCCGGGTGACTCGCGGCGCTGTAGATTGGCTTCGTATTTTGAGGGCACGCCATAGGGCCTTGCTGCGACGGGTTGGCCAAGCGTTGTTTGCCACACTTGCTTGTCAAGGATGGTCGGATCGCCTGCTGAGCCTTGCGCGAAAGCCAAGGTCGATGCAGTGCTTGCGCCCGCAGCCACGGCTGCTAAAAAGCTGTTTCGCAAAAAGCCGCGCCGGGCTTCGGTAATGCCGTTGGCCGATACCTCGGTGGCGAACTCAGCAGAAACAAAATTTTCTGGTGCGCGCTTGAGTCGACCAAGTTTTAGCCTTAAATCATTTGTGTTCAAGCGGCCTCCTACGCAACGATAAAATAGTGGCTGGCATCAGTATATTTTTTGGTTATAAACAAAGATGTAAAAGTAATATAACAATAAAGAAGTAGATATTCAGGGATACCCTAGGGTAAACTCTTCAAAAACACTAAAACTAACTTTGCAAAACAGAGGCCAAATGCGTTCAGACCATATTAAAGACATCGAAGCGTTGGCGGGTCGTCGAAGTCGTTCTCGGCGTGAGTTTTTGCGCAACACGACAGCTGCAACCGCGTGCTTAGGCTTCGCGTCGGTTGCCGAACCTACCTTTGCCCAGGTCACTCAAACAAACTTTGATGGTATTGCGGCTGGTGAAGAGACGATCAAGGATGGCAGCACCGAGTTATACGCCTATGTTGCGCGACCAAAGGCGAGTGTTGGCAAGCTGCCCATCGTCATCATTGCGAGTGAAATTTTTGGTGTGCACGAATACATCGCGGATACTGCGCGACGATTTGCGAAGCAGGGTTACCTGGCGATCGCGCCAGAGTTCTTTACTCGAGCAGGTGACCCAAGTTCCTTGGGAACGATGGCCGAAATCATGACCGAAATCATCGGTAAGACGCCCGACAAGCAAGTGATGGGTGATATCACTATCGCGCTTAAATGGGCAGGACAACAAGGCGGCGACTTGGACCGCGTCGGCATGACAGGATTTTGCTGGGGAGGCCGTATCACTTGGTTGGCTTGCGCTCATTTGCCACAAGTGCGTGCGGGCGTTGCTTGGTACGGAAGACTGGTTGGGGATAAAAGTGAAAACTTTCCCGCTCACCCGGTGGATCTCGCTGCGCAATTAAAGGCGCCAGTGCTGGGCCTTTACGGTGGAAAGGACACCGGAATCAGTTTGGATACGGTCGACCAAATGAAGCAGGCACTTGCCGCCGCCAAGGAGAACAAAGCGGCTGCGGCATCGCGCTTTGAGATCTATCCAGACGCACCCCATGCATTTCACGCGGATTACCGCGCAACCTATCAAGCGGGTCCAGCAAAAGATGGCTGGGAAAAATGTCTGGAGTGGTTTAAAAAGAACGGAGTGTGACCCGACACAAGGGTAAGTCTGCATTGTTAGTGGATCGCTATCGCACGATCATCAACACATTACGCATCAATACGAGGAGACGGACAATGATAAGAAAGAGTTTGTTCAAAACAGGAATACTGACTGCAGGCCTTAGCGCTGCAATGTTTGTGACGACAGCGTCTGCGCAAGATATCCAGGCGCAACGGCTGTATGCACAAAGTCTGGCGGCCACGTGCGCCAACTGTCATGGCACGAATGGTGTGAGCACTCCAGGTGCAACGATGCCGGTGATCAATCAACTGACAAGCTCCGTCATGTATGAACAATTGCAAGCGTATAAGACAGGTGCCCGCACAGGAACGATCATGCATCAACTTGCGAAAGGCTACACCGACGAACAGTTAAAAATCATTGCCGATGTACTCGGCAAGAAGAACTAAGGGGACAAGAATGAATCGTCGAATCTTTCTAGGACAAAGCGCCGCCGTCGCTGGACTTGCAATGGGCGTGAGCACACAGGCGCGTGCCAATACGTTGAAGACGGCGCAAGTCGTGGTGGTGGGTGCTGGTTATGGTGGCGCTACGGCCGCCAAGTATTTGCGCTTGCTCTCAAACAACACTGCGCAAGTCACCTTGATTGAGCCCAATGCCCAATTCATTTCCTGCCCGATATCTAACTTGGTTGTGGGAGGCTCTCGCCAAATTGCTGAGATCACCTCGCCCTACGCCGGATTGGAAAAAAATCATGGCATTAAGATGATCAAAGATTCTGTCGCGAGTATTGATGCGGCGAAGAAAACCGTGCTGCTCGCCTCAGGCAAGACCGTCAAATACGACAAGCTTGTGTTGTCTCCAGGTATCGGACTGATGACGGACAGTATCGAAGGGCTAGATGCCGCTAACAAAGCGGGCATCACTCTACAAGCCTGGAAGGCTGGTCCGGAAACAGTCGCATTACACAAGCAGATTGCAGACATGAAAGACGGCGGTGTATTTGCGCTATCGATCCCGATGGCACCTTATCGTTGCCCTCCAGGCCCGTACGAGCGCGTATGTCAGGTTGCAAACTACCTGAAGAAGCACAAACCTAAATCTAAAGTGTTGGTGTTAGACGCGAATCAAGACGTGACATCTAAGGGTAAGTTGTTCAAGGAGGCATGGGCCAAGATGTATCCTGGCATCATTGAATACAGACCCCAGCATAACGTGACGGCAGTAGATGCCAAAACACGAACACTCAAGTTTGATGTTCAGGACGACGTCAAAGCAGACGTGCTCAATGTGTTGCCTCTGATGCGCGCAGGTGACCTCATTGTTAAAGCCGGCCTCGCCGATGCAAACGGTCGTTGGTCCACGGTTAACTATCTGAACTTTGAATCAATGAAAGCGAAGGATGTGCACATTATCGGCGATTCGATTCAGGTTGCACCCTTGATGCCAAAATCAGGGCATATGGCGAACCAGCATGCCAAGGTTACGGCCGCTGCAATCGTCGCAGAGTTAGCGGGTATCGCGATCAACCCTCAGCCTGTTCTGACCAATACGTGTTACAGCTTTGTTAATGAGACAGAGGTCGTTCACGTGGCGAGCGTGCATCAATACGTCGCCGCTGAAAAAACGTTCAAAACGGTTGCGGGTTCAGGCGGTCTTTCGACGGAGCCGACAGCGCTAGAAGGGACGTACGCATGGGGCTGGGCTAAAAACATTTGGTCTGATGCATTAGCGTAGTTTTATTGCGCAGTACTAAAAGAAAACGGGCTGCTTCATTTTATGGAGCGGCCCGTTTAATGTGATGCCCATAGAAATAATCGAACTACCCAGTTCGAGCAGCCTGTCTAAGCTGCTGTTTTAGCGCTCTATCAGCCACAAACGCTGTAAGCTATCACTCAAGATGGAAACCTCGCTCATTTCACCCGATAGAAAAGGATGATCATGTATATAAAATGCCGCGCGTTGAGAAGAATTTTCGTTGCTGGAGCGGTGTGTGCCATCAGCAGTATTCTGTTGACGAGTCCGAGCCACGCACAAACGAGCAAATGGCCTGATAAGCCTGTCCGGATCGTCGTACCGTTTGCTCCAGGGGGCAGCAACGATGTGATCGCTAGACGGTTAGCCGACAGCTTGCGGCAAAGCTTGGGACAACCTTTTTTGATTGAAAACAAACCCGGAGCGGGCAGTGTCGTTGGTGCTAACTATGTCGCGCAAGCCGCGAAAGACGGCTACACGATTTTGTTTGTATCAGGTTCGCTCGCCACCACCGCAGGCGTGCAGAAAACACCTTACGATGCAAAGTTAGCATTCGAACCCATCGCGACAGTGGCCGAATCCCCTTTCGTGCTGCTGCTCCGCGAGAACTTGGGTGTAAAGAATCTCAATGAAC
>CAJBTJ010000006.1 GCA_903958565.1 uncultured beta proteobacterium
AACGAATCAAATACGAATCAAGTATCCAGCGAGGCATTACAAATCTGGCATCAATGCTCGTTACCAGCATATATCCACATGGGCTCAGTGTGCCCTGCTCTGGAGAATCCCAGCGATTTATAAAACTCGATCGCGCGGCCATCCGCGACAAGCATTTGTTGGTGAAAGGTTGCGTATTTTTGTTGCATGGCTTGCATCATTTGCTTTCCTACCCCGCGCCCTTGATGCTTTGGATGTACCAACATATGGGGATAGTAAACAACAAGATAGCCATCAGAAATTGCATTGCCAAGACCAATAAGCTGACCATCAACCCTGGCGGTGACGAGGCTATGTGAATTGCGAAGCGCAGCCATTAGTTGTGTTGGCTTATCGGCAGATGACCATTCGTTCGCTCGATAAAGTGCAATGACTTCCTCTTGCTCTATGGCGTCGTGCACCGAGATCACAACTGACATTCTTACCTCTTATGTAAATTGCATAAATCTTAATCGTGATGACGACCATATAAGCCCGTTTGTTTCATAAATCCTCCAAGTAAATGTCACGTTGCCATGAGTTAATACATGTCACGATTCAAGTTCCCAGATAATGTTTATCCATTACTTTGACGTTCTCTTATTTGTTACGATTTGTCCACCCCCTAAATGAGGGATAAAAGACAAGCATACTTAAGCAAAAATCGAGATCAGCCTGGATGCCGATTACTTATTAAGGCCTCCTGTCCCTCCCAAAGCGCCGGCGGATCCACAGCAATATCAAACAGCGTCAAATGATCTGGTAGCGCGTCGTCCAGAATCGCTTCGACAATATCAGGCGCCAGAACCATCAAATTCATCATACGACTGACGTAACTATTATTGTCGACGCCCTCTTGGGCCGCGATCTCTCGCAAAGAACTCCTGACTTCTGCCACTTTTGCTGATATTTGATAGGTCTGAATAATTAGCTATTATTTTTCAATTAGTTACGTTTTTTGATTTCTCGAGTTTACGCACTAATGCTATCTTTTGGGCATGCGCGGCGATCTCATAACTCGAAAGACAAGAACGGCCTCAGGCTCGACAGCCGTTCAAGTGGTCCGCCATGAGGGCAAACGGCGCATTGTGGTCAAACACATTGGCAGTGCACGTGATCAAACACAGCTTGAGGCTTTGGTCGTACAAGCCGAACAATACGCCGAAGCCCATCGTACTCAACCAAGCTTGTTTACTCAGAATGCATCGGAGTCCCTTGATCTAGCTCACAGCCAAAGGGCTGCGGAGAAGTCTAGGGCCCCAACTAACTGGCTCGTAACCCCATCACGCTCAAGCCCAGCCAGCACAGCACGTACACGCCGACCCCCAAGTTTAAGGCTCGACGTGCACGCAACTCAGGCCAACCCATTAACAGTAAGCCTAACAGCGGCAGAAATTGCTGTGCATGCATGCCTAGAAAGTGCGCGGGGCGCAGGTCTGCGACCGCATGCCATCCGAATACCGGCAAGCCTTCACCGTTTGGAGGCGGTCTGCCGCTCAAGAGAAGGCCAACACTTGCGCCCAATACGAGTGTCAACCAAAGTCCACGCACGACCGCCATCCGCCAAGCAGGGTCCATATCTTTGCGGCCGTAGCGAGAGATCTGAACCGCCAACACACCCTGTGTTGCAGTGAGTATGCAGGCACCGACCCCCATGAGTGCGTACAAGGCGATGTGTAACGGGTCGGTCAGGTTGTAATGCGATGCTTGACCGAGTGCCGATTGCCAAGTGATGTAACTGATCTCAAGCACCCCCACCCACAAGATGCTGGTG
>CAJBTJ010000007.1 GCA_903958565.1 uncultured beta proteobacterium
GCATTTTTTCCGCTGTGAATGCCCAACGATAGTGGCATATCTTTCATGCTGTACCTTTTTAGTTGACTAAAGATTTTCTATTGTGACGGGAAACAGTTCGCGATGATCTGCTGCGGGCATGACGTGATATGCAGAGAATCGATAGGCCTTTCCTGCGGCTAATTCTGGTGGCGTAAAGGGAAATGCCAGATTGCCGCCTGTGCATTGCCGTCCGCTAAAGCCCTGGTGCAGTAAGAACTGTTTGAAGGTCTTTGCGGCTGCAAGCGCAAGCTCTGGCGTTTGCGCGATGACCTCAATGAGAATAAATGACTCGCGTATGGATCCTGAAATACTCTGACCTTGCTGTGGATAGACGCCGTCGATGCCGTAGAGCCTTGGGTAGATTTGGTAATCACCCGGTACCAGTGCTCGCGTTGTTGTTTCCACAGTGGCGATCAGCTCGGGAAGACGCTGAATGACTTTGGGATCTGCCGTTCCAGCGAGCAATACCGCGCGATGTCCAACCAGCATGCTTGCTTCGACTTTGATGGTCGTCTGGGTTGCATCTTGCCACGTGGCGCCCGATACGTAGGTGCGTCGATCATCGAGCGCTCGATACGTGGCGGTATCAACCTTGAGTGTGCCGTCTGGCTCAGTGAAGCTAACGGGATCTGCTTGTTCATACAAACTATGCGCCGCGACAGAGAGAGGTGTCGCGCGACGATCCGGATTCATACTTTCTAATTCAAAGCCGTCAGCATTGAGGGTCGCGAGCATCGCGTCACGGCCGCCTGGTTCGCAGCAAATGGAGGTGCACTCAATAATTTTCGACATGTGCATGACGTTAGCCATATCGAAACCCAACATCTTCGGTATCGAGGCAAAGACGGCGGTGTCGCAGGCGCGTCCGGCAATAATGACGTCCGGGTCAAGCGCGAGCGCCTGCTCGAAAGGAGCACAGCCCATTTGACCGACGATATGTGTGCTTGCTTTCAGATCCTCGGCTGAAACGGCAAGATCGCCTCCGAGTGGGACGAGCGTGTTGGTGTCAAGTGCCTGGATGACCCGCTCTGCTTTGAGGTCTGCTCGAATCGAGGCGAGACGAAAATGCAGTTTATGTTCCGCCGCAATCGAACGAATCATCGCGAGAGTCGCATCGAGGTGCGGCGCTGCACCTGAGGTCCCTGCGGTGCCTATGATGAGCGGAATGTTGAGGCTTCTTGCTGCGAGGAGCACGGCTGCGAGATCGCCTCGGGTCACGGCTGGGCTCGTCGCCATTTCGCCAGACCCTAGGTAAGCGGGGCCCGGGTCGACTGATCCCATGTCACAGCCAATGAAGTCGGGCTTTCGTGCGAGTCCCGCAGCAAATGCCTTGTGCGGGATGCCATAGCCGAGCTGACCAGAGGCGGACAGTACGCGTAGGGTGGTGGGACGACGTTTGAGTAGCTCTTGAACTGCGCTCATAGCTCTAATCCTAGCAAGGGTACGTGTTGTTGGGCGCCGTACACATCGCGGTCTCCCGGGCTGCCCGACACAATTTTTCGGGGCATCGCAATTTTGATTGCGCGCGCAGCGTCATAGGACGTGATGGATATTTTCTCTGCTGCGGTGTTGTAGAGGCGTCCAATCGTCTCGGCAGTGAGTGCGCTCGAGCGCAGGGCCATCTGATAGCTCTCCTCACTCGGGAACATTAAATCAAGAGAGAGGGTGAGAGGGCCGGCATTTTTACTTCGAATGACGGTAGCTAGATCTTGAAGTTTGGTCATGTTGTCATTGATCTGAGAACGTTCGTTGTGGGAGTGTGCTGAGAACGGCAAAGCGGTTTTGCATCAATTTGTATTGATGTTAGCTTGTTATAACAAGCTGTCAAGCGGAATTTCTCAAGCGATCGCTAGAGGAGATCCTGCAGAGGAGGGTAGTAAACTTTGCGGTGTCGCTGTATCGTTTAGGTCAGCGTTTAATATTTCAAGGAAATCTTTATGATCCGCTCTCTTCGTCATTTGGCAAAAGTAAGCAAACTTTCCGTATTGACGGGGTTGTTTGCCGGTCTATCGCTTGTGAGTTCAACGGCATTCGCCCAAGCGAACTACCCCAACAAACCGATTAAGCTCATCGTAGGCTTCGCGCCTGGCGGAGGATCAGACCTCATTGCTCGCTTGGTCGCGATCAAGCTCGCGCCTGTGTTGGGTCAGCCCGTCATCGTCGAGAACAAGCCCGGTGCAGGGAGCAACTTGGC
>CAJBTJ010000008.1 GCA_903958565.1 uncultured beta proteobacterium
CCCCTGCCTGACAGGCCCAAAGGCGTCAAGCACTCGTCGCACTTCAGCACGAATCGCTTGCTCACCACCAAAGAGTGCAATCGGATCAAGATTTCCTTGAAATGCAATCGAATCCGACACACGGCGACGCGCCGCAGCAAGATCAACAGTCCAATCCAAGCCAACCGCGTCCGCACCGCACGCAGCAATTGTTTCGAGCCACTGACCGCCGCCCTTGGTAAAGACGATAACAGGCACACGGCGCCCCTCGCGCTCGCGCTTCAAGGCCGCGACAACCCGCTGGGTATATTGCAAAGAAAACTGCTGAAAAAGCCCATCAGCCAAGACACCACCCCAGCTGTCAAAAATCATGACAGATTGTGCACCCGCTTCAATTTGAGCATTTAAGTACTGCGCTGTGGTTTGAGCGTTGATATCTAGAATCTTGTGCAACAAATCAGGGCGCGCGTAAAGCATGCCTTTAATCAGCCGATAGTCATCACTACCTTTACCCTCAACCATGTAACAAGCGACTGTGAAAGGACTCCCGGCAAAACCAATCAACGGCACTCGGCCATCTAACTGCTTACGAATTAATGCAACAGCATCAAATACATAGCGCAATTTTTCTAAATCTGGCACAGCGAGTTTAGCGACATCTTCTTCAGTGCGTACGGGATGTGCAAAACGCGGCCCCTCGCCTTGTGCAAAAGACAAGCCTAAACCCATTGCATCCGGCACGGTCAGAATGTCTGAAAATAGAATGGCCGCATCTAACGGATAGCGTTCGAGAGGCTGAAGCGTGACCTCGGCCGCATAATCCGGACTTTGTGCCAGACCCATGAACGAACCAGCACGCGCACGTGTTGCGTTGTATTCAGGAAGGTAGCGACCAGCCTGACGCATCAACCATGTCGGGGTATAAGGCACGGGCTCCCGCAAGAGGCTACGTAAAAACACATCGTTTTTTAAAGGCGCAACTGACACAAGTTTCCTTTGACTTTTAATGATGGGCGGCTACGGCGCACAATCACATTTTGCAATATAGGCATTTTACTCTGTCAGATCTTCTGGCCGATACTGCTCTGCATCAATTTCGTGCTTGCGCATCAAAGCCCAAAACGCCCGGCGGTGCTTGTTCGAGGTCCGGGCTGCCCTCGCGATGTTGCCCTGCGAACGCTCGAGTGCCTGCTCAATGTACTCTCGCTCAAAGCCTTCAATTAACTTTGCTTTTGCATCCTGAAATGGCTCTCTCATTGTAAGAACTGACGCTGCGTCCGCACTTTGGTTAGTCTGTTTTGAACGACTATGTAATGCACCGCGCACTGGTCGTCCCCCTAAATTACGCCGACGATTCAACTTTTCTGGCACTGGCATGCAGAGGTTCGGTGCAGACACAGTCGCTGCCTGAGGCAATATACCAATAGCTTGCAGCCATGCCGTTTGTCCTGGATGATCCGATTCGCGCAACGTACCTGGGCGGGGCACACGCGCCACCGTTGCCAGCAGCCGTGCACGAAACTCATCGGGGCATAGCGGCAGCCTGACAAAGTCCGCGAGGCCCAGCTCAAGCAAGTCCTGCATCGCTGCAGACTTGAGGTCTCGAAAAATTCCAACAATGGGTAGAAATGGACCGCGCGGGATCGCTGCCAAGGCCTGTCGTGTCCAACCGAGGCTATCGGTTGATACCGGCAATAGGCATACGTCGAATCTTCTTAAGCTCACGCTCGCTTGCGCAATGGCATGTACGGGCAACTGAATCAACTGCCCCTCAGCAACTTCAAGATCTTGACCCGCCTCCCAGTCCAGGGGGTGCAGCCTGATTCTCGAGAGCCCTGCTTGAGCGACCTCAAGCGTTTGCGGCATCCAGGTGGCGTGCACTTCCAGTACAAGCACCGCGCAATCTATTTGTTGACGCATTTCTCTACGCTCCGACCAAAAGTGGTTAGGCTAGAGAGTTTGTTGAATTCCGAATATTCGGAATTCACGCATACGGGATAATCGCAGTGATCAACTCGTCACACCGCAGTGGTCCCGATACGGATAAAAAACGCGCCAAAGTTGGCGCGTTTTTGACGAGCGATAAAACCTTAAGGCTAGTGTTTGTTCGTGATTTCTCGAATACGACGTGCGGCAGACGCTTGTGCAACCAACATATCCAATTCGGCTTGCATCGCATCGATGTCAGCCTTATCTTTCGCATTCGCAAGCGCTTCTTGCGCTGCTTGGCGTGCTGCCTCAGCTTTCTCGGCGTCGAGTTCTCCACCACGGATTGCCGTGTCAGACAACACGGTGATGTGTCGAGGTTGAACCTCTAACAAACCACCCGCCACAAAAATGCTCTCTTCCGTACCATCTTCTAAAACGATACGAACCAGACCAGGACGAATCCGCGAGATCAGCGGGGTATGCCCGGGCATAATGCCCAACTCACCCGACTCACCTGGCAGCACTACAAACTTTGCAACGCCAGAATAGAGAGATCTTTCGGCGCTCACAACGTCTACTTGGACCGTAGCCATAACAAATCCTTATTGGAGCTTCTTGGCTTTCTCGAACGCTTCGTCAATACCGCCGACCATGTAAAACGCCTGCTCGGGCAAGGCATCACACTCACCGGTCACAATCATCTTGAAGCCGCGCAGTGTTTCAGACAGCGGGACGTACTTACCGGGCGAACCAGTAAACACCTCGGCAACGTGGAAAGGTTGCGACAGGAAGCGCTGAATCTTACGTGCGCGTGCCACTGACAACTTGTCTTCTGGCGACAACTCATCCATACCCAGAATCGCGATAATGTCGCGCAATTCTTTGTAGCGCTGAAGCGTTTGCTGCACACCACGTGCAACGTTGTAATGCTCTTCACCCACCACGTTTGGATCAAGCTGACGGCTGGTGGAGTCAAGCGGATCCACAGCTGGGTAAATACCGAGCGAGGCGATATCACGCGACAACACAACGGTCGAATCCAAGTGCTGGAAGGTGGTTGCAGGCGACGGGTCAGTCAAGTCATCGGCTGGCACGTATACGGCCTGAATCGAAGTGATCGAGCCAGTCTTTGTCGACGTAATACGCTCTTGCAAAACACCCATCTCCTCAGCCAGCGTTGGCTGGTAACCCACAGCCGAAGGCATACGACCGAGCAGAGCGGACACTTCTGTTCCGGCCAGCGTGTAGCGATAAATATTGTCAACGAAGAACAGAATGTCACGGCCTTCGTCGCGGAATTTTTCAGCCATGGTCAGACCGGTCAACGCAACGCGCAGACGGTTGCCTGGAGGCTCGTTCATCTGACCGAACACCATCGCAACTTTATCCAACACCTTGGACTCTTCCATCTCGTGGTAGAAGTCGTTACCTTCACGAGTACGCTCACCCACACCGGCGAACACAGACAAACCGCTGTGCTGTTTAGCGATGTTGTTGATCAGTTCCATCATGTTCACGGTCTTGCCCACACCGGCGCCACCGAACAGACCAACCTTACCGCCTTTAGCGAAAGGACACACCAAGTCAATCACTTTGATGCCCGTCTCAAGCAGCTCAACTGAAGGCGACAATTCGTCGAACTTCGGTGCGGCTTGATGGATCTCGCGCAACTCTGTGCTCTGGATAGGACCTGCATCATCGATCGGACGACCGAGCACGTCCATGATACGGCCAAGTGTGCCAGTGCCTACAGGCACCGAAATCGCTGCGCCCGTTTTGGACACTGCCATTCCGCGGCGCAAGCCATCGCTTGAGCCCAGCGCAATGGTGCGGACAACGCCATCACCAAGCTGCTGCTGCACTTCGAAGGTCAAGCCCTTTTCAGCAAATGCTGATGAGTCATCCGCTAAGCGGAGTGCCTCATAAATACGGGGCATGTTATCGCGGGGAAACTGAATATCCACCACGGCGCCGATGCACTGAACGATGGTTCCGTTGCTCATGTCTGATCCTTACTTGATAACTGTCTAATGGGAAACCGTTAAGCTGTCTAGAAATTAGACCGCCGCGGCGCCCCCTACGATTTCCGAAATTTCTTTGGTGATGGCAGCCTGACGCGTCTTGTTATAAACGAGTTGCAAGTCACCGATCACCTTCTTCGCATTGTCCGAGGCTGCTTTCATGGCAACCATACGGGCCGACTGCTCAGAGGCCATATTTTCTGCGACACACTGATACACCAAACCTTCGACGTAACGCTGCAACAACTCGTCGATAACAGTTTGAGCATCGGGCTCGTAGAGGTAATCCCAACCATGATCTGACGTAACGCTTGCTTTCTCTTCGTTCGCGTCAGACGATGCCTGATAGGGGTCGACAAGTTTGCCTGGCAAAGGCAACAGCCGAGTGAAGGTTGCTTCTTGTTTCATCGTATTAATGAAACGATTGGTTGCGATGTACACCGCGTCAACGCGCCCAGCTAGGTAGTCGTCTAACTGAACTTTCATTGCACCAACCAAACGATCCAGCTCAGGCTTATCACCGAGACCGATCTCTTGGGAAACAACATTTGCATCGATACGCGTCAATACACCCAGGCCTTTATTGCCCAGTGCAGTGAACTGCGTCTTGATATTTTTGTCGTTGAACTCACGCATGCGGTTGAGCACCAAACGCATGATGTTTGTATTGAGGCCGCCGCAAAGTCCTTTGTCGGTTGAAATCACAACAATTCCCACCGCCTTGAGCGCACTGCGCTCAATCAGGAAAGGATGCGTGTATTCAGGATTGGCTTCCATCATGTGGCTAGCA
>CAJBTJ010000009.1 GCA_903958565.1 uncultured beta proteobacterium
GGATGCAATTGGGTTCTTGCCAAGTTCAACAGCAATGTATGCGTAGTCCAGATTTGAAAGGCCCTCTCCGGTTTCGGAGTTTGGCAAAAAAAAGTTCCACAAGCCCTTTGCTCTCGCTTTGCGCTTCAATTCATCTAGCAACTCAAGTTGACCTTCGCCGTATTGCCAGCGATCTGGCCTGCCTTGACCAAGCGCGAAATACTTTTCGGTCACCGGCTCAACTTCGTTGGCGATAAATTCCTTCACCGCGTTATACAACGGAACCGCTTTAGCCGACATAGCCAAGTTCATTGCATCGTCAGTGGTAATTCCTGAATACATTCCGGGTTTTGGCATAACCCCACGCTACCCGTCTTGTCGATTTGCCGACATAGTCAGAGCGCCAAATGCAATTTAAGTGCTGCATCCATGCGTTCTTCCAGATCTGCGGTAAGGCGTCCCACACGCCTTCCAATTCGACTAATTGCAACTGCTCGAATTTGTTCTATCTGTGCTTTTGAATCAACTTCTAATCCTGTTATTTTGCGAGGCAAGTGAACCTGGAATGGATACACCTTCAAGATATTGGAGGTGATTGGAACAACCGTCACAACCCCGCGATCGAGCGCTTGTGTCGCATTGTTTAAAACATCATTACTTACGACTACAGCAGGACGAACTTTGTTCGACTCACCGCTGAGCGCTGGTTCCAAATTGACAAGCCGAATTTCACCTCGCAGCACGAGTTACGTCCCGGGATACATCAAGCGCATCCCACTCTTTGCCCTCGACGCTGATGTTCCATTCGTCGAAAGCTTCCGCGTACATTTTCCCAAGATCGGCGCTCTTCAGCAAACGCAGTGCGCGCAACAACACGGCGGACCTTGACGGGTATAAGCCATCTTCGACACATTGGTCAAGGAATAGACATTCGTCATCGGGCAAACTTACACTGAGCTTCATGCGTCGCAATACTACCTGATTGCTACTTGGGTAGCAACCTAAATTTAGGATTCGGAAAGGATGACTAACGGAATCTCGCGCGATGTTTTTTCTTGATATCCCGCATAGCCCTTATAAGCTCCTGCGACTACTGGCCACATGCGTGCGCGCTCTTGAGCATTTGCCGTACGTGCGGTCATGATCTTGTGAGGTGCACCTTTATATGACACCTGAACCTGTGGGGTCTCGAGCAAATTGAGATACCAAGCAGGGTGATGGTCATCGCCGCCGCGCGAAGCAACAATCACTATCTCACCGTTTTCTTGTAACGGCGAAGTCAGCAAACAACTTCGTGGTTCACCACTCTTGCGGCCAATGGTTGTGAGCTCGAGCACAGGCATGTTGCCCGCAGTCCAGCCTGCTTTGCCGCGTGTGACACCAAGAATCACTCGGTGTATCGCATTCATTGCTTTCAGCGTTCTGTCACTAGGCACTCTGACAACATTACTACCCACCCTCTACAGTTACTCGGATGAAAGACATCTTCTCACTCAATGGTCGTGTAGCACTCGTAACCGGTGGATCTCGTGGCATTGGCGCCATGATTGTCCAAGGATTTTTAGAGCACGGTTGTTCGCGTGTCTACATCACCGCTCGCAAAGCTGCACAGTGTGATGCTGCAGCAAAAAATCTCAGCATGTATGGCGAATGCATCTCAATCCCCGGAGATATCTCTACACAGGCAGGCGTTGAGGCTCTCGCTGCAGAATTTGCGAAACGTGAGGAAACGCTCGACA
>CAJBTJ010000010.1 GCA_903958565.1 uncultured beta proteobacterium
CACCACCTTTGACCGCTTCCAGCGACTTGCAGGCTGTTCTCAAAGAGCAAGGCTTTGCGGTGGTAGCGTCTGACGCCGTGAGTGGGCTCAGCGGCGTGAGCCTGGCTGAATTGTTAGGCCTTAATTCGTTTTGGAACGATCTGCCTCCTGACCAATGTTTAAAGGACGGTGGTCGCTATCGGCGGCGCCGACACGCCAGTTTTTTAGTACAGGATGGGGCGGTGTCCCAATACGCTCATCGCGCACACTGGCAGCCTCTTTCCTATAATGCGCTGCATGGCGGAATGCGACGCTGGTTCGAGCCCTTGGACGTCGCCATGACCAGTTCGCCAGCCTGGCCAGCCGTCATCTCTTTTTTGGGGCGCGTAGCCTCTGGGTTGCGAGGTGAGCAGACTTGGTTTGTCGAGGCGCATCCGTTTCGCATTGATACGACCGATGGCATTGGCAGGCCTACACCGGAAGGCGCGCACCGAGACGGCGTAGATCTTGTAGCGGTTTTTTTAATCGATCGTCAAGGCATTAAGGGTGGCGAGACTCGGGTGTTTGATGTGAGTAGTCCACTTGGACAGCGCTTCACCTTGACCGAGCCGTGGTCACTCCTATTGCTTGATGATGCGAGGGTGATTCACGAAACCACCCCCATTCAGCCACAGAGTGAATTGGGGTGGCGAGACACGCTGGTGGTTACGTTACGGGCAGGCGGCTTCTTAGATGAACCCACTCAACCCATTGCGTAGGGCTGAGTCTGTTACTTCTTCATGCCATCTACAATTTTCTTGTAGATATCCAGTTCAACAGCGATAAGTTTCTTGAATTCTGGCTGCGACATGATCGTCGCGTCAGCCCCAGTATTCGCCAATTGCTTGGCGACAGCCGGATCGGAAACCACCTCATTTAACGATTTGCTCAGGCGTGCGATGACCGCGGCAGGTGTATTGGCAGGAGCCGACAATCCCAGCCACAATGATGCCCGATATCCCGCAACGCCGGCCTGCTGCATCGTGGGGACATCAGGTATTTCCGCAGAGCGCGTCGTGGTGCCAACGGCTAAGGCTTTGATCGAATTTGCTTTGATTTGCGCGAGTACCGCAGGCATGGAGCCGAAGAGGACTTGAACCTCATCGGCCATCACTGCCTTGGTCGAGTCGGCGTTACTGCTGTAGGGGATGTGTTCCATTTTTACCCCGGTGGCATTCAAGAACATGAGCGCTGCGAGGTGGGTGGTAGACCCTTGTCCCGCAGAGCCGTAGTTGAGTTTTCCAGGATTCTTCTTGGCCAGTTCGATAAGTTCTTTCACTGAGCCGACGCCAGACTTATTGCTGACGACAAGAACATACGGTGTTTCAGCAATCATCCCGATGTGTTCAAAACTTTTGATCGGGTCGTACTTGACTGTGTCATTGGTGAGTGGACCCACAACAAGCGTGCTTGTCGTAGACATTAAGATGGAATATCCATCGGCAGGCATTGTGGTGGCTTGCTGCGTGCCGAGGGTGCCTCCCACGCCACCTTTGTTTAATACAACCACTGGCACACCCAGATTCTTTGCCATGGCTTGCGCAGTAATTCGTCCCACAATATCAGTGGATCCGCCCGCGCCAAAAGGTACCATCATCGTGATTTGACGAGTGGGGTACGTTTGTGCGCTTGCAGTGCCTAGGCAAATAAGGTTCGCGGTGACCGATAAAAAAGTAGTCGCAAGAAGTTGTCTGATGAGTCGAGTGCGCATAATGGTATCTCCAAAGAATCTAAGTTATTTTCCCGGTGTTATTTACGACGTGCAACGAGTACAACATAGTTACCATCTTTGTAGTAGCCGAAGCGGTAGTTCAGTGGTTTGATATCTGCACGCTGCGTAAAGGCCTGCGCTAAATCTGTGTGATAGCTTTGAAACGCATGGTGGGCAATGACGAACTTTCCGTACATCGAAACATCAAATGATTTGATGAGGGCGGAGTAATTCAGAGCGGTCTCGTCCTGTACAACCAAGGGTGCTCGCGTGAGAATCTCATTGGCGATCATATTGAAATTCGCATTTTGGGGTAGATGCGAGGCCGCTTTAAATATGGTGGGATGCACTGCGGCAGCCTGAACAAATTTCAGATTTTCTGGCGAAGCCTGTAGGCCAGGATTCGACAAGTCCATCTTTAGGTAATCCAGCACGATAGGCTTACCTGCTTTGGTCGCATAAATTCGAACGGAGGGCCAAAGGCGAGTTTCTGCCGGAATTTCTTCGACATCGCCTTCTGAGTTGATCTTGATAGGCACAATACGATCAAGCTCAAAGCCTTGCAGCTTCATGAAAATCGTGATGAAGGTGCTTGATCCTATCCGTCCTTGCGTGGCGTAGTAGTAGCGGTCTAAATAAGACGTGACGAAAAATCCATGTGTGCCATAGAGTTGCCACGCGGAGACAAGAATATCGAGCGCTTGATCCGTCAGCTGAGCATTCAGTACGCCAAGATTCAGCGGGCGCTCGGCGTTTTGCATCGCAACCATAATGTAGCGCTTTGCATTGGGATACATCTGATAAGCGGTGGTGAAGTCTGGACCCGAAAATGGGTAGAAAACAGTTTCGTTAACTTGGGGCACTTCAGTTTTTGCCCAATCCACCATGGGCGTGCCAATTTTTTTGGTGTACTCCGCCCAGTTCGTTTCAACGGTTTGGGTGTAAGTCGCCCACTTCTGACTTTGACTCAAGTGATCAGGTAATCCGCTCGTCGGCGTTTTACCGATGAGCAGCGTCGCGACGTCGTCATACTGCGCAGCGGTCAATAAACCGCTCGTCGACGGTATTGCGCTGGCCTGAGTGGCCTGAGCAGCTGGAGTTGCGGGAAGTGTAGGGGTAGTTTGCGCAATCGCTGTTGCCTGAAGACCGGCGATGAAGGTGATTGCGCAGAGAAGCTTTTTTAGACCAGCGGCTTGAATTGTTGTTGTGTGCATGGGATAGGAGTCGGTACGAAAGCAATAAAGGTGAAAAAATAATCGCACAGTTTATTGCATATTGACCAACTCTATCCTAAGTATTTGATTTGTATATATTATTTTTCCAGCGCGGCGTAGATCATGGCATTGACACGCTCACGATACTCTTTGCGCATATCCCCAGGTGTGGCGGCCATCATGACCACAACCATGTTCTCTTTTGGGTCGGCGAAATACATCGTGCCATAGGCGCCATTCCAGGTGTAGTCCCCGATGTTCCCGTTGATGGCAGACACTCCCCGGTACTTCCGGACCGCGACGCTTAAGCCAAATCCATATTCTGCGCGCGAGGCCTCCGTGACGGCGACGCGATTCTTAATCTGCGTGCCGAGATGATCGGCGGTCATGAGTGCAACCGTCTGTGGACCCAACACGCGCTTGCCGTCAATCGAACCACCGTTAAGCAGCATTTGACCGAAACGAACATAGTCACCTGCAGTGCCGTACGCGCACCCACCTCCGCAGTCGTACTTGATCGGAGTGGTGAGTAATTGTATCGATTGTGGTTTGTTGGTTAACGGGTCGAGCGCAAGGGGGTGGGCAAAGCGTGAAGCATCTTTGGCGGACATCGAAAAGCCCGTGTCTGTCATCCCAACTTTGCTCCAAATGCGTTCACGCATAATTTCTTCTAGGCGTTTATTGGCCATTTTTTCTTGGAGCAGTCCAAGCACGTCGAGTCCAAAACCGTAGTCCCACGTTGTGCCGGGCTCATACATGAGTGGAGCGGCCGCGAGCTTGTCGAGCAATGCCTTGCCATCGTATTGCACGGCAGAGACGACAGATCCGCCTGGATATTCTTTATGTATCGGGGTCGCACCTCGTCCGCCGTAGGTCAGTCCACTTGTATGGCGCATTAAATCCTGGACGCTGATGGGCGTCTTATTTGCAATCGATGAAAATGTCCCGTCTGTACCGAGCTTCCCTAGTTTTTGGTCTTTGAATTGTGGAAACCAATTTGAAATAGGCATCGTTAAGGGTAGTTTCCCTTCTTCGTAAAACGTCATGGCGCTGACGGCCGTCATGACTTTAGTCATCGATGCCAATTGAAAGATGGTGTCGGTTGTCATCGGTGTATTCGTCGCCTTGTTACGAAAGCCGTAGGCTTCGTAGATCACCAATTTGCCGTTTTTGGTGACCGCTAGCACCGCGCCGGGCATACGGTTATTAGCGACTTCCTGCGCAAAAAATGCGTGGATACGTTTGACGCCCTCCGCGGAAAAGCCTTGTGACTCCGGCGAGGCGAGGGGGAGGGGGGGCTGTGCGGGTTGTGCCCAGGCCAGGCCTGTGCACAGCGTGATTGCACTAAAGAGTGCGGTCTTGAGCAAATTCATGGTTGTCTCCGAGGAATATGACTGCATTTTATTTATATGGGTATAAACTTACCATTCAATCGTGCGTCAGCACCAGTTCGTTATTCAGATAGTGGAGTTTTAGATATGATTAAAAACCATTTAAGACAGGCAGCCTTGGCCCTCGCCCTGTTGTGCGCTGCAGCACCCGGCGTCACGCTGGCACAGCAGTGGCCGACAAAACCTGTCACGTTTGTGTCGCCTTTCCCGCCTGGTGGCTCGGTCGATCCCATCGCGAGATTGTTTGCAGCCAAGTTGTCCGATGCGCTGGGTCAGCAATTCATCGTTGAGAACCGGACGGGTGCGTCAGGGTCCATTGGTACAGCTTATGTCGCGAAGGCTGCGCCCGATGGCTATACCTTTGTCTTTGTGTTTGACACGCATGCAGTGAATCCGTCGCTGCTTCCTAAAATGACATTCGACACCATAAAGGATTTGTCGCCAGTCATGTTGGTGGGCACCGCGCCGATGGCGTTCGCAACGGCAGCGAATAAGCCCTATAAAAACTTCGCTGAGTTTGTGACGGCGGCCAAAGCCAAGCCGGACTCCCTGAGCTATGGTTCAGTAGGTAGCGGCAGTCTCGGGCATTTGACGATGACGCTGGTGCAAAAGGCGGGTAATTTCAAAGTGATTCACATCCCTTACAAGGGAGGCGGCCCGATGTCTGCTGACATCTTGGGCGGTCAGGTGGAGTCTGGGATTGGTTCGGTTGCTGTGCTTGCTAACCACATTAAAGGTGGCAAGATGCGTGCGCTCGCTGTGACGGGTGAGGCGCGTTCGGCTTCCATGCCAGATGTGCCGACGATGGCTGAGCAGGGCTTCCCTGGTTTCTCCGCCGTGGCATGGTGGGGTGTCTTTGCTCCAGCGGGAACACCTAAGCCGATCATTGACAAGCTCAACGCAGAAATGGCAAAAATTGCAAAAGAGCCGTCGGTCAATAAGCAGCTGACTGAAACCTTAGGGATTGACCTCAAACTCAGCAGTCCAGAGGCCCTTCAAACATGGACGGTTGCTGAAATGGATCGCTGGGCGAAGGTAATTAAAGAGAACGGCATTAAGCCCGACTAATTTTCTTTACTGCTTTGTAGGCAGATTTGTTATCAAAAACCTGACGCATTATGTTTGCGTCAGGTTTTTTTATTTGGTACGCGTCAGCGGCATATTGTTCGGGCGATCGAGAGCTTCGTGAAAATCATTTTGTTAATTCATTTTGTCATGAAGCTGACATATGTTTGTAGCACCCTTTCATTCCATGCGAAAAACGTTAGAACTGATCTATTTCAATGCGGGCGGGGGTCACCGGTCCGCGGCGCTTGCACTGAAGGAAGTCATCGAGAATAAGCATTCTGATTGGGATGTCACCCTCGTGAACCTCTTTGAAGTCATCGATTCCGAGCGTTATTTTCAGAAGCTGACTGGTTTTGCCCCAGAGGACCTCTATAACTTGCGGCTCAAGAAAGGGTGGACCCTCGGGTTAGCAACAGAACTCAAGGTGCTGCAGGCAATTATTCGCCTGAGTCACGCCAAGATTAAGCGAAAGCTACAGCAGTACTGGCGTAAGACAAGGCCCACTCTCGTCGTATCGCTCGTGCCAAATTTTAATAAAGTGATGTGGGATGCTCTACACCAAGAGTTGCCAAAGGTGCCATATGTGACCGTGATGACCGACATCGCAGATCATCCCCCGCATTTTTGGATCGAGGCAGGTCAAGCGCAGTATCTTGTTTGCGGCTCTGCGCGAGCGATGGCGCAGGCGTGTGCCGCAGGATACCAAAGCCATCAACTGACTCAAACGTCGGGCATGATTTTGCGTCCAGCGTTTTATCGCACGGCACAGATCGATAGAGATCAAGTGTGTGCGGAGCTCGGCTTGAATCCGAAAAAACCGACGGGACTGGTGATGTTTGGTGGCAACGGGTCCAATCAGATGCTACGAATTGCCAAGGATCTACCAGACACACAACTCATTTTGGTGTGCGGACATAATGCTGCGCTCGCAAAAAAAATAGAAGCCCTTGCGCCTTCAGCAAAACATGTCGTGCTGGGTTTTACGAGCGAGGTGGATCGAATCATGCGCCTCAGCAACTTTTTTATTGGAAAGCCGGGGCCTGGTAGTTTGAGTGAGGCGATTCACATGGGCCTACCAGTTATCACCTTCAAGAACGCCTTGACGATGCCGCAAGAGCGCTACAACACCACATGGGTTCGAGAAAATGAACTAGGCATTGTGGTCTCGTCCATACGCGAGATTAAAGCGGCGACTCAAGAGCTCATCGTCAAGCTCCCGGCGTTCCAAGAAAACGTCGCGCGTATCGATAATCGTGCCGTGTTTGAAGTGATCGAGGCGCTTGAAAAAATTATCGACGCAAGTTGGAGTCAATAGCACACGCCGACCGGGCAATGGTGATGAAGTGAGCGAGTGTCGACGTAGCGCGCCCAGGCGTTTTGGCAAGATCATCCCAACGCCTCACGCAAAGAGCTTCTTGAGCATAGGGTGTCGCTAGAAAGTCTTCGAGTTCACGATCGGTGAGAGGTCCGCCTTGCAACGCTAAGCTGCGCTTCGAGTCGGGCGACAACGCTTCGTAATAGGCTGGCTCCATGGCGCATAGTGCGCGCTTGCCGAGCACATGAAGGTGTACAGGAGCCACAACGTCCTGATTAAAAATTGATTTCAGGTGATGGCTCGCCACAAATTGATGTTGATCGTCAATGCCACGCGACGTGGGAGTGTCACCTTTGGGATTGAGCAGATGCCCAATATCATGAAGGAAAGCTGCTGTGATCAGCGTCGCACTTGCGCCGGCTTGCTCGGCGAGCTGAGCGCATTGCAACGCATGCTCGAGTTGGTTGATACCTTCTCCCGCATACGCGAGGTGGCCATCTCGTAAAAATAAGTTCTCGATATCTTCAATCGAATATATGTTCATGGGCGTTGCGCGATCGGTCGTTGAATTTTTGCTAGCACGCTAGGTAGGTCGGCAACGGTATCGATTAAAAAGTCAGGATGCCCCGCCGCTAAGCGCGCAGCGACGCGCGTTCTCAAGAGGGCCTTCTCAGTCTCTGCGAGTGTATTCCACTGCTGATAGGTCAGCCCCGCTTCATTGCCGCTTGCAATGACTCCCACAGTCCAGCAGTCGCTGTGATACCCCTCCAGAAGACCCGGTACGGTGTCGTCCACTTTCACAACAGAACGACTCGGCCAAACATCCAAGTCTAGAAAGCATTTGTACATGCCCATGGGGGTCGGACGCGAAGTAGGTAGATCGTCTGCGCAAACAAGGTTGTCTGGAACAAATCCCTGCGCTTTGACCAACGGAAGAACCACATCCATGATTTGCCGGTTGTAGCCGGTCGTCGTGCCGATTTTCATTCCTTGTGCACGGAGGTCAGCGGCCAGTTCCAAAAAACCAGGAATGAGCGCGGCATGTTCCGTGACGGAGGCCGCGTTCATCGGGGTAAAAATCTTGTATAGGCGGTCAGTGTCTCGCTCAGAAAAGGGGCGTCCAAATTTTGCGAGCCATTGTGCCTGTATTGAGTCTAGGTGACCGAGCGCATGAATATGATCCCATTTGGGCATGCCCATTGGGCCGCGCGCCTCTTCAATGGAGATTCTGATGCCCTCTTGCTCAAATAATTTAACGAATGCACCCATCGGAGCGTGACTACCAAAGTCAAAAATCGTCCCTGCCCAGTCAAATACGACCGCGCGGATCGTATTAGTGTGTTCATTAGATGACATCGTGTTAAATCCCCCAAGATTGCATGACTTCTTCGGCCAAGCCAAAGGCGGTGCTCGCACCGGAGCCACTCGTGACGCTCACCACGCGTACGTTGTCCTCCGGCGCCAAAATCAAGGCGTCTTGATCTTGTGGCCCCACAGGATAGCGTCCGGTCCAGCGATGTGTGACGTCGTAGTGTGTGAGCAGAAGCGTTTCTTCAAGATGTTTTAGGATTAATCGATCGACGGACTCGATCGCGTAGGGTTCGTAGGGCGTTGCAGGGTGATGTGAATCACCCACAACAAGACTACCGTCATCGCTTTGAACGACGATCAAGTGGATGCCGGCTGCGAGTGATTCCGGCGCCTCGCTCTCGAGTCGGGTCAGCAACGCTCGGTGACATCCAAGGCCTGTGTATCCGGCATAGCGCACGAAACTCAAATCGCTCATGACAGCAGAGTCAAGTTTAAAGTTTGCGGGCGGCCTGACTCTTAGCATTTGTAATTGAGTTAGGCTCAGTGCATACGCTTGTAGATAGCGCTTCGCAACGCCATTAAGCTCCGTGCCCGGACACAAAACAATACGGTCGGCCTGCAGAGTTCCCGCGGAAGTTTGTATGTGAGGGATTGCAAAATCTAGGACTTCACGGTTGAATAGAAAGTCAACGTGATGGTTGTGTGCGAGCCAAGAGGCGATTTGAGGAATCGCGTCGCGTGATTCAACGCGCAACTCGTGAGGGCTGTACATACCGCCGACGCACGATTCGGTACGAACCACGGAGCAGGTCTTCGCGACCTCATCTTGCGTCAGTAGTGCGCAATCCTCGCCCATGCGTGTTTCTTTGAAGGCTTCAAGCACCGCGAGTGCCTCGGGACGTTGGGCCACAAGCGTCAGGCCCTGGTGGCAAATGGAAATGTTTGCCTGTTTTGCGATGTCTTGCCACAGATCGCGCGAGCGTCTAGCGCGTCGCCAGGTATCTCCATCCCGCTGACCGGTGACCGTAATAAAGCCAAAGTTTCGAATAGAAGCGCCTACGCAGCGAGGATCTCTGTCGATCACGACGACGCTCAGTCCAGATTTTGCAGCTAACCATGCATGGGCGAGTCCGACGATGCCCGCTCCCACTACCGCTAGATCATACTTTGTGGAGTTCATACAGGGGGGATAGCTCAATGAAGTTACGTCCGCGCGTTGTATGTAGTGCGCAGGCAATACGGCGTTCGATTTCTATGCTGTGCTCATCTAAAGGAACAGTTAGACAGCCAAGATCATTCACCCAGGCGTCCAGTTCGTGCACATTAGAAATAATTGGTTGCATGGCCGCGCGCAAAAAAATCTCCATTTCTTCAGAGCTTTTGCTTGCTAGCTGATACACGGTCGGCAGCCAACGGCCACAGGCCTGGCCATGGGAGAGTCCCAGGCGTGTCGTGTCGTCGTAAGACAGGGCGTGCACAAGTGCCGTTTCGGTGAGCGCCATGGCCTGACCCGCCCACAGCGCAGCATTGGCCATATCAGTGCGTAAGGAAATATTTTCTGGGTCCATCCTGAGTTGGGGTAACACTTTGACGATTTGCTGTGCGGCTGACATGGCGTAGGCAAATGCCTTGGGGACACGATTGCGGTTCCAGATGCTTTCCAATGCATGCGATAGGGCATCAATGCCACTGTCTCGCGTCACCGTCCAAGGGGCCGTCATGGCAAGTTCTGGGTCGATCACGGCCCAGTCCGCCACAATCGCTGGGCCGAACAGGGAATGTTTTGTTTTGTGCTCGATGTCCCAAATAGTGGCCGTGGATGATACCTCGCTACCCGTACCGGCAGTAGTAGGCATCAAGATCATCGAACAGGTTTCAAACTCATCGAGTTCGATCTTGCGATCGAGTATCGATGTGACGGAGATGTGTGAAGGTAAATTCAAACGAACTGATTTCGCCAGATCGAGTGTGCTTCCTCCTCCAACCGCAACAATGATAGGTAGGTCACGACGACTGTGAACAGTCCAAAATTTCTCCCGACATTCATTTGCCAGCGCTACGCTTGGCAAACCATCCGGGCATCGTATGACATCTAACAGGTTCGGGCCTAACAGCGTTCGTAGCTCGTCAACCAATGAATCTGGAGCGTGATGGTAGATCAACACCACAACAGGATGCGTCTTGACGAGTTCAGGCAGTTTGCGTCGTGCCCCGGGCTGGAGAAGAATCTCTGGTTTTGTGGGCATCAAGTGACCTGTTTGCGAAGGTAGGCCGAAATGACATCGATAATCGTGACCGAGCCAATCAGAATGATTAACACGGCGCACGTCTGGGCGTATTGAAAGCTGCGAATGACTTCATACAAGATTACGCCGATTCCGCCTGCGCCCACCATGCCCACAACCGAAGCGGACCGAACATTCGATTCAAATCTATACAGACAGAATGAAATCCACATAGGTAGCACTTGTGGAATGATTCCAAAAACTATTTCCGCTAATCGCGAACCCCCTGCGGCACGAATACCTTCCACGGGACGCGGATCGATGGCCTCAACTGCTTCTGAAAATAGTTTTGATAGCGTGCCCGTCGTGTGGACAAAAAGTGCAAGGACTCCCGCGAAAGGGCCCAGACCCACGGCGACGATAAAGAGTAATGCGAACACCATTTCATTGACGGCGCGTAACGCGTCCATCAGGCGTCTTGCCGGCTGATAAATAACGGGGCTGACCACGTTGGAGGCACACAAGAATCCTAAAGGAATCGATGCCGCGATCGCTAAGAGCGTACCCCATAGTGCAATATGGATCGTGACAATCATCTCTTTGATATAGATGCGCCAATCCATGAAATTTGGCGGGAAAAAGTCATTTGCAAGCGTGACAATATTCCCGGAGTACTTAACCAAATCGAGGGGGCGAATCTCTGCCCCCTGCCAAGCCCAGCCCGCAATTAAGATTGCGACAGCCCAACCTACATAGTAGGTCAGACCGTGCCGGCTAGACTGGGCGTGAGCTCGAATGCGTTCGAGCGCGTCGATTTGGTGTGTGGTGCTCATTATTGAAGTTTCGCGAGTGCCTGATCAATTTCAGCAAGTTTGGCTGCTCGCTCGGCATCGCTCATGCCTGGCGCATTTTCAAACTTCTTACGGTCTCTGAAGAGCTCTAACTGACGGATTGGCTTGAGCTGATCATTTGTAGAAGCACGGAACCCACCGTAGTTATAGATATTCTTCAAAACCAGTTTTTCTGCTTCGTCTGTTTTTGCATAGTTCAAGACGAATGTGCGAATTTTCTCTTTGATGGCGGGATCAAGGTCTTTGCGCCAAACAAAAGGATCGCTAGGAATGAGCGGGCTCTTCCAGATGATACGCAGCTGATCATACAAGTCAGGACGAGTGACCTGTAAACGGCCCATGTCTTCGGTATTGTTTGTCGCGACATCGAGTTGTTTTGCGAGTACGGCTTGGATGTTGTTGCCGTGGCTACCATTGCGCACCGTCTTAAACACCGCGCGTGGGTCGACTTTTCGCTCAGCGAACACGTAGTAGCTTGGGACTAAGAATCCTGAGGTAGAGTTAGGATCACCAATACCGAAGTTGATATTCTTCGCATTTTTGAAGATATCGTCTAGGTTTTTGTAGGGCGAGTCTTTATGGGTAATGAGCAGCGCTTCGTAGCCGAAACTTCCATCCGCATACATCAGCTGTGCGAAGATCTCACCATTGGCCCGATCGACTGCTTCCATGGCAGCTTTGTTACCATACCAGGCAACCTGGACTTTGTTAAAGCGCATCGCCTCAATCACGCCAGCGTAGTCTGTTGCGTAAAAGGATTTAATCGTTAAGCCAGTCTTTTTTTCCATATCCTTAAAGAAAGGCTCCCACTTTTCACGTTGGGCCGAAGCGGAGTCGGTGGCGATAATGCCAAACGCGATTTCTTGTGCAAGGGTCACGGCGCTGCTCAATGCAAGACATGCGCTCAGCAATAAATGCTTAAATTTCATATTTCTCTCCGGTTAAATGATCTAGGCGCTAACAAATGAAATATCTTTTGTGTGGATATGCCGTGGCGCCGAGACCTCTTCGGTCAAGAGCTCTTGCGCATCGGCACCGTACAACTGCTTGAGGCGTTGTTCGCTCAGGTCTGCGATGGGACCGTCGTACACGAGTCGTCCGCGGCTCATGCCCAGAGCGCGCTGACAGTATGTTCTTGCAATAGAAATTTGATGCAGGCTCACCACAAGCGTCATGCCCAGTTCTTTCGTGAGCCCAAACAGCACATCCATGACTTTGCGTGCCGACTCTGGATCGAGTGAGGCGACGGGTTCGTCAGCCAGCAACACCTTTGCGCCTTTCAATAGCGCTCGGGCGACCGCCACGCGCTGTTGCTGACCGCCAGAGAGTGTCGAGGCGCGTTGATACGCTTGCGGGCCAAGCCCGACCATATCGAGACATTCCAGTGCCTTGACACGTTCCGCCTCTGAGAAGCGCCGTAACAGCACATCAAAGGTGCTTTTATGATGTACACAACCAATTAACACGTTGGTTAATACATCCAGCTGCCCAACAAGATTGAATTGCTGGAAAATGACGCCTGTCACTTTACGCGCATCGGAGATCTCAGACCCTACGCGATCATTTTGGAGCGCAAGCTTTGATCCAATGCGGATGTCACCACTACCATTATCCATGCGCGATAGCCCGCATAGCATGCGAATAAGGGTGGATTTTCCTGAGCCCGACGCGCCCAACAGTGCAACGCACTCTCCGGCCGCTATTGAAAATGACACATTATCGAGGGCCTTAAAGTGACTTTGTTGGCCCTTCGAAAGTGCAGGAAACGTCTTGGAGACGTTTTGTGCAGCAATCATTTGCGCGGCACCGAGCGACGGTGTTGAGGATGTTGAATTCATAGATTCGACTGTAAAGAGTGATTATTACAAGTCGATGAATGGAGAGAATTATTTCGTAGCGTATCTAAATTGCAACGAGGGGATCTGCTACTTCCTCCTGCTGCGCGGCCCCACGATACGGCCAGTGAATGACCTTTAGCTCTCCGCTGTAGGTTTCGACGATGGCAGAGAGACTTTCCACCCAGTCACCATCGTTGCAGTAAAGAATGCCATTGATTTCGCGTATCTCGGGCCTGTGGATGTGACCGCACAGCACGCCATCGTAGCCACGGCGTCTGGCTTCGTCCGTCACGACGGTTTCGAATTCGGTAATAAAAGAGACAGCGTTTTTTACTTTGTGTTTTAAGTACTGAGACAGAGACCAATAGGACAGCCCAAGTCTGTGGCGGGCGTGATTGAATGAATTGTTGAGCCTTAAGATCAAGGAATAGAGTGAGTCTCCCAAATAAGCCAACCATTTCGCGTGCTGGATGATTCCATCAAAGAGGTCGCCGTGGGTGATCCACAGGCGTCTTCCATCCAGCAGTTCGTGTGTGGCCTCATCAAGAATTTCAATGTCCCCGAAGGCCATACCCAAGAATTGTCGAAGTACTTCGTCATGATTGCCAGCGATGTAGGTAACGTGCGTCCCTTTTCTTGATTTCCGAAGAATTTTCTGCACGACATCGTTATGGCTTTGGCGCCAGTACCAACCTTTTTTTAGTTGCCAGCCGTCAATGATATCGCCCACCAGGTACAGTTTTTCGGACTCGTTCCACTTTAAAAAATCGAGTAGATACTCCGCTTTGCATCCGGGCGTGCCGAGATGAATATCTGAAATCCAAATGGCACGATACTTTTCTGGGCACTGGGCTGGTATGAAATATTCGGGAGGCGGCATAAGAATCGGTATCCTGAATCGATTAATACGGTTTTGAACTGTTAATCGCAACAAGGGAGCGAAAAATTTCTTCCGTGCGAGACAAAATGATGCTCCAGCTGTTGTTCAACGCGGTTTGCCTTGCTTGTCTACGCATACCTTCGCGACCCGCCGCATCCTGCGCAACCGCTTGTGTGGCAGCAGTAAAGCCGCTTTCATCGTTGGGGGGCAGAAGCAGTCCGTTTCGCTGACTGACGATGAGTTGTCCAGCGGCCGCATGATCGTAGGCGACCACGCACAGTCCGCTCGCCATGGCTTCGAGCGTGACGTTACCGAAAGTCTCTGTCAAACTAGGGAACACAAACAGATCCGCGCTCGCATAATGCTCCGCTAGATCTTGTCCGCGCATTGTTCCAGCGAAGATGCCGTCGGGGCATAAGCGTTGCAATGTTGTGGTCTCGGGGCCATCGCCTACAAATACGAGCTTCACATCTGCGCCAGACTGCTTAAGGCGATCATACGCATTGACCACTACGCCAAGATTCTTTTCGACGGCGAGTCGGCCGACAGAGAGCAGGACGATCGTTGTGGAGGTCGCTCCCCAAGATTCGCGTAAACGAAGACTTCTATGGCTCGGTGAAAACTTTTCTGTATCGACACCGCGCGGCACAACGATCAGTCTTTCAAATCCGCCAGACACGAGCTCGTCTTTTAGGCGTTGCGTGGGCACCATGGTGCATCGCGCAGCGTTATGAAACTTGCGAAGATACGAGACGATCGTGCTTTTCAACCAGCCTAAACCATATAACTGACTGTAGGCGTGGAAGTTGGTTCTGAAGTCTGAGCTGACCGGTATGCCAAGCTTGTGGGCTGCGCGAGCGGCGGACCAACCCAGCGGCCCTTGTGTTGCGATGTGCACAAGATCTGGGCGTCTGGCCGTCCAAAGTTTACGCAGACTCCCGAGCGCTGGGAGCCCCATGCGTAATTGTTTGTACATCGGAATTGGAGCGCCGCGCACGAGTAGCTCTCCGGGTTGTGCGGTGTGCGCAGACTCTTCTTGTTGGCGGGGTCTAATCAGTGTGATTTCGTGTCCGCGCTCGCGTAAGCCCGTCACGATGATCGAAACCGTATGCGCAACGCCGTTAATGTCTGGGGGGTAGGTCTCGGTCACCACAGCGACGCGTAGGCTGGGCTTGTCTGGAACAATGCGCTCTATTTCTATCGAAAGCGGTTCTTTCATTGCTGACCAATCTAGCTAGGATGGTGGCAATGTACCTACGCAATATAACGATTCGATGACAACGCAACATTGCGCTGACATGAAAACTTAATACGGTTGTCACAAAACCTTCATCATCTCGTCGTGTGCATCTGAAATAATCCGCACATCAGATAAGGCCTCGCACTCGGGCGATCTAATTTTGAACAAAGGACAAAAGATGAAAGAGCTTCTAAGGACGTTGAGCGTACAGAGATGGGATGATCATCGCTACTATCACCACAGCCGGATCAATCAAAGTCTTCACTTTGTCAGCGCAATGTCGTTTTTAGTGTCCTACGTCCTGTTGTTCATAAACCCCGTCGCGGCCTCCTTTGTGGCCTGGTTGGTCGCAATGAC
>CAJBTJ010000011.1 GCA_903958565.1 uncultured beta proteobacterium
GGTAATCATCACGACAAGCGGTTTGACATGACCAACATCAAACGGCTTTTCAAGAACTTTTAAATGATCCGCCAGAACATCTTTCAATGCTTGACGTACCGCGTCAGCCTCTTCGATCCGGTCTCGCATGACTCGGGCACGCAATGCTGACATCAGTTGCTCGGTCGCCTCGACACCAGCGTCCGCCATGATCAAGGCGGTCTCAAGCTCTTCAAACAGCTCTTCGTCGACACGTACGCCGACGAACAAACTCCCAAGGCTTTGTCCCGTTTTCGCTAACCCGCCTTTTAACTTGGCAAGCCAGGACGTTTTTTGCTCTGCAATTTGCTCTTCCGTTTGCTCCGCAGGCCGCTCCTCGAGTGGTTGCTCACTTCGTTCTGACACCAGCTCTTGAGCCTGACCTGCGGGTTGCTCAGTCGTGTCGGTCGGGTGCGCTGTCGCCAAGAGGCTTGCCTGACTGGCCTGCGTTGCTTGGGTTGGCAGTGCAGTCTGACGGCCCAGCGGCGCGCCAGACAACGCCTGGGACAACATAAAGCGACGGCCTTGCACAGGCGGGCCATTGTCGGTCTCAGGGGTGGGCTCACCGACCGGAGGCTGCACGGTACTGGTATTCTGCGAGGAGCTCAGATCCGGCGCAGGCGTCGTGGCTTGATCCTCTGGAAGAGGCTCATCGGGTGTGGTTTTTTTCTTGAAGAAGCGAAACATAGTGAAGAAGTATATTCGGATCGTTGGTGGACAGTTTCGTCGCACACCAATTGAGGTGATCGAGGCAGACGGTTTGCGTCCCACGCCAGACCGGGTACGAGAGACCTTATTTAACTGGCTAAATTTTTTTTGGCAAGGTGACTTTCAGAGTAAGCGCGTGCTGGACCTCTTTGCCGGAAGTGGCGCACTGGGCTTTGAAGCAGCCTCGCGCGGGGTCGCGCACGTCCAGATGGTGGAACAACACCCCAAAGCAGTCGCCGCCCTGAAGGCTTTACGCGACAAGTTAGGTGCACAAGCAGTTAGAATTCACGCCGGTGACGCAAAGCATGTGGTCGAAAGACTAGAGGCTGCGCGGTTTGATCTTGTTTTTTTAGATCCACCGTTTGGAAAAAACTGGCTTGACGAACTCTGGCCCCTTCTTCCAAATTTGTTAGAACCCAACGGTCTTGTTTATATTGAGGCCGAAAAACCGATTGTTGTACCCGAGCAGTACGACTTATTGCGCCAAGATCGTGCAGGGGCCGTACACTATCATCTCCTTCAAATTGCTGCATTGCAAAAATGATCACTGCTATCTACCCTGGTACGTTCGACCCAATGACACGCGGTCACGAAGACTTAGTACGCCGAGCAGCCAGCCTGTTTGACCGCGTTGTGGTCGGCGTGGCACACAGTCGCAACAAGAAACCCTTCTTTGCCATCGATGAGCGCGTGGAAATTGCCCGCGAAGTATTGGGTCACTATCCCAACGTTAAAGTGGCGAGCTTTGCTGGCCTACTCAAAGACTTCGTGCGGGAGCAAGACGGACGTGTGATTGTTCGCGGCCTGCGCGCGGTGTCCGACTTTGAATACGAGTTTCAAATGGCCGGCATGAATCGCCATTTGCTTCCGGAAGTGGAAACCTTGTTCATGACACCGTCGGATCAGTACCAGTTTATTTCCGGTACGATTGTGCGTGAAATCGCCGAGTTAGGCGGTGATGTCAGCAAGTTTGTATTTCCGTCGGTCGATCGCTGGCTGCAAGCCAAAGCGAAAGAGCGTCGCGAACAAAACGCTGCAGAACCCAAAGCGTAATCCCTAGCGGGATTACGTCGGACCTCTTTTAGGACCTTTATGGCCTTACGCATCACCGACGAATGCATCAATTGCGACGTGTGCGAGCCACAATGTCCCAATGATGCCATCTCGATGGGCGAAGAGATCTACATCATTGATCCTGCCTCTTGCACGGAATGCGTCGGTCATCACGGCGAACCTCAGTGCAAGGTTGTGTGTCCCGTCGAATGCATCGAAATCCATCCGCAATGGAAAGAAGGCCAGGACGCCCTGATGGCTAAGTATCGCGTCCTAACCGCACCCAACACAGAAAAAATTTAAACCCGTCGTACCGCTTACCCTTGCGGCCATACGGGTTGTTTTCTGTCGGGATGAATTTTGACAAAGCGGCATGATTGTCCGAGCGCTTTGCTGAACCATACCGCGGCCACCTCGCCCTCATCCACCACAACGACAGCTTGCTTGGCGATCGTTGCTTGACGATTGACGCTGTCATCGTCCTCGATCACATCTAAGGGGATGTCCATACGCAGCATCCCCGGCGCACGCAGCACCAAGGCACCCATTTTTAGATCGACCGTCACCTCTGACAACTTTGAGCAAGCCTGGGGCGTTAACCACTCGCCCTGCGCATCGATCACCATCCAGCGGTGGTGATAATCGCTCGCTAACCTGTGGTCTGTGCCAGTACAACCGGCCACTGGAAAAAATTTCGCTTGTGTCATATCGCTAAGTTCCAAAGATTTCACGCTGTCGACACTTTAGCGCATCCCACCACACAAAAAATAGTTGAGGCGGCTCGAGCGAAAGCGCACTTGCGGCACTCGCTCAGAAACAACAAGCCTAGGGTTTTCCTGAGATGTCTTTTCTTGACAAAAACTAAGTAAAAACGTCCTATAGAGGTTAGTTCAAAACACATAACTATCATCTGAACACCACGGGAGACAAAAGATGAGTGCAGCTTCAACATCGAGCTCAAAAACGGCCCTTCGCCGCAAATTGTTAAAAGGCGCAGCCGCAACTGCCGGCATGGCAGTCTTGGGTGCCCCAGCCATCTCATTGGCGCAGAACAAGACCATCCGTATCGGTATGCCGACGATTCTATCGGGTCGCGTGGCTATGCTTGGTATCTCCTCACGCAACGCCGTCGCGCTTGAAGTTGAGAAATTCAACGCAGCGGGTGGCTTAGGCGGACGCAGAATCGAAATGGTCGTGCGCGATTCCAAAGGCCAGCCCCAAGAGGCGGCACGCGTTGCCCGCGAACTGATTACCGGCGACGGCTGTGAAATGATTTTGGATGCGGAAGCGTCTTCAGGCGCCTTCGCGGTACACGAAGTGGCAAA
>CAJBTJ010000012.1 GCA_903958565.1 uncultured beta proteobacterium
AGGCTTACCCGACTCTGCCGCCTTTAGGCGCGCAACTGAACGTTCGGCTTCCTTGTCCGCCGCAGAGACACCCGTCTCATCAACTGCACGGGGCTTGGTTGCCGCAATGTGCATCGCCAAATCTTTGCCAACTTCGTCCGGTCCAGCGAAGTCCACCAGCACACCGATTCTGCCGCTATGGACATAGCTCGCTAGTTTGTTAGCCGTGTTGTAGCGTTGAAAACGACGGATCGAGATGTTCTCCCCGATTTTCCCGACAAGCCCTGTACGCACGGAGTCAACCGTGCCGTCACCAAAGGCTGCGGAGGACAAGGCTCCCACATCGGAGATTGAAGAGGTTGCGACCAGTTTCGCGATGTTAGCTACAAATGCGACGAAATCATCGTTTTTTGCAACAAAGTCTGTTTCACAATTGATTTCCACAACCGCGCCTTGCTTGGCGTCCGGCGAGATGTACAGGCCAATCAAGCCTTCTGCTGTAACACGACTAGCGGCTTTACTCGCCTTGCTGCCGAGCTTGACGCGCAAGATTTCTTCAGCGCGCGCCATGTCGCCTGCGGCCTCGGTCAAGGCTTTCTTACATTCCATCATTGGCGCGTCAGTTTTCTCGCGCAGTTCTTTAACCATTGCGGCAGTGATTTCAGCCATAATTACTCCAAATTAAGTAAGCCGACCCCAATGCCGCGAAGCACAGGGTCAGGCAAGGTAGACAGGCGCCCCAAGTACCGCGCAGAGCGCGGTGGGTCGTTAGGCTTTCGCCTGATCGACTTCGATGAACTCTTCGCCCTGCGCAATTTCTTCAACCAAGCCGCTTACGTTATCAGCACGGCCGGCGAGCACGGCGTCAGCCACGCCTTTGGCGTAAAGCGCGATGGCTTTAGTAGAGTCGTCGTTACCAGGAATGATGTAATCAACGCCGTCTGGGGAATGGTTTGTGTCCACCACCGCCACAACAGGGATACCCAGCGCAATAGCTTCTGCCACTGCAATCTTGTGGTAGCCCACGTCAATCATAAAAATCGCGCTTGGCAGGCCGTTCATGTCCTTGATGCCGCCAATCGACTTGTTCAGCTTGTCGAGTTCGCGCTGGAACATGAGGCCTTCTTTCTTGGTCATGCGCTCGGTACCGCCTTCAGCGATCATGACTTCCATATCTTTCAAGCGCTTGATCGAGCTCTTGACCGTTTTGAAGTTCGTCAGCATGCCACCCAGCCAACGGCTGTCAACAAACGGCATACCCGCGCGTTGCGCTTCGGAGGCAACGAGTTCACGGGCGGCGCGCTTGGTGCCCACAAACAAAACATTACCGCCTTTGGCAGCAACCTGACGCAAAAACTTAGTCGCATCCAAATAGTTGGCGACGGTTTTTTCGAGGTTGATAATATGAATTTTATTGCGATGGCCGAAAATAAATGGGGCCATCTTGGGGTTCCAATAACGGGTCTGGTGACCAAAGTGCACGCCCGCTTCCAACATTTCACGCATTAAAGACATAATAAGAGCTCCGAGGGTTAGGTCTAGTGGTACGCCTGCACCAGCAAATAGCCAAAAAGGCTGTCATGCCGGCACCCTGGCGGCGCATCACGCGATTTACAATATTGCGGTTTGCAACATTGCAGTTTGCAACATTTTGTTTTTCAACATCCTTACCATGCAAAAAACACGGTAAGCCTATAATTCTACTATCTTTCACCCTCCCAATTCAAGTCAACATGGGTTTAGTCACCAATTCCGCCGATTTAGACCGTATGCGTGCAGCGTGTAAAGATGCCGCAAAAGTGCTCGATTTCATCGCGCCCCACGTTAAACCGGGGGTGACCACAGGAGAGCTCGACAAACTGTGCCTGGACTTCCTGACAAACGTGCTCCAGGTCAAATCTGCAACGGTTGGTTACGCCCCACCCGGTTACCCCCCTTTCCCTGGCGCGATATGCACCTCCGTGAACCACCAAGTCTGTCATGGAATCCCCGGAGACAAGGTGCTGAAAAACGGCGACGTCATCAATATTGACGTCACGATCATCAAAGATGAATGGTTTGGCGACACGAGTCGTATGTACTACGTGGGCGAGCCATCGATCCTCGCCAAACGCCTGACCGAGGTCACGTTTGACTGCATGTGGTTAGGCATTGCTCAAGTCAAACCTGGCAATACGCTCGGCGACATTGGTCAGGCCATACAGCGTCACGCCGAGCAGAACGGCTTTTCTGTCGTGCGCGAATTTTGCGGCCATGGGATTGGTAAAGTGTTTCACCAAGATCCTCAAATCTTGCACTATGGCAAAGCAGGCGCGGGGCAAAGGCTTGAGCCTGGATTGATTTTTACAGTTGAACCGATGATCAACGCTGGGCGTCGTGAAATACGTCAACTGTCTGATGGCTGGACCGTGGTCACACGAGATCACAGCCTGTCAGCGCAATGGGAGCACACTGTACTCGTCACCGACACCGGCTTCGAAGTTATGACGATCTCTGCAGACATGCCAGCCCCTCCGGCATTTATGACCTCCTAGCCCGCACACAACCCGCATCGCCTGAACCGATACGATGACTGACTCCATAACACTCGCCACGATTCGCGGTCACGCCCAGGCTGCACGACTGTCTGCCATCGAAGCCTATCGGGCGAAACCACAGGCCGACCGGTTGCTCGCAGCGCTGCGGCAATGCGCGGATCAAGCCTTACGTGAGTTGCTCAAGCATCTTCCCCTCCCGAAAGGGGCAGCGCTTGCTGCGGTAGGGGGCTATGGTCGCGGCGAGCTGTATCCTTTCTCAGATGTTGATTTACTTATTTTGCTCCCTGAGGAGCCTAGCGAGAGCGATGAAGCCACACTGAGCGCGTTAGTCGCAGCGATGTGGGATATTGGCCTTGAACCAGGCTGCAGCGTCCGTACAGTCGACCAATGTATTACCGAAGCACGTGGCGACATCACAGTGGAAACATCCCTACTTGAAACTCGATGGATTTCGGGCAGTCGCACGTTAACGCAGGCTCTGCATCTGCGCATGACTGAGCACCTCGATGCGCGCGTATTTTTTCATGGCAAGCGTGCCGAGATGCAACAACGCCACGCGCGATACCAAGACACCCCCTACTCCTTAGAACCAAACTGTAAAGAATCGCCAGGCGGGCTGCGGGATCTACAAGTCATCATGTGGATGGCTCGGGCAGCAGGGTTTGGCACCAGCTGGCAACAGATCGCACGGGCAGGCTTGCTTACCACCGCGGAAGCCCGAGACTTAAGACGCGCCGAACAGGCCTTCAAGCGTGTCCGCATTGAGGTACACCTGCTCGCCAAACGCCGTGAAGACCGCCTACTGTTTGACTTGCAACATGGCCTGGCGCAGGCCTACGGCATTGAGGCCACCACGACGCGACGCGCGAGCGAAATGTTGATGCAACGATACTACTGGGCTGCTCGATTGGTGACACAGCTCAATACGCTACTCGTTCAAAACATCGAAGAAAATCTTTTTCCTCAGAACAAGAATGAAGTTAAACCAATCAATAACTTCTATGTCGCGCACCGCAACCGCTTAGACATTATTGACAACGATGTATTCGAACAGCATCCAGAGCAGCTCTTAGGCGTCTTCTTAGTGATGCAACAGCACCCGGACTTAACCGAATTCTCGGGCAAAGCACTCCGTGCCATCTGGCATGCACGCCATCGCATTGATGCAGCGTTTCGCCGATCCAAAACAAACCGCGCATTGTTTTTGCAAATATTGCAACAACCTCACGGCATCGTGCATGCCATGAGGCGCATGACGATGTTAAACATTCTGCCGCGATACCTCCCGGTGTTTCGGCTTGTGGTCGGTCAAATGCAACATGACCTGTTTCATGTGTACACGGTTGACCAACACACCTTAGCGGTGCTGCGCAACCTGCGTCGCTTCACGATGCCAGAACACGCGCAAGAGTACCCGCTCGCCAGTCGACTGACCGCCAGCTTTGATCGCCACTGGTTGCTTTATGTAGCGGCGTTGTTTCACGATATTGCCAAAGGACGAGGCGGCGATCACTCCACATTGGGGGCCGAAGAGGTCAAGCGGTTCGCTCGGGACCATGATTTATCCAAAGAAGATACGCGTCTCGTCGTATTTTTGGTGCGGCATCACCTGTTGATGTCCCAAGTCGCACAAAAGAAAGACTTGTCAGACCCGGATGTCATCAAAGAGTTTGCTGCGACGGTCGAAACACCTCGGCAGTTAACGGCGCTGTATTTGCTGACGGTCGCAGACATCCGCGGTACCAGCCCCAAAGTATGGAACGCCTGGAAGGGTAAGCTGCTCGAAGATCTGTATAACCAGACCCGCGTCACCTTCAGCGGCACGATCGACGACGCAAACTCGATACTGCGCCAACGCATGGAGGAGGCTGCCGGCCTTATTCGACTCGCCGGCTTACGTGACGAGACCCGAGAAGCCTTTTGGAAGCAACTTGATGTCGCCTATTTTTTACGGCATGAAGCGAGCGAAATCGCGTGGCACACACGCCACCTCTATCACCGCGTAGACACTACGCACACCATCGTGAAAGCCCGTCCCACTGACGGTGCCGAAGGAATTCAGGTGCTGGTGTACACAAAAGATGTTGCTGATCTCTTCGCTCGGATTTGTAGCTATTTTGCTCACCGCTTGATTAGCATTCAAGACGCGCGAATCCACACTACGCGCGATGCGTATGCGCTGGACAGTTTTGTCGTGTTGCCGAGCGAAACAAATGAAGATCTGCGTACGATCGCAGCACTCATCGAACACGAACTCACACAGCATCTGGATGCACCCCAGGATACGAGGCGCTCCTCTGATGTGTTTGGCTTACGGGGCTCTCGTCTTTCTAAAGCCTTCCCCTTCCCTCCAATTGTTGAGCTTCGCCCTGACGAGCGCAGTCAAAGCTGGCGCCTAGATGTGATCGCAAGCGATCGTCCTGGCCTTCTGGGCGATCTTGCACAAGTATTCGTGTCGTATGCAATCAACTTACAGACTGCCAAGGTAATGACTCTCGGGGATCGTATTGAAGATGTCTTCGTCATCAGCGGCGAGGCGCTTGCGCAACCGCGCACACAAAGACAGTTCGAACGTGCTGTGCTTGAAGTGCTGGGCGTGGAGCAAAAGAATGCAGCCTGACCAACGTATCCAACTCTACATCGGCTCTGTCAGCTTATTGGCGGTAATGATTGCACTGGTCTCGCAGCACGTCTATGACATGCAACCTTGCGCCTGGTGCGTGACGCAGCGCATGCTGTACATCGTGATTGCGGTGATAGGTTTTTGGGGCTCGCGTGGGCAAGCAACACGTACAAAGCTTACAGTGTGGTATGCCTTGATCGTTTCTGTTGCACTCGCTGGCGTCACCGCCGCCGTATATCAGGCACAAGTCGCTTCACACAGCTTGTCTTGCGCCCAAAGCCTTGCTGACCAACTCATGACGAAAACGGGCCTAGAGTCTGCACTACCCTGGCTCTTCGGCATCTATGCCAGCTGCATGGACGCGCGCATCACCCTATTTGGGTTGGAATATGCGTACTGGAGCCTCGCGCTGTTCGCGCTAATCGCCGGGGCATCGGCGTATCGGCTCAGTTATCTTCTGCGGCGTAACCCATATTAAATAGTAGGCCACTCGCTTCATCTTGAGCACTATGGCGACTGCGCCCCAACCGCTCTAAGTACTCGGGCGTAATGTCTCCGGTGATATATTCGCCAGTAAAACAAGAGTTATCAAATCTTGTCAGTGCAGGATTTAAATCAGTGACAGATTTCTGCATGGACGCGATGTCTTGATAGACGAGCGCGTCCGCACCAATAATACGTGCGATCTCTGCCTCGTCACGCCCCGTTGCAATCAACTCTTGTTGGGTCGGCATATCGATCCCATACACATTCTGGTAGCGCACCGGCGGAGCGGCAGACGCCATATACACTTTATTGGCACCTGCAGCACGTGCCATGTCGACGATTTCTCTGCTGGTCGTACCGCGTACGATAGAGTCGTCCACAAGCAAAACGTTTTTACCTTTGAATTCCATACCAATCGTATTAAGTTTTTGTCGTACCGATTTTTTACGAACCGCTTGTCCCGGCATGATGAAGGTTCTCCCCACATACCTATTTTTAATGAGCCCTTCGCGGTAGTTAAGCCCTAGTCGATCAGCCAATTGCATGGCCGACGGCCGTGAGGAATCCGGAATCGGCATGACGACATCAATGTCGCCAAGACGTAAGGTCTTGGCTAATTTATCAGCCAAATACTCGCCCATTTTGAGACGCGCCCCATACACAGAGACGCCATCGAGAACAGAGTCAGGTCGGGCGAAATACACATATTCAAAAATACAGGGCGCATGCACAGCCGGGGCCGCGCAGAGCTCACTGCTCAGTTTGCCATCTAGCGATATAAAGATCGCTTCGCCTGGGGCGACATCTCGAACAAATTGAAAGCCAGAGCCTTCGAGTGCCACCGATTCTGAGGCAACCATCCACTCGGGGCCTTGGTCCGTGTCAAAGCGACCCAAACATAAGGGCCGAATACCATGTGGATCACGGAAAGCAAGTAAACCGTATCCCGAAATTTGGGCAACCACCGCATAAGCTCCCTTCACACGTTGGTGCAAGGACTTCACAGCTTTAAATATCGCGGCCTCGTCTAAAGACACCCCATTCGCTGCGCGTTGCAACTCGTGCGCAAGGACGTTGAGCAGGACCTCGGAATCAGAGTTCGTATTAATGTGGCGCTGATCAATTTTAAAAAGCGACTCACGCAACTCGTGCCAATTAGTCAAGTTGCCATTGTGTGCGAACGTAATCCCAAAGGGTGCGTTAACGTAAAAAGGTTGTGCTTCCTCAACACTCTCAGACGAGCCCGCTGTCGGATACCGAACCTGTCCGATTCCAGAACTGCCAGGCAGAGAGCGCATATTCCGCGTACGAAACACATCGCGCACGAGCCCATGGGCCTTATACATATTGAAGTGATTGCCATTGGACGTCGCAATACCTGCGGCATCTTGTCCACGGTGCTGCAAAAGTAACAGGCTATCGTAGAGCAGTTGATTAACGAGCCCGCGACCAATCACCCCAACAATTCCGCACATGAAAATTCCTGATACCGGTTAGACCGAAAAAGTAAAGCACGAGAACTACATTCAGTAAGGTAACCACCCAGCGATTGGCTCGGGCAGTCGCAATTTTATTTGTTGAACCGTCGCGACCACCTGCCCCGAAAACATCGCATTTTTCCACCACGTCTCATTAGGAAGGGGTGTGTAACCTGCCAACGTCACCAAAATCAACACAAACAACGCACCGCGTACCAAACCAAACAATCCCCCCAAGCCGTGATCCGCCGGCGACAAACCGGTTTTGCTAATCAAGGAACTTAGGGTCATGTTAAAGAGCCCGATTGTGAGCAGCACTGAAATGAAAATGCCCAAATAGGAAACAGCCATTCTTAAAAAAGACTGCGTAATCCAGGATTGCACCCAATCAGATACCTCCGGCCCCCACCAAATCGCAGCCAAAAAGGCCGAAGCGTAGGCCACAAGTGACAGCACTTCCTTGAGAAGGCCCCGCAACAAGCCCAGCACAGCCGAGACTCCGAGTATTGCAATGAGTACGAAATCGAAGCCGGTCACTGTGAGGCGATAAAGGCGCCGTTGTAACCCAACGTGCGCAAACGCGTCTGAGCAGCCTGCGCTGCATCACGAGACGGAAATGGGCCGACGCGCACACGATACTTCTGATTACCATTTACGTTCACGGGACCATCGACAAAGGCATTGCTCACACCAGACGCCAGCAATTTTCCGCGTTGGCGCTGCGCATCATCGGAGGAGTCTAGCGACATGGCTTGGACTACAAAGTTGCCGGCTGCGGGGGGCGGACGAGGTGTCGAGGCCTCAGCGGGCGATGCGTTTGTACCGGCAGGTCGTGCCGGCCTGCCCTCTAGCAGGGCCAGCGCACGTTCGCCGTCCGCAGAGCGCGCGCTCAGCGCAGGGCTAGGTGTTTTGGGGGGTTCCACGCGAGCGGGGGGTTCATTGCGTTTAGGATCAACTTTGGGGTCTGCTTTCGGTTCGACCGAAACGGCTGCCGTTGCCGCGCTGGCTGGCGCACTTGGCGCAGCCTCGGCGACTGTGGCGGGCTGAGCTACCGCAGGCGTCTCGGGCGCATTCGCTCCGAATGGCGCCTGACGTTCAGGGATACGAATCGGCACATTGGTGGCAACAGGCGCCGGTTCCGAGTCAAGCAGCATCGGCAACACAATGACTGCCGTCAGGACAAGCACCACCGCGCCGACAAGACGGCGACGGGCACGTACGCGCATTTCGGCGGCTTGGGCCTCACTCGTGACAGAGGGACGAGGCTTGACCGCTGGTTTGCGGGCACTGGCACTATCTTTTCTAGAAAACAGTCCCATTATTCACACATCCTGGCCGTAAAACTGATCGCGCACATAGTCACCAAAAGTGATTGGACATTTTTAAACGCGTCCGACCGCGCTAAGCGACTCGGCAACGGTTAAAAAGGATCCGAACACCACGATTCTATCATCCGGGTTCGCCTTACCGGAGGCCGCTTGGTAGGCTTTTTCAACATTGACAAAACCCGAAACTTGTATGTTTTTAGCGCCATCTGGATCATAGGCCTGTAGATAGTGCCGCACACGCGCCTCCAACGCTTGGCCACTGACCCCCCGCGCGCCGGGAAGTCCACCGCAAAACCAGTGATCAACCCGTCCCGCCATGTGCCGCAAAACACCTTCGATATCCTTATCTGCCAACATCCCGAACACGGCGTAGGTGTAGGGGTGAAAACCCATATTTCCAAGATTCTTTTCCAAGACGGCGGCCGCATGGGGGTTATGGGCGACATCTAAGATGATGGTGGGTTGGCCAGGCAAAATCTGAAACCGCCCAGGCAAAGAGGCCTGTAATAGGCCTTGACGAACAGCCTGCTGCGGCACCGCGAGTCGCTCACGCAAGGCTTCAAGTGCCGCGAGCGCAGCCGAGGCGTTGAGCAACTGGTTAGCGCCACGTAAAGCGGGGTATGCCAGTGCATTGCGGCGCTGCTGTCGGCCCGCGAAGGCCCACTGTTGGCGGTCTCCCGAATAATTGAAATCACGTCCGAATAACCACAAATCGGCACCGAGCTCCTGGGCGACCTGCAGCAACGACTCAGGCGGTGCGGGATCGCTACATATTGCAGGGCGCCCTGCGCGATAAATATGTGCTTTTTCAAAACCAATTTTTTCGCGCGTATCACCTAGCCAATCCGTGTGATCGAGATCGACACTCGTGACGATCGCGCAATCGGCATCCACAATATTGACCGCGTCCAACCGCCCACCCAGACCGACTTCGAGCACCCACACATCAAGCGTCTGGGATGCAAAGAGCGCCATCACCGCGAGGGTGGTGAACTCAAAGTACGTCAGGGAAACACCCTGACGCGCGGCTTCGATGCGTTCAAATTGGCTGACAAGCGTGGCATCGTCGACAATGTCGCCGTTCAGACGTGCACGCTCATTGAAAGTCATCAGATGTGGGGAGGTATACAGCCCAACACGATAGCCTGCAGCCAACAAGATTGACTCTAACATCGCGCAAGTCGAACCCTTGCCGTTTGTGCCACCCACCACAATCTTCACGGCCTGAGCCTGAAGCTCGAGTCGATGCGCCACTTGCTGCACCCGCTCGAGCCCCATATCAATCGCGTTGGGGTGCAAAGCCTCGAGATAGCTAAGCCAGGTGGCGAGCGACGAGCCTTTGGGCGGGTGTGCGGGGGCCATAAACATTGACATCCAGATTGTTCTGCGTAGCTTGCAGTTTAACAGTCGGGCGATATGGGTCTCGCGAGCAAGAATCCGTCAAGCGATGTGTAAAATCAATCGTTATCAAGGAAACGTATGTCCAACTCCCGCAAACCGTTAGACGGCACAGCATTCGCCTGTATTGTTTTGCTGTGCACGCTGTGGGGCGGGCAACAAATCTTTCTAAAGCTCACTGCAGAAAATCTCACGCCAGCCATGCACATTGGCTTGCGCGGATGCATCGGCTGTGTGCTGCTCGCGCTATACATGTGGCACCAAAAAATATCACTTGCTCTGTGGCGTGGCCCCTGGATGGCTGGATGCACAGTGGGGTTATTGTTTGGTGCAGAGTGGTGGATGATCGGCGAAGGGCTCGCGCTCACAACAGCTTCACATATGGTTGTTTTTTTGTATACCACACCCATTTTTACTGCCCTAGGTCTGCACTACTGGGTTCCCGAGGAGCGACTGAGCTGGTTGCAATGGTTTGGCGTGATGACTTGTTTTACGGGAATTGCCATCGCCTTTCTTGGAGGGGCTGACCAGCCACACTTTAGTCTCACAACCATCTGGGGTGATCTTCTCGGCTTAGGGGCTGGTTTGTTATGGGCCGCGACGACTGTCATTATCCGCTGCACTGAATTAGCTAAGATTCCTCCGGCACAAACAACTTTTTACCAACTGTCCTTTGCCACGGTCGGCATCCTGGTGGTCTGCGCATTGACTGGGCAAGCTGGCGTCATATGGACCCCCTTCGTCATCAGCAGCATTTTGATACAAGGAGTTGTGATTGCTTTTATGAGCCTGCTGATTTGGTTTTGGTTATTACGTCATTATCTTGCGTCGCGGGTATCCATTTTTACGTTTCTTACACCGCTGATGGGCGTCACGTTTGGGGTATGGATCTTAGATGACCCCCTTCACCCAGAGTTCGTCTGGGGAGCAGTGATGGTGTTGAGCGGAATGGTTCTTGTCAACATTCCTAAGAAAAAACAGCGGGCCGTTTAATGTGTCTGGCAATTTTTTCCCTTAATCGTCTGCCTGATTGGCCACTCGTAATCGCAGCGAATCGAGATGAACTGCACACTCGTCCGACGCTTGAGGCAGCCCCCTGGAATGACGCAACACACATCCTAGGCGGACGCGATCTTGAGGCTGGTGGCACCTGGCTGGGTATGACACATTCAGGGCGCATCGCGTTGCTGACAAATTATCGAGAACCCGGCCCACGCAAGCTCGAGGCACCCTCGCGAGGACTGCTCACAGAAAACTATCTTCGAGGAGTCGACACTGCGCAGACTTATGCGCAAGCCGTGCATCAAGACTCAGCCTCCTACAACGGATTTAATTTGCTTGTAGGAGATCAGCGGGGGCTTTGGTATTGCTCAAACCGCAACGCGAGCCCCCCTCAGCATTTGACCAACGGGACGTTTGGACTCTCTAACGCGGTACTCGATGCCCCCTGGCCCAAAGTCTTGCGCACACGCGATGCACTCGAACAGCATCTGTCCGATGTGGCAGCCCCATCGTCGGAAGTATTATTTAGTATTTTGCAAGACACCACACCAGCCGCCGAACATGAGTTGCCGGATACCGGAGTGGGACTCAGTCGGGAAAAAATTTTAGGTAGCCCTTTCATCACCGATCCCCGATATGGCACGCGCTGCACCACAATTATTCTGCAACATATTGATGGAAAAGCGATTTTCCTTGAGCGACGCTACAACGCGCTAGGTCAAACTGAAGGTCAAACGCATTGGACAATCGACACGACGCAGCAAAAAATTTTTAAATAATGTCTAGTTGAAGATTCTATTAATACTGTATATTTGTACAGTATTAATCCTGGCTTTCATGAATCTTCATCATGCTTTTCTCTTCAATCTCAAGACAAAAAAACAGACCTAGCACCCAGCCACAGCACATTCACCCAGATCTGTGGCGGGGCTCTGAGCTCGGCACATACACACGCCCTACCGTTGGCACGGGTCACCGCAGCCTCGATGCAGAGCTCCCCGGGGGCGGCTGGCCGACAGGCACACTCATTGAACTCTTAACCGCTGGGGCAGGAATCGGCGAATTACGTCTCTTGCGCCCTGCGCTGACCTCACTGGATCCGCAGCAAGCGATCGCGCTCATTAATCCCCCCTATATCCCCAATATTGTTTGTTGGAAGAGCTGGTTAAACACATCACGTTCGGTTTTTTATGTGCGCACGGCCGAACGCCGTGATCAATGGTGGGCGGCAGAGCAAACACTCAGGAACGGCAGTTGCGCGGCACTCCTTTGTTGGACAGACACCATCCCCCAGCTTGCACTCAAACGTTTACAACTCGCTGCCCAAACAAGCCAAACGCTTTTCGTGATGTATCGACCGATCGCCACAAAAGCGATTGCCTCACCCGCCAACCTACGGTTAACACTCGAACCCGACCACGCAGGGAATTTACATATTTCCGTTATCAAACGACGCGGCTCGTTGCACAGCAAGTTGCTTTGCCTACCGCGCGAAACACACAATTATTTGATGAGTACCACTCATGGCGATATGGATCGGCCTGCGCCTACACGCACTCGAATGCTGGCAACCGTCTTGGCACCCTCAGCTTGAGGCGTTAACGACTGAACGTTCGACAGAGACGCAACAATCAATTTTCGATCAGTGTGCGCAGCATGCGCTCGCCTATACGCCAGCCGTTTATCAAGGAGCAAACCATACGGTACTGCTAGAGATCGAAGCAAGCTTACGATTATTTGGGGGCGTACGAAAAATTCTTTACGGACTACGGCAACGCGTGAGCGTGTTGCACAATCAGCTCAGTACTAGTGTGGCGCCCACCCCGACTGGTGCATGGTTGCTTGCTAACGTAAACCAAGCACGTCAACGCTATGCTTGCTCGTACACGTCACTGACGCGAGCACTCGACCCCCTGCCCTGTCTCGTTCTGCCGGGTGCACAGGCGCATCGTCAGTGGCTCGATGCCATTGGTTGCAACACACTTAAGGAGCTACGTACCTTGCCACGGGCAGGCCTATCTCGACGAGTCGGGCTAGCACTTCTACAAGAACTCGATGCCGCCTACAGTCAAACGCACACCACGCTTAAAACTTATCAGCCTGCGCCTCAATTTATGCAACGTCTAGACTTGACCGAGCGTATGGATCATACCGTGGCCATTATGCATCGTATCGAACACATGCTAGCGCGGCTATGCGTGTGGCTCGTTGCAAAACGCAGCGCCCTTACACGTCTGCGTATTATCTTGCATCACGAGCGCTATAAAGAGAGTGCCGTCCACACACAACATGATTTAGCTTTTGGAGAGCCTGTCCACACGCTCAGCGGTCTAATGCTTTTGGTGCATGAGCATATTGAACGCTTACCCCTGAAAGATTCAGTCATTGCACTAACAGTAGAAAGCATCGCCATTGCTGAGTTACAACATACTGCCGGAGGACTATTTCCAGAAACGCTTCGCACGCCTGCGGAACGCCGCAAACTCTTCGATCTGCTCACGGCACGATTGGGGCCCCAATGTTTATTACACCCCGCAGCCGTCGCTGACCATCGCCCTGAAATCGCAAACAACTGGATATCTACACCTAGCAACCTTGAGCACGCTGCGCAGGACGGTGCACCGCAGTTGCTCGATCGACCGTTCTGGCTCCTGCCAGTGCCTATTGCACTACGTGTAGAGCGAAATCGACCTATTTATCGCACCGCGCTTGAGCTCTTGCGCGGCCCCGAGCGTCTGGAGTGCGGCTGGTGGGGCGGGCCGAGCATTGCAAGAGATTACTTCGAGGCACGTGATACGACAGGCGCGCGTTACTGGATTTATCGTGAGCGCGATGCAGATCCCCCGCATTGGTATTTGCATGGGCTCTTTAGCTAACACTATGCAGATCCCACAGCAATCGGGACTGCCCGCGTACGCAGAGCTCAGCACCTCAAGCCACTTTTCCTTTCTGCGCGGCGCCTCAGCGCCTGAAAGTCTTATCGCACAAGCGGCTGCGCTCGGCTATCACGCTCTCGCTCTCACCGATGAATGCTCACTTGCCGGGATTGTGCGCGCGCACGTTGAAGCTAAAAAAATAGGTCTAAAACTTTTGGTCGGTTCAGAATTACGCCTAACGCCCCAGACATACTCCGCATTTCGAATCATTTTGCTGGCACAGAATCGTGAGGGATATGGCAATTTATGTGAAACCATCACACGCGGACGTATGCAGGCCCCTAAAGGGCAATATCTGTTGCGTCCTGAAGAGGCGCAGATTCAGGACTGTCTCGCGATTCTGGTGCCAGATCATTTCGCAACGCCACACGAATTAGCTGAACGCTTGCAATGGATCAAGATGGCCTACCCCGAACGTGCCTGGGTGGGGATCAGTTACCTGCATCGTAATAATGAACGACCCCTCAATCAACAGATTGAACACGCGGCCAATACACTTGGTTTACCTTGTGTCGCGTTGGGGCAAGTGGAAATGCACAAACGTTCGCGCAAGCCTTTACATGACACCCTTGCTGCGATCCGATTACACAAAACGGTGAGCGAATGCGGCTACTTACTCGCCGCTAATGCAGAGCAACATCTGCGTAGTCGGATGCGCCTGGCGAATCTATATCCTCAAGCCCTACTACAAGAAACAATCCACATTGCACAACAATGTACGTTTAGCCTGGACAGCCTACGTTACGAATACCCAGACGAAGTTGTCCCTGAAGGCTATACCGCTCAGCGCTACCTGCATGAACAAACTATGCAAGGTGCACAGCACCGTTACCCAAGCGGCATTCCGGATCAAGTGCAAAAGCAACTTGACGCAGAGCTTGCGCTGATCGCTGAGTTGCAATACGAAGCCTACTTCCTCACGGTCTACGATTTGGTGAAATTCGCGGTCGGTCGGGGCATTCTTTGTCAGGGACGTGGCTCTGCAGCAAACTCTGCCGTCTGTTATTGCTTAGGTATTACCTCTGTAGATCCCGCAAATGGCAATGCACTCTTCGAGCGTTTTATTAGTCGTGAACGTAACGAGCCTCCCGACATTGATGTGGACTTCGAGCACCACCGACGCGAAGAAGTTATTCAGTATCTTTATCAAAAATACGGTCGTACACGCGCTGCATTGACTGCAGTGGTGACATCTTATCGACCTCGCAGCGCCTTGCGTGATAGCGGGCGCGCTCTGGGCATGGATTCAAACCGTATCGACCGCGTGGCTAAATCGTATCGTTGGCGGGATGGCAAGCAAGACTTAATCAATCGTCTTGCTGAAGCGGGTATGGATACTGAGGATATTGTGACGCAGCAATGGGCACAGCTCGCTCAAGCCTTAATGGGATTCCCACGTCACCTCTCCCAGCACCCTGGCGGTTTTGTACTAGCGCGCGGTTTGCTTTCGCGCATGGTACCTATCGAAAACGCCTCAATGCCCGAACGTAGTGTTGTGCAGTGGGATAAAGATGACTTGGATGCTGTCGGGCTACTGAAGGTAGACGTACTGGCCTTAGGGATGCTGACCGTTATTCGTCAAGCATTGCATCTCACCGCTTGGCGACGCGGCATCGCGCATTTTGCATTGCATGATGTGCCACAAGGTGATTGTGCAACCTATGACATGATTTGTCAGGCCGATACGGTTGGTGTCTTTCAAATTGAATCGCGTGCACAAATGAGTATGTTGCCGCGACTCAAGCCGCGCTGCTTTTACGATCTCGTCGTTGAAGTCGCGATCGTACGACCCGGCCCGATCCAAGGCGGTATGGTGCACCCCTACCTCAGAAGGCGTCAAGGTCTTGAAGCAGTTGTCTACCCAAGTCCTGCCGTACGCGAAGTGTTGCAACGCACACTAGGCATACCCATTTTTCAAGAGCAAGTTATGAAAATCGCCATGGTCGCAGCCGGGTTTAACGCTGGCCAAGCCGATGCGTTACGCAGATCCATGGCAGCTTGGCGACGCAAAGGTGGGGTAGATCAATTTAGAACACGATTAATAAATGGCCTGCTCAATAACGGCTATACGCCAGAATTTGCAGACGCAATTTTTAAACAGATCGAAGGCTTTGGCGAATATGGATTTCCAGAAAGCCATGCCGCAAGCTTCGCCTTGCTAGCCTATGTCAGTGCCTGGCTCAAATGTCACGAGCCCGAGGCTTTTCTTGTGGCCTTGCTCAATGCGCAACCCATGGGTTTTTATGCGCCGGCACAATTGATACAAGACGCAAGGCGCCATGGCGTCAAGGTTGATCCAATCGACGCGACCCAAAGTATGTGGGATTGCACTCTCACGCAACCCCTGCCGGGAGCCCGACCTGCGGTGCAGTTAGGCTTCAATCAAATAAGCGGCTTAGAACGTAGCGCAGCCCTCACCATCGAGCAAACCCGTCTCGAGGCGCCCTTTGTCGACCTCCAGGATTTTGCCAAACGTACGGGACTCAACCACAGCACGTTACAAAAGCTCGCACAGGTCGGTGCGTTCGATCACTGGTCTGTTCATCGTCGACGTGCAGCATGGGATGTGACAGGCCACATCGCGACCAAAGGCTTGCTACGCGACGCACCCATCCAGGACGATTGCGACGCCGAGCTATCAGCGCCAAGTGAAGCAGACAATATGCTGACAGACTACCGTCAGCTGGGCTACACACTCGGTCGTCATCCCCTTGCGTTGCTGCGGTCGCAATTAAATACGCTGCGGTTTTGCTCTGCACAGTCACTCGGCGATCTTCAAGACGGTCGACTCGCACGCGCCTGTGGGCTCGTCATTCTTAGGCAACGCCCGCCTACCGCCAATGGCATTCTATTCTTAACGCTTGAAGACGAAACGGGATCGGTTAACGTCATTGTTCGCCCTGCGTTGCTAGAACGAGAACGTCACGCGCTGTTACATGCCCCGCTGCTAGGAGTCATTGGCATTTGGCAACACGTACAAGGCATCAAACATCTACTGGCCGGTCGTCTTGAGGATCACACGGACCTACTACGTGCGCTCAAGCTCGCGCACGCTCTATAATTCGTCTCTCTCTCGTCTTTACGGAAAGCACATCATGTCAGACCTAAAATTGCGCCTCGCGAATGCCGTCAAGGATGCCATGCGCGCCAAAGCCTCTGAGCGCCTCGGCACACTGCGCTTTTTACAGGCCGCCATTAAGCAACGCGAAATCGATGAGCGCAAAGATTTAAACGACGCCGACGTGGTCGCCATCATTGAAAAACAAGTCAAACAACGTCGGGAATCGATCGCTGCATTCGAGCAGGCAGGGCGAACTGAAACCGCCGCACAAGAAACCGCTGAAATGGCCGTCCTCAAAGAATTTCTACCTCAGGCAGCCAGTGAGGCCGATATCGCAGCCGCAATCGATGCTGCGCTTGCAGAGGTCAACGCGCAAGGCGTGACGGGCGCACCCGCGATGGGTAAAGTGATGGCGATCTTGAAGCAAGCGCTAGCAGGCCGCGCAGAGATGTCTGCACTTTCGGCACGCGTCAAAGCAAAACTCAGTTAAATGCCTTAGGCAACCGCTACTTCACTTTCAACACTTTAAAAGCGGCGGATGCTTTCGCGATCAGTTTGCCGGTCGCATCCAAAATTTCACCCTCGCAAAAGGCGATCGACGCACCACGTCTAATGCAACGTGCCTCGATGGTGAGATCTGTTGTCGCGGGCTCGATGCAGCTCGTATGCATATCGATCGTCGCCATCCCGATCCCGAGAGGATCATTGGCACGACCCGCTGCACTCAAGGTGAAGTCAAGAATGCTCATGAGTGCGCCGCCGTGAATATGACCACGGCTATTGAGCAGCTCAGCACGAAACCGCAGGCGCGTTACCGCACGATCGTTCTCACAGAGAACCGGTTCAAGCTGAAGAAAATCGAGATAGGGAATCTCAAGTCCGAAATATTTTTGAGGCGAATTTGCAGTTGACACAATTAATCTACGGTAAAAGAAAAACAAAACAACGTTGCGGGCCTACTTAGCGAGGTGTCGCGCGCGGCATATAACTTGAACAGGTCGGGACACCAAACTGCATGACCTCATGCAAGGCAGCCAGTGATGCACGATTCCACATATTGATGCCGGACACCATCGCAACGACCTCAGTACTCCGATCCCCAAGCGCCCGTATATCCACCTGCGCATAAGGTGTTGAACCTAGGATGCCCGTCACCCACACACGCGCAGAACCGTTCGCCTGATCGATGGAGGACTTCACCGGAAACTCTCCGCCCGCGCTCCAGCACTCTTGGGCTTGGGCCTTTGCGCGATCAAACACCTCCTGGAAGGACACAGGAACAGTAAAGCTATCTTTAGGTGAACTTGTGGGATTGACACCCAGGCAGCCGGTCAACAGGATCGGGCCAATCAGTGCGAGCCATTGTCGTTTCATGTGGGGTTCCTTGGCGCTGCTCAGCGTACGTTAAAGGTTGCATAATACGCTGAGAATTTTAACTATATTTGCGACACACCATGAGCAACCTATCCCGAGCATCCCGTCCTTGGCGCTTGATAGCGGCCCTTCTCGGGCTGAGCGCGGTTGCCTTGGCCGCCGTCGCGGCGCACGCGATCGCAGACCCTAAAGCCGCACAAGCGGTTGAACGTGCTGCGCTCATGCAGCTCGTTCACGCGGTCCTACTCCTTTATGTCACCAGTTTGTCCGGGGTGTTTGCCAGCCTCGCACGGTGGTTTACGTTAGCGGGGGTCACCTTATTCTGCGGAGGCATCTACGCGAAATACCTCCTAGGGATCCTGGCCGCCGGCAACGTGGCCCCAGCGGGCGGCATCGCCCTGATGCTGGGCTGGCTCATGCTTGGACTCTCGAGCCTTACCAAGGACAACTGAGGCCAGCACGCGCTAGCCAAAACAAGAACTTGCCCCAACAATCACAAGCAACAGTGGTACAAAGCTAATTCACAATTTTTTAACCACCAAAATATCGCACATGAGCATACGAGACAAAGCCTATATCGTTGGAGCCTACGAGCACCCAACCCGTAAAGCACCGGACAAATCCGTTGCACAACTGCATGCAGAATCCGCTCGCGGCGCACTCGAAGACGCTGGCCTGACCCTCAGTGACATTGACGGTTACTTCTGCGCCGGCGACGCGCCAGGGCTGGGCATGCTGAATATGGCCGACTACATGGGGCTGACCAAGCTACGCCATGTAGATTCCACAGAAACCGGCGGCTGCTCATACCTCATCCACGTATCCCACGCCGCCCAAGCAATCGCTGCGGGCAAGTGCGACGTCGCTCTTGTCACCCTCGCAGGTCGACCACGCTCTGCGGGCTCGTCTGGTCTTCAGCCGCGCAATTGGGGTTCGGATCTGCCCGATGTGCCATTCGAGGCCCCCTTTGGCTCAGTGACGGTGAATAGCTACGCAATGGTGGCTGCGCGTCATATGTATGAATTCGGCACAACCGCCGAGCAGCTCGCTTGGGTCAAAGTTGCGGCATCACATCATGCACAACACAATCCACATGCAATGTTGCGTGATGTCGTGACAGTAGAAGATGTTGTGAACTCGCCGCTCGTGTCCACGCCTCTGCACCGCCTGGACTGCTGCGTCGTGAGCGATGGCGGTGGTGCACTGATTATTGCTCGTCCAGAAATCGCGAAGTCGCTTAAGCGGCCTCTCGTGAAGTTGCTCGGTGCGGGTGAAGCCGTGAAGGGCCAGTTAGGTGGTCATGTTGACCTTACCTACTCTGCTGCGCGTTTTTCTGGCGCCGCAGCCTTTAAAGAGGCTGGCGTTACGCAACAAGATATCAAATACGCCTCAATCTATGACAGCTTCACGATCACGGTGATCATGCAACTTGAAGATCTGGGCTTTTGTAAAAAAGGCGAAGGCGGTAAGTTCGTCGCCGATGGCAACCTGATTTCCGGTGTAGGCAAACTTCCTTTCAATACAGACGGTGGTGGCTTGTGCAATAACCATCCAGCCAATCGTGGCGGCATCACAAAAGTGATCGAAGCCGTGCGTCAGTTGCGCGGCGAAGCGCACCCTGCCGTACAAGTTAAAAATTGTGACATCGCTCTTGCCCACGGCACGGGTGGTTTCCTTGGTTCGCGCCACGGCAGCGCGACACTGATCATGGAGCGTAACTAATCATGACAATGATGTATCAACCCAATCCGATTCCTGCACCCGCACAAGAAAAAGGCAACGAGCCATTTTGGGATGCAGCCAAGCTCGGAAAGTTTCTCATTAAAAAATGCAAATCCTGCGGTCAAACGCATTGGTATCCGCGCGAGTTGTGCCCATTTTGCATGGGCGACACGGAATGGATCGAGGCATCAGGAAAAGGCACCATCTATTCCTTAAGCGTCATGCAGCGTGGCAATCCAAATCCTTACTGCATCGCCTATGTATCGCTCGACGAGGGCGTGACGATGATGACGCAGATTGTCGACTGCGACCTAGAGGCTTTAAAAATTGGCCAGAAAGTGAAGCTGGTTTTCAAGCCTTCTGAAGGTGACGGGCCTCCCGTCCCCATGTTTACACCCGTATAAAGACGCAACTCAAAAAAACCGTGTGCAATCACATTGCGCACGGTTTTTTTTCGTGGTGCGCGCGCATCGAAAGCTTGCTCAAAGCAAGTTTGCTACTTCAAGGATTCGTTGATCAGTTCGTCAAAATATGCAAGATTTGCTTTGACGTCAAAGCTCTTACCATTCGCCTTGATCGAACCACCGGCTAGTTCAAAACCAGCACGTAGACCTTCCTTTGTGGGCATAACCAAACCAAACATCATCGCCATTGAGCGTTGCTTATTATCCAAGACTCGTCCCTTCGCTTCGATTTGTCCTGAGGCTCGCACAGAATCCACCGTTGAAAACTGGGCTTGCGCCGCACCTGGTCCAGGCAGAACCTCAAGCTTTAGAGACCCTTCGACTGAGCCCGTTTCTGTCTTGGCCGCAATAGAAGGAATACCGACTGAAAAACCATCACCAAGTAACGCACGCAGGGCTTGCTTGACGCGCGACTGTTCATCGGCGGTCAGCATGCGAAAGTCATTAGAGTCATGACCCACTGCGGATAAGGCCTCCACGCTTGCACTATTCATTCCATTGACCGCAAACTCGAGCGAAACATCCCGAAATTTCTGGCCAACGACATTGAGCGAATCCGCCTTAGGGTTGATCGATAAGTTCACGCGCTTATCTTTTTCTGTGGTCGTGCTCGTCAGGACGAAGTTCTCTGCGGTGAACTCCTTGGTACTCACTTTGGCTATACCAAGCGTTCCAGAGCCAATCCCTTTTTGCCGGTCGCTCACATCGGACTGCAGCTTGACACCTTGTACATCCAGCACATACTCAGCCGTGCGCATCGTGAGGCGATCTAATTTGAAATCTAGAGCGAGTGTCTTGGCACCCCAAGCGATATTGCCTGCTAATGGACTAAAGTCAAAAGAGTCGCGACCTTGTCGTACGGCCAGCTTCGGTAGACTAAAGCTCGAGCGGGCGGCACCGCCATAGGCAAGCTTGCCATGACCGTGCAGATCAAACTCTTGACCAAAAAAATCCTTGAGCGCTTGTGCACGGGGACCAGCGGGTTTGACATGCCAGTCAAAGCGCATCGCAGAGTCCGGCAGCAACAAGTTCGACACTTTATACGTCGCCTCAGCGGTATACAACGCGGCGCCATCCTTCGCCTCTGCGCTGACATCCGCAAACTGTAGGTCAAAAGAACCCGTTGCAGAAAAAAGCGATTGGTTGTGCTTGACGTTCACAATGCGCAGGGCGGCACCAGGCTTGTTACGCTCGGTGATCGATGCAACAAACTTTTCTGTGCTGCGTCCCACATAAATACTTGCGCCGAGCCAAACAGCGAGAAGCACAACGATCAAACCGCCTACTGCGGCAAAAAGCTTTTTCATTAGGTCATTCCTGTTAACAAAATTTAGTGTGAGGCTTACTTTCCAAACTCGAGCGATAGCTCGGCGGCACGTTGGTCGGCAGCGGCCATCGCTTGGCCTACGGTTGTACTAAATCCCTGCTGTGCAAACACATCGAGTGCCGCAGCGGTCGTCCCACCCTTCGAGGTCACACGCTCACGAAGCACGGAGGGCGATTCAGGCGACTGCTGTGCGAGTTTGGTTGCGCCCGCAAGGGTCGACAATGCCAAATCCCGCGACTGTTGCTCCGACAACCCCAAGGCCAACCCGCCTTGAATGAGCGACTCGATAAAAAGAAAAACGTACGCGGGCCCACTTCCTGACAGCGCAGTTACCGCGTCGATGGCACGATCGCTATCGACCCACACCACTTCGCCGACGGGCAAAAGTAATGCGGTGGCTCTGGCACGATCCGCAGCAGTCGTGGTCGAGGGTGCACTCATCCCCGTGACGCCAGCGCCCACAAGCGCAGGCGTATTCGGCATACAACGCACAATATTTCCATAAGGCTTGGTCTCATCGCCAAGCCACTTTCCGAGGGACTCAATCGAAATCCCCGCCGCAATACTAATCACCAACGTATTGGGCTGGAGCCAAGGACGGCATTGCAAGACAACCTCTCGCATCTGTTGAGGCTTGACGGCAAAAATCCAAACTTGCCGCTGCGCCAACGCTTGGTCTGGCGCAGCGCTTACGCTCACCGAGCGTGCACGCCACTGCTCTTGCAAGGCATCGACTACCTCCACCACATGCACCTGCTCTGCAGGACAACCCTGGGCAAGCATGCCCGAGACGAGAGCGTTCGCCATATTGCCCCCGCCAATAAATGCCACTGAAGGAAATGTTGCCATCTTCATTCCAAAAATCAATCGATAATGAGCTGTAGTCCAATACCACCAAACACGGCAGCCCCAAACCACGTATTGTGTAAAAAAGCCTTAAAACACTGTTGCCGATCACGTCCGCGAATCCAATGGATATGCAACGCTGCGATCCCACACGCGACAAGCAGGCCCAAGTAATACGGCCAATCATAATGCTGTAAGCGACCCACTACACCCAGCAAGGCAATCGTCAGCAGATAAAACACTGCGACCAGCATCACATCGTAACGGCCAAAGGTAATCGCAGAGGTCTTTAGACCAAGTCGTATATCGTCATTTCGATCGACCATGGCATATTCCGTATCATACGCAATTGCCCAGCAAACGTTTGCGAGCAACATCACCCAGGCAACCATGGGAATGCTGCCTTGTACTGCGGCAAACGCCATTGGAATCCCAAACCCAAAGGCAATACCCAAATAAGCCTGCGGAATGGCAAAAAACCGCTTAAAGAGCGGATACGTGATCGCGAGTATCGCCGCCACAGCAGCTAATAAAATCGTCAACCCGTTCAGGCACAGCACGAGCGCAAAGCTGAGCAAGCCTAAACCTGCAGCCACATATAACGCCTCCCGCGGTTTAATTAAACCAGCGGTCAACACACGATTCTCGGTGCGCGCCACATGGCGATCAACGTCTCGATCGAAGTAATCATTGATGGCACATCCGGCAGAACGCATCAAAAACGTACCGATCACAAAAATACACAAGACCACTGGATCCGGCCATCCCTCTGCCGCCACGAACAACCCCCAAAGTGTCGGCCATAGTAAAAGCAACACACCAATTGGCTTATCGATACGCACAAGTTTTGCGTAGAGTGCGAGGCGCTCAAGCACGATGGGCAACACTCTTGCTGGTCGAGGGCTCATTCATGTGCACATCATCTAATCCGCAATGCACGACCGCTTGAACCAAAGCGTCAATCGCGACCGTACGCGGAAAGCTTTTACGCCACGCCAGCACCACACGGCGGTTGGGCACAGGCTTATCGAATTTAATGTATTTCAGTAATTTGCTATTTCGATCAACAGAAGACACAGAACTCGCCGGCATCACCGTGATACCGATACCGGCTGCGACCATGTGGCGAATGGTCTCAAGCGAGGATCCTTCAAAGGTCCGTTGAATGCCTTCGCTTGCCGCAGCGAATCGAGAAAGTTCGGGACATACTTCTAGGACTTGATCGCGAAAGCAATGTCCACTTCCTAATAACAGCATATTTTGCTGCTTGAGGTCTTCGGCCGAAATGGTCTTTCGGGTTGCCCAAGGGTGATGCGCTGGAATGGCGACGACGAAATCTTCATCGTAAAGTGGCAGCACACTTAGTCCAGAATCAGGGAGTGGCAAGGCCATGATGGCACAGTCAATCTCACCCTGACGCAAGAGTTCTAACAAGCGCACCGTAAAGTTCTCTTGCAAAATCAATGGCATTTGCGGTGTCCGCTCAATCTGTGTCGGTACCAATTTTGGCAACAAGTATGGGCCGATCGTATGAATCACACCAACTCGTAGCACACCGGCAAGGGGATCGCGTCCTAAG
>CAJBTJ010000013.1 GCA_903958565.1 uncultured beta proteobacterium
CCCCCAGTCACCTCCTGATCATGACCCATACCCGACCGAGCCAAACTCCCAATCCGTGGAGTTTTTTGCCCTTTGCATTGACGATTTTTACTAGCGCGTTTTTGCTGTTTCAGGTTCAGCCCCTGTTGAGCAAACAAATCCTGCCATGGTTTGGTGGCAGCCCTGCAGTTTGGACCACGGCTATGCTGTTTTTTCAAAGCCTGTTGTGCTTGGGCTATCTCTATGCCCACGCTTTGGCCTCCTTGCCCTCCAGGAAAACTCAGGCGCGCATCCATGTGGTCTTGCTAGTGCTTGCGGCCGTGCTGGCTGCCAGGGTGCTGCCCGGTGCAGAACTTCGACCTGAATCACCTGATTCACCTGTTTTTCAAGTGCTGCTTATTTTGGGTGCCAGTGTGGGCTTGCCGTATTTCTGTTTGGCGACCACAGGGCCTTTGGTTCAGCACTGGTTCACCAGCACGGCACACTCCTCATCAGTGTTCCGTTTGTACGCTTTGTCCAATGTGGGTTCGCTCTTGGCACTTTTGTCTTTCCCGTATGTGCTTGAGCCTTGGCTGGAGCAGCAGGAAATGGGGCGCCTTTGGACAGCAGGCTTTTGGGTGTTTGCCTTGCTTTGCTTACCGGTGGCTTTTGGTGCGTGGCAAAACAATTCTCCTGTCGGCGCAGCCCATTCTGATGCTGTAGCTGGCGTGCCGACCACTCAGGCGAGCGCGGCCAGCGTGCTGAAGCCTTCGTTGACCCTGCGCATGTCGTGGGTGGCTTTGCCGGCCTTGGCTTCACTTGTTTTTATTGCAACTACAGATCAGATTAGCCACGATGTGGCACCCGAGCCAGGGCTTTGGGTGGCGACGCTGAGCTTGTATTTGATCACTTTCATCCTGACGTTTGACCACCCTCGGTGGTACCGCCCCAAGTTGTTTGCCTTCCTCACGCTAGTTTTGTTGATAGCGTCTTCAGGGTTGAGCGACATACCGAGTTGGCTCGGTATTCAATGGGACTCTGGCGTCAATGAGGTACGTTGGTCGCATTACGCATTGTTGTTTGTGGTGTGCATGCTGTGCCATGGCGAGTTGTACCGTCGCAGGCCGGTGGATACGCGTCGATTGACTGAGTTTTATCTGTGTATGTCGATTGGGGGGGCGTTCGGGGGCTTATTCGTGACCCTTGTGGCCACTCAATTCTTTGACGATTACTACGAGTGGTTGATGGCACTGATCTTGGTGGCCTTGTTGGCGTGCCATGTGTTGTTCCGCGCTGGGAGGCAAACCCCTGGACATGTGCGTCATACAGTGGGCGCGTTGACGGCAGTGGTCATGGTGGTTTCGTTATTTGTCATGGAAAGCCCGAAGTCTTGGCGTGACGTCCACAAAGGCGAAGATACCGAAGTTTTACTTGACCAAGTCCGAAATTTTTATGGCACTGTTGCCGTGAAAGAGCGACGATTTACATCCGACCCCGAGCGCAATGACCGGGTTTTTTTCAGCGGTAATGTGACGCATGGTCAGCAGTTTCTTTCTGACGCGCTTCGTCATGTGCCGACAACTTACTATGCGCGAGACAGCGGTATCGGCGAGACTTTACAGTGGGCGATGACACAAAAACCGTCGCTTTCGGTTGCGTTGATTGGTTTGGGTGCTGGCACCTTGGCCAACTACGCACGCCCAGCCGATGCCTACGACTTTTATGAAATCAACCCTGCGGCTGTGCGGATTGCGCAGGAGTGGTTTGATAACTTGTCGACCTGCAAGGCTGGTGAGCAGAATATTTTGCTAGGTGATGCTAGGTTGCGCATGGAGCAGCTGCCCAAAGACAAGTTGTACGACGTGATTGTGTTAGATGCTTTCACAGGCGGTTCGGTGCCTATCCATTTGTTGACACGTGAGGCGTTTCAGATTTATCGCGATCACCTGAAACCGGATGGTCACATCGCGATCAACATCACCAACGCTTATTTGAATCTTTACCCGATTGTGAAGGCCCAAGCCGAGGTATTGGGTATGGCCCACCGTCATAAATACCAGAATATCGATGAGGTACGTAAAGTGAGAAGGAATCTGCACTTCATCATGACACATGACCAAGCCTATCTGAAGGCGCACTCCTCGGTTAGTCGCGAAATTCGGGACGATCAGGGTCGTTTGCTCAGATACGAGCCCTACGACCAGCCTGGGTTGAGGTTATGGACGGATCAGTTCAGCAGCATTGCGCCGATCGTACGCTGAGTGTCGGATGTCTAATCACAAGGCAGGGGTCACAAGTTCGGCCCTTGTACCGCTCACCAAAAATATTGAGGCTTTGCTAAAAGCGCATCGCTACCGGACAACCCTCTAACGGCGAAATGACTAGTTCGAGGGTTCTAAGCAAAAAGCAAGTATCCATTACCAGCGATCTCTTCTGGAATCGGACTCGACATTGAAGCAAGAGCGAGACTCGAGAATGTGATGCTGGTATCGATCATGCCGTTACCGTTTAGATCGTAGTGGAAAGTTGCTCCCTTAAAACCTTCTGCTCCTTGATTATCAAGGGATAAAATTAGTTGACTGGTGCCTTGCTGCCAGCCCCAAATGTTGACGCTGTCCTCGGGACCGAAATCTGTGATCGTGGACCAAGTATTAGATCCGATTCGGTTATCTATAAAAAATATGTCCGATCCTGATCCACCCGTCAAAAAGTTTGAGCCAACTCCACCATCCAAAACATCTTGTCCTCCTCCCCCTGAAGCAGCATCATCGCCACCCAGCAAATTCATGAAATCGTTTTCTGATGACCCATTGACGATGTCACTCGAGGCGGTTCCAAGCATTTGGAAGTTTAAAAAATCCACAGGGCCAGCGTAAATGTTGGCGGTTATTTGACCGGCATTTGTTTGATAAACAGGTGGCGCATAACCACCGAGAAGCTCTTCAATGGAAACAGTATCATCAGAAAAAGAAACGGATTCAATGTTGCTCAACGTGTCGGTACCGAAAGATGTGCGAATAGTCACCAGTCCATTCGCATCTCTGGCGGCCGCTATCATCGTCGAAATACTTGCAGCGTACACTGCATAGTCGATACCCTCTCCACCATCGATATCGTCGTTAGCGTAAGAGCCCTCAATGCTGTCATCACCAGCGCCAGCCTGAATCCTATTTTCTAGGGCATTGCCATATAGGAAGTCATCTCCAGATCCTCCGACTGCATTTTCTATACTGACATTGAGTGCAATTGAAATATTATAAATTTTGCCGTCAATATTTGAAAAAGTATTTGGATTCAAATTGATAATTTGTTTTTGGCTGAACCCCGAAGCATTAAACGTATCAATTCCGCCCCCATCCCAGATAGAAAATTGCGGAGAGCTGTTTAATGCAAAGTCATAAATTGGTCCAGCATTTGACTCAAAGCCATAAATCGTATCGCCAGAACGCGTTTGCATATTAGAGCCATATTTATTTTGCATGGCTAGAATGTCAAATAATTGTGGCGTATTGGTTTCAGTCTTTATTCCCGGCAATTGCCCTGTCTCCGATCCATCAAAATACGACATGACCGTGTATTGCGAACTATCTTGAATAAATTTTGCGTTTTTTGCATACGTAATAGCTGCTTTGCCATCCGCATTGTAGGGGCCTGGATGCGATAGACCGATGGCATGGCCAATCTCGTGGATAAGTACCCAAAACGAGTACGTACCTTGTACGGGAGCAGCCTCTTGAAAGACTTCATTTAAATTAAGCCAAACATCTCCTTCGTTACTTTCACTTCTTCGGTCCCCTTGCTTTGCTGGGCTGATTGCAAAAGCACCGCCTGGACTTGTGTCTCGATAGTTGCTGAATAGGATTGTTGCATCGTCGGTGTACCCACCCGGATTAATTGCTTCAA
>CAJBTJ010000014.1 GCA_903958565.1 uncultured beta proteobacterium
CTAGTGGCGCTCGCCCGCTAGCATTCTGACAGCGGTGTAGGTCATCACATCCACATTGTGTTGATTTTTTACATCCACACGTGACGTCACGACCGCTCTGTTGTGTTTAGACGTCGGTCGTATTCCAGTGACCTCGACTTCAGCCCAAACGGTATCGCCTGCGATGACGGGCTGCAAGAGCTTTTTATGCACTTCTAGCAACGCCAAGCCCGTGCCCTGTACCATCCCCTGCATTAATAGGCCCTCGATGAGTCCGTAGGTGAGTCCGCCAGGCACTGGGCGACCTTTCATTGCACCGTGCGAGAAGGTCGTATCGATAAAAATAGTCTCGAGCATCCCAGTGACGCTAATGAAATTGACGATGTCGGTCTCGGTGATGGTGCGACGGAAGGTTCGAAACCGCTGGCCGACAGCCAGTTCTTGCCATATATATCCCGCGCCTAATAGCTTAGTTTCACTCATGTCTTTATCCTTAGTGATTGTCCCCGGACTCTTCGAACCCCTACAATCGAGGCTTGGATCGACGTCGCTGTATTCCTAGTATATTGCGGCGAGATGCCTCGGGCATCTTAGATTGAGTTTTCTTAATTTCCGGATACGTACGAATATGCTTACCGCATTAGAGTTCACCCAGGTGCCCGAACAGGAGCGAGCCTTTCGCGCTGAGGTTCGTGCTTTCTTAAAGCAAGAAATGCGGGATGTGCCTGCGCACATCAAGTCGCGCTCCTGGATGGGAACCGACGATGGCTTTAGCCGACGTCTTGCAGCCAAAGGCTGGCTGGGCTTGACGATTCCCGTCGCTTACGGTGGATCGGGCAAGGGTTTTTTCTCGCGTTTTGTGTTGTCTGAAGAGTTGTTAGCGTCCGGTGCGCCTGTTGCTTCGCATTGGATTGCAGATCGACAAAGTGGTCCTCTGATTTTGCGCTACGGCACTGAGGCACAAAAAGAGTTTTACATTCCCCGAATTTGTCGAGGTGAAGCCTTTTTTTGCATTGGGATGAGCGAGCCAAGCTCAGGCTCTGATCTGGCTAGCATCAGAACCCGTGCCACCCCCACTGAGGATGGCTGGCGGCTCAATGGCAGCAAAATTTGGACGACGAACGCCCACGGTTGTGATTACATGATCGCCTTAGTGCGTACGTCGGGTGAGACCACGGATCGCCAAAAAGGTTTGTCCCAGGTCATCATCGATCTCAAGCTGCCCGGTGTCACAATTCGACCTATCGTCGATATGGCCGGTGATGCGCATTTTTCGGAAGTCTTTTTCGATAACGTGAAACTCGGCGCTGATGCGCTCGTAGGCACGCCCGGGCAGGGGTGGGATCAAGTCAATGCCGAGCTCGCGTTTGAGCGTAGCGGTCCAGAACGCATCTACTCGAGCATTGCTTTGCTCGACTGCTGGCTTGATGAGGTCCGTGCACAAAAAATATTGGATGCAGAGACCCAAGCACTCGTTGGCGCGCTCGCTGCGGAAATGTCTGTGCTGCGAGCGCTATCCCTGGCGGTGACGCAAAAGCTCGTGGAGGGTGAAAGCCCAGCGATCGACGCGTCTGTCGTGAAAGATTACGGTACAGATTTTGAACAACGCTTGATTCGTCAGATTGCAAATTGGCTGGGTGCGCGTCCTGACTTTATTGCCTCAAGTGATTTGTTGCGCACCCTAGGCTATCTGGAGCAGATGGGTGCGACCTTCTCATTGCGCGGTGGTACACGCGAAATCCTGCGGGGAATCATTGCCCGCGGTTTAGGCTTACGGTGACTGTCATGCAAAACTCATTTTACGAATCGGCCGATCGTTTTTTTTCTCAAGAGTGCGGCGCGAGTGTGATACGCAGTGTCGAGCAGGGCAGTGCAGATCGCGCTGCTTTATGGGAAACATTGCTTTCTGCAGGCTTTGCTGATGCGCTCGTTCCTGAAAGCGCAGAGGGTACCGGACTCGCTTTAGTCGATATCTGGCCGATCGTTTTTTGTATGGGACGCCATGCCGTCCCACTTCCGTACGCCCATACATTGTTTGCGCGTGCGTGGTTGAATCAAGCTGGCAAGCCTGTACCTGAGGGCACGATTACGTTTGCTCCCTATCAGGTTCAATC
>CAJBTJ010000015.1 GCA_903958565.1 uncultured beta proteobacterium
CCGATAGCAGGCGTTCTACGACTCCCCATGTTGATCAGCAGCAGAGCGGAATTCGATAAAGCCGAAGAGATCATGCGGCCCTACATCGATCGGGCTTTTGCAAAGCAAGATGTTGTCGTCCTCGGACGTTTTGTTTTCCCATTTCAAGTCGCTTTCACAACAAAGAAATTGGGTAATCTCGAAGAGTTCTCTGGACAAAAATTCAGAGTTACTTCGCCCGAGCAAGCCGAATTTGTGAAGCGTTTTGGCGGCGTGCCGATCACGTTAGGTGCCCCGGAGGTACCTCCTTCGCTTCAGCGTGGAACAATCGACGGAGTATTTACAGCGAGTGCCGGTGGCGGAAAGATTTGGGGTGACTTACTTAAATACAACTACCGCCTGGGAGTCAACTACTTCGACGGTGTGTATATCGTAAACAAAAAAGCTTTTGATAAGTTATCAGCGACAAATCAACAAAAAATTCGACAAGCTGTACAGCGATTAGCTCCGGCCACGACAGATCAACTCGGCAAAGAGGAATCTGAAGTGACAGCAATGTTGAAAAGCAAAGGAATGGTCATTAACGAAGCGACTCCAGAGCAAGTAGCGGCCGCGACAAAGAAAATGGCACCCTATTGGGAGGACTGGGCTAAACAGCGTGGTCCTGAGGCAATCGAGGCACTTAAGAAAGTTCGCGCAGCGTTAAATAAATAATCCAGTTCAGAAGGAATGCCCGTGAATGCCAGCGTCGACGAAAGCAGATTTGCAAGTCTAGTGAGAAAGCTCACGAACCTGCAGCTCATTATTTGTGAGCTGGTACTTGGTACGTTGGCGGTATGTATCTCGGTAGATGCGCTGTTGCGCTGGTCGGTGAATTGGTCAATCCTTGTTGTAGACGAGCTTGGCGGCTATGCCTTAGTTTGCCTTGCTTTTTTTGGCTTCTCGGTAGCGCTACACGAAAAAGCCCTTTTTCGTGTAGACGCTTTTTACGATTGGTTGTCTCCGACCAACCGCGCAAGATATCAATTGGTCTTCGATACACTGGCACTCGCATTCATGCTGCTACTGCTGTGGCACTTTTGGGGTCTCGTCACGCGATCGCACGCAAAAGAGATCTCTGCCCTGACAATTTTGCGAACCCCAATCTGGATACCTCAACTTCTCATGGTGGTCGGGGCATTCTCGACCTCGCTTGTTCTGGTCGTACACATTTTCAACGACTGCAAAATGCTTTTTAAGACCGACAGAAAAGAGGCGCTCAATGGATAGCGCAACGCTGCCTCTCTTACTACTTTTTGTTGGGCTTCTTGTTTCAGGGATGTGGATCCCGTTTGCGGTCGGAATTGCGGCGCTCGCCTACCTCCTGCATGCTGGTGGTGTGCCAAGTCTCACGTCCTTAGGCTTGGTGAGTTGGGGAAGCATGAACAGCTTCACCTTAACGGCAATTCCCTTATTCATACTGATGGCAGAGATTCTTCTGGAAAGCGGCTTAAGCCAGCGAATCTTTCGTGGACTCTCTCAGGTTGTACGCTTTTTACCTGGTGGACTGCTACAAACGAATATCGCTGGCTGTGCCGTGTTTGCGGCAGTCAGTGGCTCAAGCGTCGCATGCGCAGCGTCAATCGGCACGGTGTCCGTCCCTCAGCTTCGCCAGCGGGGCTACGACATGTCTCTCGCATCCGGCACCTTGGCGGCGGGCGGTACGCTCGGCATTCTAATTCCACCCTCAATCGCCATGATTGTGTACGGCACGTTCGCCGAAACATCGATCGCGAAGTTGTTTTTGGCTGGCATTGTCCCGGGCTTAATACTCACCGGGCTCTTCATGCTTTACATTGGTATACGCGCTTGCCTTAACCCTAGCCTTGCGCCAAAAGACAACTCCGGATCAAACACGGCATGGCTTGCCGTAGTAAATGATGTCATGCCCTTTGGTGTGATGATCCTCCTACTGATGGGAAGTCTGTACAGCGGGATTGTGACCCCGACAGAAGCCGCCGCGCTTGGCTGTTGTATCGCTTGGTTAGTATCCAAGATCTGGGGCGAGATGTCTTTTTCAACGCTTCGCCGTGCCATACGGAAATCCGTTATTGCGACAGGGTCCATTCTGTTCGTTGTGTATGCCGCCTTTTTATTCTCCTACGCAATTGGCTTAGCAGGAATCGCAAAGGAAATATCAGAAGGTGTCACGCAAGCGGGCATTTCAAAAGAAATGTTTCTACTGTTTGTCGTGTTAGCGTTGACGATTCTTGGCTGTTTTGTAGACAGCATGGGCATGA
>CAJBTJ010000016.1 GCA_903958565.1 uncultured beta proteobacterium
AGTCAGTCACTCCAGTCACTGTTGGATATTCAAAGTCAAACTGGGGACTCAACCGAATTCTTAGAACACGTCAAAGTCGATCTTTTCCCTGATGCCGTCTATGTATTCACGCCAAAGGGAAAGATTGTCTCTTTGCCCCGTGGCGCAACACCCGTAGACTATGCTTACTCCATACACACCGATGTCGGCAATCACGCGATTGGTTGTCTGGTGAATGGCGAAGAAGTTCCATTGCGCACCGAGCTTTCGAGCGGTGATACGGTCAGCATTAGCACCGCAGCAGACGCGCGACCAAGTGCGCAGTGGTTAAACTATGCACGCACCGGTCGTGCCCGTTCAGAGATTCGGCATTACTTACGTACCGTGCAATATGACGAGTCTGTTGCGTTCGGCGAGAGAATGCTTGCACAAGCCTTGCACGATCTGCAGCTTCAACTACCCGACACAAAAGATCCGATATGGGAAAAACTTGCACGCTCAAGTGGCGCCCAGTCTCGCGAAGAAATCTTGGCTGATATCGGTTTGGGTAAGCGTCTGGCAGCAGTGGTCGCCCGACGCTTTGCTCCAGATCACCCTCTCATTGCGACAACGGCAGCCGCCGAGGATGAGATCGCAGCGGCCCGCACGACCCCAATTCTCATTCACGGGCACGAAGGACAAGGCGTGCAGCTCGCGCCGTGCTGTGGCCCCTTACCGGGCGATGAGATTATTGCGGGGATTCGCGTTGGACACGGCTTGGTTGTGCACACGGCAGAGTGTCCCGTCGCCCTGCGCGCGCGCACAAAAGAGCCCGATCGCTGGATCGGTATTGCCTGGGACTTAGACACTGCCAAACATTTTTCAGCACGCATTGAAATTATTGCGCTCAATGAGCGAGGCGTACTCAGTCGTATCGCAGCAGAGGTCGCTCAGGCCGACTCCAACATCATTCACGTCACCATGCACGACGACGCAGCTTCTACTGTTGTGCTAAATCTTACGGTTCAAGTCGACAGTCGACGACACCTTGCTCAAGTGTTCCGTTCGATTCGGCATGTACCGCAGGTCAGAAAAATTATCCGAGCCAAAGGCTAAACGCCTGGCATTGTTTACGACGGAAGGACTTTTATGCCACACCACCACAGCATTCAACAAACCAAAGACGCAATGGGCGAGTTGTTTATCTGGACAGATGTTGATCCCGCGCACGAGCAGGATTTCAATCGCTGGTACGACACGGAACATATGCAAGAGCGTGCAGCGATCCCTGGATTTAAATGGTCCCGGCGCTATCACTCCAAAACCTGCACCCGGCCCTATTTGGCCCTCTATCGTACAGATAGCCTACATGTCTTTACGTCAGAGATCTATCGACAAGCGTTTACCAAACAGACAGAATGGTCCGTGAGGAATTTTTCTCAGATGCGCAACACACAGCGACGTGTTGCGGCCGTTACGCTGGCCTATGGGGCAGGAACAGGCGCAGGAATTGCTTTGGTTTGTCTAGGTTCGCTCGGCATGGCGGAGCAAGCGCTCTCGCTTTGTAAAACGCTTGGGCAAACAACGGAGGGCATCTTGAGTGCAAAGATCCTCGTCCCGGACACCGACTTGTCGACACCCCTTCCCTCAGAGAATACTGCGCAGCGTGTGTTGGAGCCCTACCTGGTTATCGATGCCACGCAACTGAGCGCGGCAATCAAGGCTGCCACAACGATTGCCAAGCAACTTGGTCTACCTGAGCAAGCCTGCCACAGCTTTGACCTATTGTGGGATCTACAGGCTAGCGACCTTTAAGCGCTCAAGGTTGCTTGACAACAATGCGTAATGCCTTGCCAGCTGTCGCATTGAATTCGCTCACACACGGCCCCGTGCACCGCGTCGCCCATTTTTCCTGAGTGGTTTGGACCGCTACGCGCCGCACTGTCGCGAGATCCGCGGGTGAAGGCTGAACCACCACCATCTGGCCTCTTGGTGCTTGAGCGCAAGTCCGTGCGCCAGCGCTGCACGCGAGCGCTTGCGCATACCGTTGTTCTGCGTAGGTCCAGAGGCTTTGCATTAATAAATCAAGATTCGAAAGCAGAAAGCTCTGCACCGATGGGGAAAGCTGATCCCACGCCTTTTGATTGACGGCATGCACCTCGTAGTTCCAACCCAGTGGCAAGGCAAAAAGATGGGTGGCAGCCGAGTACCACTGCGCATCAAACCCCGAGTAGGCGCCTGCGACCGCACAACTAATCGTGTTCTTTTTGAAGGCCGACAGCACCTCATCAAAAGGCATCGTCACACTTTTCCCACCAAGCGCCTCGATTAATTCCGCTTGAGTGCGCGTAATCGTGCGTACCACCTTACCTTTTAGGTCAGACAACGAAGCAAGCGGTGTCTGACAAAACAGCACTTGAGGACCATAGGGCGTGATACCCAGAATCTTGATCTGCTGTTGTGTAGACATGCTCTGGGATACAGCCGGTGTCAGTGCCTGAACGACTTGCCGCGCCGTCGCGATATCCGGAACCAGCCCGGCGATATCCACCGCCTCAAAGAGCGGAGTCTCTGCGGCCGCGTAGGACAGCGGCACCACACCAAATTCGATAATACCTTGACGCATAAGCTTCACGAGCTCTGGGCCTTTCAACCCAAGTTCGTCATAGCCTTTGATGCTGCCCACGACACGTCCATCGGACCGCTCGGGCAAGGACTTTGCCCAGAAGGGCTTTTCAACTTCCTGGTACGACGCGCGCGTGCTTCGGCCCCCTACGACTTTTAGCTCAGTCAAAGGCAACCCCTGCGCAAAG
>CAJBTJ010000017.1 GCA_903958565.1 uncultured beta proteobacterium
CAAGCGCTGCAGTTTCTTCTGCGATGGCACGCGTCTTCTGCGCGCCGTCGCGCCGCATATCTAGAATGGGTCTAACGTGCAGTGTGCCCACGCTCGCATGCGCGTACCAAGTGCCCTCGGTTCCATAGCGATGAAACACTTCGGTCAATCTATTGGTGTATTCGGCCAGATTTTCAAGCGGGATCGCACAGTCTTCAACGAAAGAAACGGGTTTGCCGTCACCTTTCATGCTCATCATGATGTTCAAGCCCGCTTTGCGCACATCCCATAAGGCTTTTTGTGCGTTGGCCTCGGGCATCTTGACGACACAATTGGGTAAGCCATGATCGGACAGCAGTGTGTCAAGTTCATCGAGCTTCTTAATCAATCCGGACTGTTCTTCCCCGGCGAACTCGACGAGTAGGATCGCCGCGGGTTTTCCAATCAACGCTTTCTCGATCACAGGCCGGAATGCGGGATTCTCAAGAGCAAGCTCAATCATCGTGCGGTCAACGAGTTCGACTGCCGTCGGATTCAGTTTAACGATGTGCTGTGCCGAGTCCATTGCCTGATAAAAGCTTTGGAAGTTCACCACGCCCAAAGTTTTATGAATGGGTAGGGGGCTTAACTTGAGCGTAATCTGACGGCTGTACGCGAGCGTGCCTTCGGAACCAACCAAGAGATGCGACAGGTTGGCAATGCCATCGTCGGTGTAGGCGCGTGGGTTCTGACAATCAAATAAATCGAGGTTGTAACCCGCTACGCGTCGCAACACTTTGGGAATGCGCTCGGCGAGCTCGCCACGTTCCCTTGTTGCGATCTGTTTGAGTTGCTCTAGGATGCCTTGCATTCGAGAACCCGACACAGGCGCATTCAAGGAACCAAAGTACGCTTGCGTGCCATCAGGCAGAATCGCATCAATGCCCAACACGTTGTGAACCATGTTGCCATATTCGATGGACCGGGAGCCGCAGGAATTATTCCCTGCCATGCCGCCGATCGTGCATTGTGCGCTTGTCGATACGTCGACCGGAAACCACAAGCCATGCGGCTTTAACCACGCATTGAGATGGTCAAGAACAATACCGGGCTCGACGGTTACCGTGCGCGCCTGGGGATCGAAGTCAATTACATTACAAAGCCATCGGCTGTTGTCGATGATCAGTGCTTCGCCAACTGTCTGTCCGCATTGACTTGTGCCAGCGCCGCGTGACAACACAGCTGCACCAAGATCACGCGCGACATCTAGCGCGCACAACACATCGGCTTGATCGCGCGGCACGACTACCCCAGTCGGTGTGATCTGATAGATCGAGGCATCGGTCGAGTAACGCCCGCGACTTGCTGCATCAAACAATACATCGCCGCGAATTTCCTTCGCAAGGCGTGTCGCAAGCGCTGAGGCGCTAGCCGTTTGCTTTCGATGAAAGACGATCGGTTTTGGAGGCTGCGGTGCTAAGACTGCGCTCATACGTTCTTTGCAAAATAGTCCATACCAGCGTTGACACCGCTTGCGGCGAGCTTCACGCCAGCGAGTTTCAGGCCCATCTCTACGCCGGCTAGTGTCGCTAATAACGTGAGATCGTTGCTGTCACCCAAGTGGCCAATACGGAACATGCGGCCTTTCAGCTTGCCCAGGCCGGTGCCTAAAGACAGATCAAAACGTTGTTGAATAAGTTTACGAATCGCATCTGCATCGACGCCAACGGGTGTGATGACACCAGTCAAAATAGGCGAATACACGGTAGGGTCCGCACACTGAATCGGCAAGCCCCAGGCCGTCACAGCTGCGCGAACGCCAGCCGCCCAACGCTGATGGCGAGCGAAGACTTTGTCCATGCCTTCTTCGGCGAGCATGTCCTGCGCCTCAGACAAACCGTAGAGCAGGTTGGTGCTCGACGTGTAGGGCCAGTAACCATCCTTATTCATTTCAATGATTTCGTCCCAAGCCCAAAAGGCGCGGGGAAGCTTGGCAGTCTTCGAGGCCTCAATCGCACGCGGTGACACAGCGTTAAAGCTAATGCCCGGAGGCAGCATCAAGCCTTTCTGCGAGCCACTGATAGAGACGTCGATACCCCACTGATCGTGTTGAAATTCCGCACTTGCGAGACCGGAGATGGTGTCGACCATCAAGAGGGCCGGGTGCTTAGCATCATCCATCGCTTTGCGAACAGCCGCTATGTTGGAGGTCACGCCTGTTGAAGTTTCGTTGTGCACGACACAGACGGCTTTAATTTCATGATTCTTGTCTTGCAGCAGGCGTGCATGAATCAAGTCCGCTTGAACACCGCGGCGCCAGCCTGGTGCGTTGGGCAGATGCTCATCGGTCCCTTGCCAAGACAAAATCTCGGTCTTGAGGCCGAGACGTGTGGCGAGCTTATTCCACAACGAGGCGAACTGACCTGTCTCAAACATCAAAATGTGGTCGCCGGGGCTCAGCGTATTGGTTAGTGCTGCTTCCCATGCGCCTGTACCGGAGGCTGGGTAGATTACGACCGGATGTTTGGTCTTGAAGATGTCTTTCATGCCTTGCAAAACTTTCAGACCAAGCGCGCCAAATTCTGGTCCGCGATGGTCAATGGTCGGCAAGCTGATGGCGCGCAAGATGCGATCCGGCACAGGGCTGGGACCTGGGATCTGCAGAAAATGGCGGCCAGTCGGATGAAAGTTAAGCTTAAGCATGTTTGCTCCGTCGAGAATAGGAGGAAAATTACCACAATGTGACGCTGCGAGGGGCTAAAACACTAAGGTAATTGGAGGTTTAGTCCGGTTTGCTGACGGAGGTTTTCAATATCCGACAAAGTGTCCATATCAGCCAGAAAATGGCCGTTTTGGCTGGGATATTGATAAACGAGCTCCCGGTGGCCCTCGATGTACGCTCGGCAGGTGTCACCGGAGGCCAGCACTGCCTGCACCGCCTCATGACCCAAGGCAACAGGGTTACCGCGTTTGCCGTCCACTCGTGGGTACGCGATGCAGGTGCGAGGAGGTCGACCGCTATATGCCTCGATACACTCTTGATAGTCTTGTGCAGTCATAAGGGGTTGGTCAACCAACACGACTAAGGTGAGGTCGTAAGGCGCAGCCAACGCGGTGAGACCGTGCAGGACTGAGGATTGTTGGCCGTTTTCAGGTGCTGGATTTCGAACAACTCTTACGGTCTGCGCCCACGCCGCGGTGGCGGCTGAGGTCCTCAGCAAGGTTTCGACCTCTGCATGGAAGAAGCCCGTGACGACGGCAATCTGTTGGATGCCGGCTGCATGGAGCGCCTCCAGTTGGCGCAGAACCAGAGGCTTGCCATTTACCTGCACGAGGCTCTTTGCGCAGCCGCCAAGTCGCGAGCCTTGCCCGCCCGTCAATAAAACGGCTGCGACGTGTGAGGGGTGCAGAGTGGTCATCTTGGTTCAGGTAATCGGTGCAGGGTTAAACAAGACCAGTGCATTGTGGATCTTCCATTGCTCGGCCCAGGTTTTGCGGCCGCTTGCGACCTCAAGCATGAGTTTGAAAATCTCCATGCCTAGCGCTTCGATCGATAGTTCACCATCGGCCACGCGACCTGCATTCACATCCATCAAATCGTGCCAGCGCCGTGCGAGATCGCTCCGAGTCGCAACCTTAATCACAGGGCACTCAGCCAGCCCATAGGGCGTACCACGCCCCGTTGTAAAGATGTGGAGGTTCATGCCTGCCGCGAGTTGTAGCGTGCCACAAATGAAATCACTCGCTGGAGTGGCGGCATAGACGAGGCCGCGTTGCCCAGCGGCAAGTTTTTCACCGGGCGCCAAGACGCTTGATATCTGCGCGGAACCACTTTTGATGATGGAACCCATGGCTTTTTCAACAATATTGGACAGACCGCCCGCCTTGTTCCCTGGAGTGGTGTTGGCACTACGGTCGACTTTTCCTCGTGCCAAATAGTTGTCATACCACTCGAGCTGGTCGATGATTGCTTGCGCAACGTCAGGATTTGCCGCGCGAGCAGTCAGTTGATCGACGCCGTCGCGCACCTCGGTGTTTTCACTAAACATGACCGTCGCACCAGCGCGCACGAGTAGATCTGCCGCAATGCCGAGCGCAGGGTTTGCCGTCACACCACTCAAGGCGTCACTTCCGCCGCATTGCATGCCCACGACAAGCGCACTCGCGGGAACGGTCTCTCGCGTGCGTTGATTCAGTCGCGTTAGATGAATCTCTGCCTCGCGCATGATGGCTTCGATCATCGACATAAACCCAACGTGCTCAGCGTCCTGCAAACAAACCGTGTTGACGCTCGTGCTTCGATCGTCTTTGATGGGGAAGCTTCCGGGTGGCAACAGACGGTCTGGCTGCAATTTCTCGCACCCAAGACTCACCACCATGACCTCACCACCAAAGTTTGGATTCAAACTAATGTTGCGTACGGTTCGAATCGGGATGATGGCCTCAGCGGCGTCGATCGCCACGCCACACCCGTAGCTATGCTCAAGTCCCACCACATCGTCCACATTTTTGTATCGTGGTAACAACTCGTTGCGGATGCGCTGCACGGCAAACTCGACCACGCCGGCGACGCACTGCACGGTGGTCGTGATACCCAAGAGGTTGCGAGTGCCAACTGAGCCGTCGTCGTTGCGATAGCCCTCGAAGGTGAAGCCCGTCAGGGGTTCAGTTTGATGGGGTTTGATCGTGGCAATCGGCAGGTTCTCAAAATTTCTGGCCGGCGGCATCTGTAATAGTTTTTCATGCACCCAGCTTCCTGCTGCGATATCCTTAAGTGCATAGCCAATGATTACACCGTAACGGATCACGGGTTGACCGGCGGCCAGGTCTATTAAGGCGACTTTGTGCGCTTGCGGAACCTTGTCTTTGAGAGTGGGGCCATCAGGTATCGTGGTGCCAGCAGCCAGTCCACCATCATTGCCCACAATGGCTACGTTGTCGTTGGAATGCATGCGGATAAGGTGAGGCTTACTTGGCGGCTTTGGAGCTGTCATGTTCAAAGATGTCAAAACGGCTTGTTTTGCGGGCCGTTGTTTGGTTGAATAGGATGCTTGGTTAGCTGTGAGCTTAACCTTTTGGGGACAAATATGGGTCAAACCATGACCGAAAAGCTTTACGCAGCGCACACGAAGTCGGGTGCTGCAAAGGCAGGGGACATCGTGATGGTGTCGCCGGATGTTGTATTAATTAATGATGTGAGTGGCACCATTACGATTGAGCAGCTTGAGCGCATGCAAGTGGCTGGCCCGCGGTATCCCGAACGGGTCGTGCTCGTTGCCGATCATTTTTCGCCTGCAAAGGACATCATTAGCGCCCAGTCCATCCGCTTGCTCAGGCAGTTTGGACGCCAATTTGGGATTGAGCACTACTACGACGCGGGTAACGGCGGGATTGAACACACCTTGTTGCCGGAGATCGGCATGATTGGCCCGGGGGGGATAGTCTTTGGCGCTGATTCCCACACCTGTACCGCGGGCGCGTTCAATGCGTCAGGGATGGGCTTTGGTTCAACTGACTTGGCCGCGGCCATGGCACTCGGTGAGTTATGGGTCAAGGTGCCAGAGTCAATGCGCATCGATATCGTTGGTTCTCCTCGTCCATATGTGACGGGCAAGGACATCATCCTGTCGTTGATTGCTGCGATTGGCTCTGATGGTGCGGCCAATTTGTCGATTGAGTTTGGTGGGCCAGGGCTATGTCATTTAAACGTCGATGAGCGCATGGCTGTCGCGAATATGGCCGTGGAAGCCGGTGCGGAGACCTGTGTTTTTGAGGCTGATGAGCAAGTGCATGCCTTTGCCGCAGCGCACGGCTGGCGAGCACGATCCGCGGTGGCGCCTGACCCTGATGCGCACTATCAGTCGAACCGTGTGATCGACTTGAATGCGCTGGAGCCGCTGGTGGCCGTGCCGCCATCCCCCGCAAATGGAACGGTGCTGTCTAAATTGGTCGGTACGAAAGTCGATCAGGTGTACATCGGGAATTGTTCCAACGGAACCTTGACCGATTTGCGACAGGCGGCCTCGATTTTGCGAGGGCGCAAGGTGAGTCGTGACGTCAGAGTGATCATCGTGCCGGCCACCAATGCGATTTACCGCGAAGCGGCAGCAGAGGGGTTGCTCGAGGTGTTTGCCTTGGCAGGTGCTGCCGTGTCTTTGCCTACCTGCGGAGCGTGTTTTGGTGGTCACATGGGGGTGCTTGCGGAAGGTGAAACGGCAATCGCCACGACAAACCGAAATTTCAAAGGCAGAATGGGACATCCTAATTCGCGTGTCTATCTCTCTAATGCTTGGGTTGCAGCAGCAGCGGCTGTCAGCGGCGAGATCGTTGATCCAAGTATGCTTGCGGTTATCTAAATAGGTCACAGTCCATGATTTCATCCGTTTGTGTGCATCGCTATGGCGACAATGTCGATACCGATACGATTATTCCTGGCCGCTACCTCACGTTAAGACGCCCTGAAGAGCTTGCCGGACATTGTATGGAGGGGCTGGATCCGGACTTTGTGCAACGTGTCAAGGCTGGTGACATTATTGTGGCGGGTCGAAACTTTGGTTCCGGGTCGTCCCGAGAGCACGCGCCCATTGCGATTCGAGCGGCCGGAATCTCTTGCGTGGTGGCGACGAGTTTCGCGCGCATTTTTTATCGTAATGCGATCAACATTGGACTGCCGGTGTTCGAGTGCCCTGAGCTTGTCGCTGCGGTGAGCACAGGAGATCGTATTGACGTGGACCTCGCCGCTGGTGCGTTTATCTTAGGTAACAAGCGCTTTGAAACGCCACCATTGCCGCCTGTCATCCAGGCGATTGTCGATGCACAAGGACTCGTGCCTTACATTGTGAACGAGAACAAGCGGCGATTAGCCGACGGATCGAGTCTATGAGGTTTCAGAGTCGCTGGTTTTGGGTCGCTGCTGCAGTGTTGGTGACATTGAATGCTTTTGTCTATTTTTGGTGGGCGAATC
>CAJBTJ010000018.1 GCA_903958565.1 uncultured beta proteobacterium
GCATGCGCTCTTGGTGTCAGGCGACAAAGGCGTGGGTGCCGTGGTGGCCTTCATCGGCATGGTCCGCGATTTAAATCTGGCGGAAGACGTTGTCGCCCTTGAGCTTGAACACTATCCCGGCATGACAGAAAAATCTTTATTGCGCATTGCTGAACAAGCGGCGCAACGCTGGTCACTGCAGGCGGCCCGTATTGTGCATCGCGTTGGCAAAATGTATCCCGGCGATCAGATTGTCATGGTGCTGACAGCGAGCGCGCATCGCGGGGACGCTTACGAGGCGAATCAGTTCATGATGGACTACCTCAAAACAGAGGCGCCCTTCTGGAAGAAGGAATGGACACCTGAAGGGCCGCGCTGGATCGAAGCGCGTGACAGTGACGACCACGCCGCCGCAAAATGGAAGCAATAACGCCTCGCACACCTTCCGGCGGTCCTGCGCCGGTTGTTTACGACGCCCTGATTTTGGCGGGCGGACGCGGCACACGGCTATCAGGGCGAGACAAGGGTTGGATCATGTGGGATGGTCTGCCACTGATCGAACACACGCTGGCACGCCTCAAAGCACAAACACCCGCGCCTTCCCGTATTTTTATCAGCGCAAACCGCAACCTCGATGCTTACCAACAAACGGGGCATGTCGTGGTCACCGATGAGCGACCAGATTTCATGGGGCCCTTGGCCGGCGTGGAAGTTGGTCTGATGCGTTGTAAAAAAAATCCGTTACTGGTTGTGCCCTGCGATACGCCCCTTTTGCCCGAGAATCTATTCGAACGCTTGTTTCAAGCGTTGAGCGAGCACCCTGACAGCCCCGCTGCGTTCGCAAGCACCAGCGATGGCCCGCAACCGCTCTGCTGCCTGCTGCGACCCACAATCGCCGGTAGCCTGAGTAAATATCTCGATGTCGGTCACGGCTCGGTCTTGCGCTGGCTCGAACAGGCCCATGCGCAACAAATTCATTTTGATGACGCGCATGCGTTTAGTAACTTCAACAATCTAGAAATGTTTCAGACCCCGCGGAGCCGCTCATGACAGATCGACTGACACACTTTGATGCAAGCGGCCAAGCGCACATGGTGGACGTGTCCGCCAAGACAGAAACACACCGCCGCGCAATCGCGCAAGGGCGTATCACGATGCAAGCCGCAACGTTTGCGAAACTTTCTGAAGGCACTGCCGCGAAAGGTGACGTATTGGGCATCGCGCGCTTAGCCGGCATCATGGCCGCCAAACAAACCGGCGCGTTGATTCCACTTTGCCATCCCATCCCACTCACGCGCGTGACGGTTGATTTTGCAACGGACGCCTCACAGTGCAGCGTCACCTGCACAGCGACCTCAGAAACAGTCGGCCGCACAGGCGTGGAGATGGAAGCCCTTACCGCCACGAGCGTGGCTTTGCTCACTATCTATGACATGTTGAAAGCCGTCGATCGCGGCATGGTGATGGATGGTATTAAGCTCATTGCAAAGCACGGCGGCAAAAGCGGTAGCTGGGTGGCGGAGAAGTAGCCACTAACTTCCGGGCTTTAAATCCACTGCTGCACAAGGTATAAAAACGCTCTTGTCCTAATTCTGTCCCACCGAGGATCGAATCATGGCAACTTTACGTAATCGAAGCGGCAAATGGCAGGCAAGAGTCGTTCGCAAGGGTCACGCACCGCTCACCAAAACCTTTCGGGCCAAGCAAGACGCTGAACGCTGGGCAAGGCAAGTTGAATCAGCCATGGACAAAGGGATCTTTTCAAGCCCTGCGCTCGCTGAGAAAACCACTTTTAAAGAAGTGGTCGAACGCTACATCAAAGAAGTTACACCAACGATGCGCAGCGTATCAGAGGACACCTTTCGGCTAAGGACGCTATCAAAACACTCGTTGTGCAAGCTCAGCATGGCGGCACTGACACCCACTCGCATTGCTGAGTATCGTGACGAGCGTCTTAAAACGGTGGCCTCTGGCACAGTGATTCGAGAGCTATCCTATCTATCAAGCATCATCAATCATGCGCGGCGTGAGTGGGGCATAAACATTACAAACCCAGTACCGCTAGTCAAAAAACCTGCAACGCCCCAAGGTCGCAACCGATTGTTAAGCGAAGCAGAAACTATGCGTCTACTAGAAAAATTATCGCCCAGTACGCGAAGAAGTATCTGGATGTTGCCCATGGTGCAATTCGCTTTAGAAACCGCAATGAGGCGCGGCGAAATACTTACGCTCCAGTGGGCAGATATTGATCTTAAAAAACAAACAGCCTTCCTAAAACTAACAAAGAATGGTGAAAGTCGCACAGTACCCCTATCGTCTGATGCTGTTCGAATCCTCGAAAACTTACCAAGCAGCATTGAGGGCAGAGTGTTTCCTGTCAACGCGCCTGCCGTAGCCGCAGCCTTCATTAAGGCGAGAAAGCGAGCTGGGATAGTTGACTTTCACTTCCACGACCTACGTCACATGGCAATCACACGTCTCGCTGAGAAGCTACCAAACCTGATTGAACTGTCGGCTGTGTCGGGCCACAAAAGTTTGGCTATGCTGAA
>CAJBTJ010000019.1 GCA_903958565.1 uncultured beta proteobacterium
AAAGAGGCCGCGATAGCGGTGGTGGAGCCAGGCGTGCGCAACTTAGCCGTGTCTGAAGCTGTGGCACCCTTTGGCTTGTATTACGCACCGGATCCCTCGAGCCAGATCGCCTGTACCATTGGTGGCAATGTTGCAGAGAACTCTGGCGGCGTGCATTGCCTTAAATACGGGCTGACGGTTCACAACGTGTTGAAAGCGCGCGTGATCACGATCGATGGTGACGTGATTGAGTTGGGCTCTCTTGCGCCCGATGCGCCTGGCCTGGATTTATTGTCGGTCTTCGTCGGTTCCGAAGGGATGTTAGGTGTGGTGACTGAAGTCACCTTGCGCTTAACACCCAAGCCCGCTCTGGCGCGCGTCATCATGGCGAGTTTTGATGATGTAGAAAAAGCGAGTGATGCGGTCGGGAAAATTATTGGCGCCGGCATTATTCCCGCAGGCCTTGAAATGATGGATAAGCAAGCAACGCAAATGGTTGAACCCTTTGTGCGCGCGGGCTATGACACTGAGGCCGAAGCGATTCTGCTATGTGAGTCCGATGGTACGGTCGAAGAAGTAGCCGAAGAAATCGAGCGCATGGAAAAAGTCTTCCAGCAGGCTGGTGCGGTGCGTCTACAAGTATCGCAATCAGAGAACGAGCGCTTGTTGTTCTGGGCGGGTCGTAAGAACGCCTTTCCCGCAGCGGGACGCGTATCGCCCGACTACTATTGCATGGATGGCACGATCCCCCGACGACGCCTCGGGCACGTACTCAAGGCGATTCAGCAAATGGAAATCAAATATTCCATGCGGTGTGCGAACGTGTTCCATGCTGGTGATGGAAACCTCCATCCCTTGATCCTGTTTGATTCAAACATCGCGGATGAAGTGCGCCGTGCGGAAGACTTCGGTGCAGAAATCCTAGAGCTCTGCGTCGAGGTCGGTGGAACAATCACCGGCGAGCACGGGGTAGGGATGGAGAAGATCAATCAAATGTGCGTGCAATTCACGCGCGATGAATTGGATTCCTTCATGGCCGTCAAACGCGGCTTTGATCCGGACTGCTTGTTGAACCCAGAGAAAGTCATTCCAACCTTGGTGCGCTGTGCCGAGTACGGCAAGATGCATGTGCACGGTGGTGCGTTGCCGTTTTCAGATCTGCCGAGGTTCTGAGCGATGTCGACCGAGATTTTGACCGGCTTAGTCGAGCAAGTGCGCAGTGCTGCTGCCGATCAGCGAGCCGTACTGATTCGTGGTGGTGACACCAAGGCCTTCTACGGTAATCCGTTTGTGCCGAATGGTGTGGCGCCAGTCATCATGGATATGCGGTGCTTAAAAGGCATCGTGAACTATCAGCCCTCAGAATTGGTTGTTACCGCGCTTGCGGGTACCCCTCTGCAAGAAGTCGTGGATACGCTTGACGCTTCCGGGCAGATGCTGGCGTTTGAACCCCCTGGGTTTGGTCCGGACGCGACGGTGGGTGGCTGTGTGTCTGCGGGTCTCTCTGGCCCGGGACGCCTTGGCGCAGGTCCTTTAAAAGATTTTGTTCTAGGTGCGCATCTTCTAGATGCTCAGGGACGCATCCTCAAGTTTGGTGGTGAGGTCATGAAGAACGTGGCGGGTTACGACGTCTCACGTTTGTTGGCCGGTGCGATGGGTTCCTTCGGTGCGTTGACGCAGATATCGCTCAAAGTTGCG
>CAJBTJ010000020.1 GCA_903958565.1 uncultured beta proteobacterium
CTTACCTTCAAAGCCTTCGCGGAAACCGGCAGGATCAATATTCAACAAGCTACCGCGTGCAATCGCGCCGGCACTATTAATCAAAATATCGGTCTCAGGAAATGCTGCAGCCAAGGTTTCTGCTGCCCCTGGCTCAGACAAATTCACAGATTGCACCTTCACGTCAACCGCATAGGTGGACTGAAGCGTTTCTCGCGCGGCGTTTAACGAACTTGGGTCCCGAGCTGCTAGCCGCAGGTGACAGCCCTCCGCCGCAAGCGCCTGAGCAATCGCAAAGCCAATTCCCTTGGAACCACCCGTCACGAGCGCTACTTTTCCCTTCAATCCTGAATCCATCACAACCTCTTTATCTTAGAAGAACACGAAACTGCTCATATTTTATAGATTTCAGCTTAGCCCGCGGCCGCCAATTGGCAAGAAATTTGTGTATCGTTGCACTCTATGATTCACATTACCGAATTACGTTTACCCGTTGACCACACCCCGCAAGATCTTGAGGCTGCCATCCTTGAGCGTCTAGGCATCTCTGCTAGCGAGTTGCTGGGGGTTGAAATTTTCAAACGCAGCTACGACGCGCGTAAAAAAGCAGCGCTGTCCTTCACCTATATCGTAGATGTCTCGGTAAAAGATCCAAGCGCAGTCCTCAAGCGTCATGAAGAGGACGCGCGAATTACCCCAACACCAGACACGGGCTACCATTACGTTGCGCAAGCGTCGAGCGACGCCTCATCAAAGCGGCTTCGGCCGGTTGTTGTCGGCTTTGGGCCCTGCGGCATCTTCGCAGCGCTACTGCTCGCTCAGATGGGCTTTAAGCCCCTAGTGCTTGAGCGTGGCAAAGCAGTCCGGGAACGCACCAAAGACACCTGGAACCTGTGGCGCAAAAACGTACTCGATCCAGAGTCCAACGTACAGTTCGGTGAAGGTGGGGCTGGTACCTTCTCTGATGGCAAGCTCTACAGCCAGATCAAAGATCCGAAATTCTACGGTCGCAAAGTTATCCGCGAGTTCGTCAAGGCTGGCGCCCCCGAAGAGATCGTCTACGTCGCCAAACCTCATATCGGTACGTTCCGACTGGTGGGTGTCGTCGAAAAAATGCGGGAAGAAATCATCGCCCTAGGTGGTGAGATTCGATTCGGGCAAAAAGTCGTTGGATTGGAGATTGATCACCAACAACTGCGTGGGCTGACACTCGAAAGCGGCGAACACATTGCTGCAGACCATGTTGTGCTGGCTCTAGGTCATAGCGCTCGCGACACCTTCAAAGTGCTGCACGAGGCTGGTGTTTATATGGAAGCCAAGCCGTTTTCAGTTGGCTTTCGTATCGAGCACCCACAGTCTATGATCGATCGCGCCCGACTCGGCCCCCATGCGGGTAACAAACTGATCGGTGCGGCAGACTACAAACTTGTGCACCACGCTAATAATGGCCGTAGTGTCTACAGCTTTTGTATGTGCCCAGGTGGCACTGTCGTTGCGGCAACCTCAGAGCCTAATCGTGTTGTCACGAACGGCATGAGCCAATATTCACGCAATGAGCGTAATGCAAACGCTGGGATTGTCGTCGGCATCACACCCGCTGACTATCCGGGTGACGCAATGGCGGGGATTGAGTTTCAACGTACGATTGAATCCAAGGCGTTTGAATTGGGCGGTGGCACCTACGAAGCCCCAGGCCAACTCGTGGGTGATTTCCTTGTTGGCAAGGCCTCCACAGCTTTTGGCAGTGTGATCCCATCTTATAAACCTGGCGTGCATCTTACCGACTTAGCGTCGAGCCTACCCGATTATGCGATTCAAGCCATGCGCGAAGCGTTGCCTGCCTTTGAGCGTCAAATCAAAGGCTTTTCCATGCACGATGCAGTGCTGACGGGTGTTGAGACACGCACTTCGTCACCGCTACGCATCACGCGTGGCGACAACTACCAAAGTTTGAATATCAAAGGGCTCTACCCTGCTGGCGAAGGTGCTGGCTACGCGGGTGGAATCTTGTCAGCTGGTGTCGATGGCATCAAAGTCGCGGAAGCCGTAGCACTCAGCTATACGGCGCCTTAGTCAATGCCACGAACGCGCAAACATCCGGAGTTCGATCCGACCACGGGGTATGCGTACCCTGAGCACTTGCGCGGGTACCTGGACGATCTGCCGCAGACACCGGGTGTTTATATCTTTCATGGTTTAAACGATAGTTTGCCGCTTTACATCGGAAAAAGTATCAATATCCGCACACGCGTGATGTCTCACTTTCGTACCCTTGACGAAGCCCGCATGCTTCGCCAAACACAGCGCATCACGTATATCGAAACAGTTGGCGAGATCGGGGCATTATTGCTCGAAGCACAACTGATCAAGCAGCAACAACCCTTGTTTAACCAGAAGCTGCGTCGCACACGTCAAATGTGCTCGATTCGGCTCGAAGAAACAACACCAGAGATCGTCTATTCGAAAGACGTAGATTTTGCTCGGACACCCAACCTTTACGGACTATTCGCAAGTAGACATTCTGCACTTGCAGCGCTCAAAGACCTGGCTGACGAGGTTCAACTATGTCTCGGTGTGCTTGGATTAGAGAAAATTGCTGCGAATAGGCCTTGTTTTCGTCATATGCTCAAGCGCTGTGCCGGTGCCTGCTGCGGGGCTGAAACGATTCCCGCACATCAAGAGCGCTTAAAGCAGCAGCTCGAACAACACCGTATCGAATGCTGGCCTTATCCCGGAGCGATTGGCCTGATCGAGCAGACCGATACGCGCACGGATGTTCATGTCGTACACAACTGGTTGTATTTGGGTACGGCGGCGACAATCGAGAAGGCCAAGCAACTAAGCACAACTGCCGCTGCATTTGACAGCGACGGCTATAAGATTCTGTGCAAACCAATCCTGACAGAATCGCTGCCTGTGAAAGAGTTATAACGATACGTGATTGACCGAACGCCTCACTCAGGCGTCAACGCAACGTTGTTTAACTTGTTGAGCGTCTCTGGCCACTGACGTTTTTGTGCCGATTGCAGCAACACACGTCCCCATGACATCCAGGCATCCCAGCCAATCCGCTTATCCCAAGAGTTACCCCAGCACGAAACTAACTGAACGCCAGCGGCGGCGTAACGCTCACCTTCTTCAAAGTTTCGGAACGTCATGTAGAGCTGTGCTAACACGAGGTAGGGTTCAGCAACGTAAGGGTTCAAGGCAATCGTTTGCTTCAGTACGGCGATTGTCGCGTCAGGCGACAGCATCGGTTGATTCTGCTGCATCACGGACCAGTACAACGCAGCAGCGGACGCCTCATTCTCCCGCGTCAGCACTCCCTGCCCCAACTCAAACACAGGCGGTGTTGGCAACAAGCCCTTCAAGCCAGGGTGCTGCAAAAGTGTCGCCAACTGTGAAATCTGACTCCAGCGATAGGTAGACGGACGCATCGGCCCCGGCCATAATGCCGCCCCCCAATGCAACTGGGCGTTATCCGCCTTGTAGTCTGGGTAGCCCATGTAGATATCATCTTGCCAGCTGTACCACTGCTCGCAGATGTCAGCCATCGTGACGACGATATAAATCGCAACATCTCGTGGTGGCAGCACAAACGGCGCACCATTCAGGGTAATCGTGAGGCTACCGTCCTGCTTGAGGCTACCTTTAAACAGCTCACGCACGAGCTCGGTACGCGACATGACACAAAAGAGATGAATCAGTCGCTCGGCATCTTCACCAACGGCTTCTTGTAGACGCCCACGTTCACTCTTAGGATCGAACTTCACCAAATCCACGTGAGCATTTCCATACACGCTGTGCAACAGCCCAAGCTGACGCACGACAAGTGGCTGTTGCCACAGAGTCAGTGTACGGGTCACACCCACCAAATGATGACGAAACGTTCCCGCCTTATGCCAATCCTGACCGACGCCCCGCCCGAGCACCAAGGGCATGACAGGACCCAACTCAGGATCGTGTGCCAGCCATTCCTCATCAAGCAAAGCAACCGCACGTGTGAGTTGTGTGGAATCAAGCGTTGGCAACTTAGTCGTCATGTTGATAGGTCTCAATCAAATATTTTTCAGAGCATTCTAATAGCGTTCGATAAAGCTTAGTTCAGTGGTCGAGACAACACGCGCCCAGGTCTCGCGCCCGTTGCCTTGCCATCGTTCCAGACAATATCGCCATTTACGATAACGGTGTGGATACCTTTGGCCAACGCAATCGGATTCTCATAGGTTGCGACTTCGTCGACGGTCTCTTCATCAAAAAGCGTCAGATCCGCGAATGCACCCTCTTTAATCACACCGCGATCAGCCAAACCAAAATTGACTGCAGTCAAGCCTGTCATTTTATGTACGGCCGTTTCAAGCGAAAACAAACCTAGGCTGCGACGATAATGCCCGAGCACGCGAGGAAACGTTGACCACAACCGAGGATGTGGAGAGGCATCATGTGGCAGTCCATCGGAACCAATCATCGTCGGCGCAAATTGTAGAATTTTTTGTACGTCGCCCTCATCCATCCGGAAGTAAATCGCACCAGCAGGTAACAAACGCTCGATCGCCTCATCTTGCGACATGCCCATCTGTGCTGCAATCTTGTCCAGATCCTGCCCCGCGTACTGCGGCAAAGGCTTAGACCACGTCACAATCACACGGGCCGAGGTGCTCGCACGGCTGGCAGACAACACTGTTGAACCAGCTGTGTAGGGATAGCAGTCCAGGCAAATCGGTTGCATGGTCATGCTCTTACGAATGAACTCAAGCGTTTCGTCCGAACGACCATAGTTTTTCTGCCCAATCACCTTATGGTGCGAAATCACGACGGGCACACCGACTTCACGACCAATACGGAAAGTCTCTTCGAGTGAATCCATCACGCCATCGGCCTCGTCACGCATATGCGTGCAATACAAACCGTTATATTTCTTGAGTGGCTTACAGATTTCGATCACTTCCTCAGTTGGTGCGGCAACCGCAGGCTCATAAAACAAACCCGTTGAAACACCAATTGCGCCGGCTTGCATCGCCTCGACGACAAGCTCTTGCATTGCCTGAATTTGTTTGGCATTAGCAGGTTGTTCAAGATCATCCATGGTCGCCACACGCAAGGTTGTGTGCCCAACCAACATCGCGCGGTTGGTGCTCGCAGGCTCAGACTTCAACGCATCGAGATACTCTTTAAAACTACGGAAACGAAACCACTTACCTTCGTCGTCCAACAGATTCAAGGGAGGCGTGACAGGATCAGGAATCGGCCGTGGCATTGGCGCTAAGGAGACACCACAATTGCCACCAATAATAGTCGTCACGCCCTGACTGACTTTGGGCGTCATCTCCGGATTCGACAACATCAAGCGATCATCATGCGTGTGCGCATCAATAAAACCAGGCGCTGCCACACGGCCTTTAAGATCAATCTCCTTTTTAGCGGTGCAACCTGACAGGTCACCTACTTTGGCGATCCGATCAGCATTGATACCAATATCTGCGGTGTAGCGATCAGCACCTGTGCCGTCAATAACGGTTGCATTGCGAATAAGTAAATCAAACTTGGTTGTCATGGTTCAGAAGTTTTCCAATTGATTTTTAAGCAGAAAGTTTTTTAAGAAAATTTGTTACTAGAACAGTCGGCAACATCTTATTAAGCGGCAATCTTTGCACCCTCATCGCCTAAATCCCAAAGCAAGCCCGCCATGAGTTGTAAAGACTCGCGCGCAACAGAGCCCAGCATGTGCTCGTTTGGGGCATGCTGCGAACAAGCGGCATACGAATGCGGGACCCACACCGTGGGCAAGCCCAGAATTTTTGAGAACGCATCATTAGGCAAGGTGCCACCAAGGTTCGGCAAAATATCAACCGACTTACCGGTCGTGCGCGTAATCGATGCCGCCGCC
>CAJBTJ010000021.1 GCA_903958565.1 uncultured beta proteobacterium
CCGCCTGCATAGGGCATGAATACGCGCGGTTTGCCGGGGACGTTTGCACCCAGATACCAAGAGTGTTTGACCGTGGGCAGTAGCGTTGCGTTGGCTGCCCGATCCACCTCTGCTTGCCACGAGTCACCGGATTGCTCGGTCGTTTCAATCACGGCCAGGTGATTGTTTTCCATGTGCTTGATGCAGTTTGTAATCCACTCAACGTGCTGCTCAATCGCGGGTGGCATATTGCAAAGCACGGAGGGGCTTCCAGGACCCGTGATGGTGAACATATTTGGAAACCCTGGGACTTGCAGGCCAAGATAGGTGCGCGGTCCGGCATGCCAGTATTCTTTGAGCTTGCGGTTATCGCGGCCAGTAATGTCGAGTTTGAGCAGCGAACCCGTCATCGCGTCAAAGCCTGTCGCAAAAACAATCACGTCTGCCTGAATTTCCTGAGTCGATGTCTTAACGCCTTGAGCCGTAATGCGCTCGAGCGGTGTCTTGCGAATATTCACTAAGGTGACGTTGTCGCGGTTAAACGCTTCGAAATAGCCTGAATCAATCGGCGGACGTTTCGCTGCGAAGGGATGATCAATATCAGCGAGATCTTCAGCAACCGTTGGATCCTTTACGATCTCTTTAATTTTTCCGCGCAGGAACTCTGCGGCTGTTTCGTTGGCTGCGGCACTCGTCAGAATGTCGCGATAGAGAGCGCGAAACTGAAAGCCACCCATCTTCCATTTTTCTTCAAAGGCCTTGAGTCGCTCTGTTTTGGGAACGTCGAGCGCAGAGACGTCTTCGATATAAAAACCGTGGCCGTTCGTATTGGTGGTCATGATTTTATAAATATCAGCCGCGTGCTGCTTGGCATACTTTTTAAATTCGGGCGTCAGAGGTGCATTACGAGCAGGGAGGCTGTAGTTGGGTGTGCGTTGAAACACGGTCAGATGCTTGGCCGTTGACGCAATCACGGGCGTGGCTTGAATGCCCGTCGAGCCAGTGCCGATCAGCGCGACTCGTTTGCCGGTGAAATCTACCCCCTCATGCGGCCACTGACCTGTGTGATACCACTCACCTTTAAAGTCAGCGAGGCCTTCAATCTTTGGAAGGTTTGCGGACGAGAGGCAACCCACTGCAGTGATGAGATACTTGGCGTTGTACTCTTTACCATCCTCGGTCTTGATGTTCCAGCGGTTGGTGGCGACATCAAAATGCGCCTGAGACATCCGCGTGTTTAATTCAATGTCCGAACGCAACTTAAGCTTGTCTGCAACAAAGTTCAGATAGCGCAAAATTTCTGGCTGTTGTGGGTAACGCTCAGACCATTCCCATTCATTGACTAAATCTTTTGAGAAGTAGTACATGTAAGTGTGGCTTTCTGAGTCGCAACGTGCGCCGGGATAACGATTCCAGAACCAGGTGCCACCCACACCGCTCGCCGCGTCGAGCACTTTAGCCTTGAGGCCAAGCTTGTCGCGCAGGCTATAGAGTTGATACATGCCCGAAAATCCGGACCCGATGATGATGGCGTCTAATTTTTCCATGGAGAGCTAGTCTTTTCTATATAACGATTAACGGAATAAACACGTTTGGATGAGGTAAATAGTACCTTAAGCGAATCAGCCATTACGCTGCCGCGGACGGTTTGCTCAATGCCCCTCTGCGATCTGGATAATTGCTTCGACTTCTACGGTCATTCCGTTAGGGAGTGACCCCATGCCTACGGCAGAGCGCGCATGTTTGCCGCGCTCTCCTAGCACTTCGACAAGGACGTCGGAGCAACCATTGATGACTTTCGGATGTTCACCAAAATCTGGCTCGGCATTGACCATCCCAAGCAGTTTGATCACGGCCTCTACATGATTGAGCGAGCCTACGGCCACGCGAATCGTTGCGAGGAGCTGCAGTCCGACGGAGCGCGCGTCGGCGTAGGCGCGCTCGACTGAACAATCGCGGCCGAGTCTTCCGACGCTGATTTTTCCGTTAGCGTCTCTTGGACCTTGACCGGAGAGGTACAGAAGCTGCCCGACTCTGCGCCATGGCAGAAAGTTGGCGATTGGGGCGGGTGGCGTCGGCAGTTGAATCCCGAGCTCGACTAAGCGTTCTTCAGGTGTCATGGTGCATGTTCTCTTGAAGGGGTTGTCTCTATTTTTTTATTCACTTTAACATCCCGGAGTATGCTTTGCTTCAAACCCTCAGGCAATGGAAACGGACAAAAGGAGTTTGACTCATGTCAAAAGAATTAGGAAAAGGCACGGTACTTTGCGATGTTGATGCGCGCGGCGTGGTCACCGTCACACTGAACCGCCCGAAAGTGAACAATGCCTACAACGAGGATCTTATCAGTGGACTGCATGAGGCCCTCGATATGCTTGGCCCTAAGCCCGAGGCGCGTGCGGTGGTGATTCAGGGCAATGGTCGTCATTTTCAGGCGGGCGCAGATCTTGAGTGGATCTCTGGTGTTGGATTGAAGTCCCCAGCAGAGAATGAGCGGGTATCTCGTCTGACTGCCGAAGCTGTACGACGCTTGGATGTCGTACCTGTGCCAACGATCGCGCTGATCCAGGGAGGCTGTTTTGGTGGCGGCACGGGAATCGCCTCGGTCTGTGACATCGTCGTTGCGGCAGATAACGCTATCTTTGCGATCACCGAGGCACGCTGGGGGCTGATCGCTGGAATTATTCTGCCTCAGTTGTGTCAAGCGATGGGTGTACGTAACGTGCGACGGTACGCGTTGACCTGCGAGCGCTTTGGTCCTGAGACTGCTTTGCGCATGGGTTTTGTGCACGAGGTATGTAAGCTTGAGGACCTTGAGGCGACTGGTGCTCGTATTGTGGATGGTTTGTTGATGAATGCGCCTGGCGCTGTGTCGGCAACAAAGATGCGCACGCTTGCAGTCGCTGGTTCTCTCATTGATGACAGCTTGTTCGATGCCTTGATTACTGAACACTCTGCGCTTCGGCAGCTGCCAGAGTCCGCCGAAGGTACTGCTTCGTTTATTGAGAAGCGATCGCCAACATGGTATCGCTCAAAGTGAGCGGTAGACCGCGGATTCGTAGTCGGTAAACAATTGCAAGGCGTGTGTATCGACGAAAGGCAGAATCTGCATCATGATCACCCCGGCAATGCCTTTGCTTGGATCGATCCAGAAGTAAGCGTTAGGCAGCCCCGCCCAAGCGAGGCTGCCGGCAGAGCGGCCCGTTGGTGCTGTTTGCTCGTTGATCATAAAGGTCAGACCCCAAGTTTTTTCCAAGCCTGGAAAAAACTCGGCATCGAGTGACATTGCCTTGTTATCGGTATGAAGCATAGAGACACGTAGCGGCCCCATTGCATTCTTGGACATCAGCGTAACGGTTTCAGGTTTGAGCAACTGATGACCATTGCCTTTGCCTTGGTTCAGAATCATTCGGGTAAAGCGCAGATAGTCGCTGGCCGTGGAATACATACCACCACCGCCGGGATCAATTTCAGTTTCTTGAGGGACTTCAAAAGGCAGGACAGTCAGCGTATCGCTTGTAGCGTCACGCTGGTGAACCTTTGCCAACCGCGCGCGCATGTCTGGTGTGATCTTAAATCCTGTACTGCTCATGCCCAGTGGAGCCGTGATGTGTTTCTGTATGTATTCGCCCAAGCGAAGGCCCGTTACGGTGGACACCATCAATCCTACCCAGTCGATGTTGATCCCGTATTCCCAGCGCTCGCCGGGATCAAAAGACAGGGGGATATCAATGGCACGACGTTGACCAGAGCCCGCTCGCGGAAGCTGATGCAGGTTGAGGTAGCGCGAAGAATTTTCGCTCCATATATCCGAGGTAAAGCCGGCTGTGTGGGTAAGTAAATGGCGTAATGTAATTTGCCGTGTTGGCTTGCGCAAAACAGGCTGTCCGTCTGCCCCCCAACTTTCGATCACTTGTATGCGGTCAATATCGGGCACGACGCGAGCAGCCGGTTCATCTAAATCCAACTTACCTTGCTCAACGAGTTGCATCGCGGCTGTACCAACGAGTGGTTTAGTCATCGATGCAATCCACATGACTGTGTCGAGATCCATGGCCGGTGCAAACCCCTGAGCACGCAAGCCAAAGCCCCCTTGGTAAAAAGCCTCGGTGCTCGTGGTTGCCGCCGCTGCTACGCCTGGAATTTTTCCGGTAGCGACCGCTGTTTGCAGAATGCTATCTGCGGATTTTTTTAGATTTGCTGCTTGGAGGCTGGAGACAGTAGTCATCGCGAGAGAGGTCTTTGGAGTTGGAATTGACGAAGGGACGAATAAGCCGGTTGGCCGGCGCGACTAAATGCTTAGGGGATTCTAACGCGGAGGACCCGTATTCAGCGATAGAATCCAAGCATGAGACATTCAACCCGACGTTCTACCGAGTTTGTACACGACCCTGATCGACCTGCGGCCAAGCGTCAGCGTGGGGATTGGGGCGTTATACGTGACCTGTTGCCCTACCTGCTGGCTTATAAATATCGTGTTCTATTAGCCATTGGGTGCTTGGTTGCTGCCAAGTTTGCCAATCTGGGCATTCCAGTCATGCTCAAGCAAATCGTAGATACGCTCGACGTGCGCCACAATGTGGCTGGCGCGTTGCTTGTTGTCCCAATAGGACTTGTTGCAGGATATGGGCTACTGCGCTTATCGGCTTCTCTGTTTGCAGAACTGCGCGAACTGTTGTTTGCTCGGGTCACACAACATGCGGTTCGTCAAATCGCACTTGAAGTTTTCCAGCACTTGCACGCGCTGTCGCTGCGCTTTCATTTGTCTCGTCAGACAGGAGGCGTGAGCCGAGACATTGAGCGCGGCACGCGAGCGATTCAATCGCTTGTGTCGTATTCGCTCTACAGCATCATTCCGACCTTAATCGAGTTCGTCTTGGTCTTGGGGTACTTTGCACTGAATTACGACCTGTGGTTTGCGTCGATCACGCTCGCTGCACTCGTTCTCTATATTATTTTCACAATCATCGTGACAGAGTGGCGAACTCACCTGCGTCGCACCATGAATGATATGGACTCGCGGGCGAATCAGAAGGCCATCGACTCCTTGCTGAACTTTGAGACTGTCAAATACTTTGGTAATGAGGCATTTGAAGCGAGGCGCTATGACGAAAATCTTTTGCGCTATCAAGCGGCAGCGATTAAGTCGCAGAAATCTCTTGCGCTGTTGAACGTTGGCCAGCAAGTCATCATTGCGATTGGTTTAGTGTTGATTCTGTGGAGAGCGACACTCGGTGTTTCCAATGGCTCCATGACGCTCGGAGACTTGGTGCTTGTTAACACCTTGATGATTCAACTTTATATCCCGTTAAATTTCCTGGGTGTGATCTATCGGGAAATAAAGCAGTCGCTAACAGATTTAGACCGGATGTTTACGTTGCTAGAGTCAGATCGTGAAGTGGCCGACGCGCCCAGTGCGCCGCCTTTGCGAATTAAAGATCATTCGCGTGGGCCCGAGCTTAGATTTGAGAACGTATCGTTTCACTATGAGTCGAACCGAGAAATCCTGCATGACGTAAGTTTCGTCATCCCTGCAGGGACAATTACCGCTGTGGTGGGTCGCAGTGGCGCCGGCAAAAGTACGTTGGCCCGGCTGTTGTTCCGTTTTTACGATGTCCAAAAGGGTCAAGTCCTGATTGATGGACAAGATATTCGCGAGGTGCAACAGGCGAGCTTGCGTCAATCAATTGGTATCGTTCCGCAAGATACGGTTTTGTTCAATGACACGATTGGCTACAACATTGCGTATGGCCGCCCGGGGGCGACAGAGCAAGAGATCGAAACTGCTGCGCGCGCGGCCCAGATGTCGCAATTCATTGAGCATTTACCTGAAGGCTACGCCACCCAGGTAGGCGAGCGCGGCCTTAAGCTATCGGGCGGTGAAAAACAGCGCGTGGCGATTGCCAGAACATTGCTTAAACAACCGGCGATGTTGGTGTTCGACGAAGCGACCTCGGCGCTTGATTCAAAAACTGAACGCGCATTGCAAGAGGAGCTAACAGGGCTGGCTCGAAACAGGACGACGCTGATCATTGCGCATCGACTATCTACGATCGTGCATGCAGACCAAATCTTGGTGATGGACCAAGGCCGAGTCGTTGAGCGCGGAACCCACCAGGAGTTAATTAGTTTGGAGGGCGTCTACTCACAGATGTGGCAGATACAAAAACGGCAAGGGGATGACGTCTAGAGCGCGCACGTTAAATGCTGCTCTCTAGACGTGTCTATTGGTATTGCATTACTTCATTTGAAAGCCAAGCGTGCGTAAGGCGTCAACCAGCACATCACGACCGCCCATTGCCTCTGGGCCGCGCACACGGTTCAGTGAATGCAAGTCCCAAGCGCCCAATGGTCTCATGTTCTGTTCTGCATAAAACTTTTCCATCGTTGCGTTATAGGAATCAACGGCTGTCTTGTAGGCCTGAGGTTGATACGTCTCTTTGTGCAAGACAGCCTCTTGCGGTAGACGTGGCTTGACCGTGTTGTTGACCGTTGGGTCAACGTGACCGATACACATGCCGAAGGTGGCGAACCCCATGGGTGGCAAGCCCAGTTCCTTTGCGACGTCAAGCGGCTTGTTGCGGATAGCGCCGATGTACACCACGCCCAGGCCGAGCGACTCTGCGGCGACCGCGGCATTTTGCGAGGCCAGCGCTGCATCGATCACGCCCATCATCAGCATCTCCATGTAGTTCAGGCTCTCGGCGGGCTTCTGGCGATCTTTGCCCAGCTCGTGCAGACGCGCTAAGTCGGCCACCCAAACTAAGAAAAGAGGGCACGTGCGGATAAAGGCTTGGTTAGCCGCGAATTGCGAGAGGCGGTCTTTGCGGGCTTGATCTTGCACCGCAACAACGCTCCATGTTTGCAAGTTCGACGAGGTTGACGCCGATTGCGCAGCAGCGACCAAGAGCTCTGCCGTATTTGGGGCTAAGGGTTCGTTGGTGAAGGCGCGCACTGACTTGTGCTGCATCAGTGTTTCGATTGTTGGATTCAAAACGTCCATCACAGAAGGATTGTTGCCGTAACGTGCTTGCAGTAAGGAGGCGAGCGTAGTGGGTGAGTGCTGAGTCATGTGTGTAGGTACCGTTGATCAAGATAAAAGGTTTATTCCAGTGCCGGTAAGCATACCTTGGGTTACAGTGAACACCAAGATGTTCTGAAAAATTGCGGGGATTGTGCATTGTCAACGACAAGATTAGGTGCATTTGCAATCGAGCGGGTGGTGGACCTTGAGCGTCCTTACGCCGCAGCCAGGGACTTCTTCCCCGACTTGACCCCCGAGATGCTGGCCACGTGCCAGCGCGAGTTTGATCCAGGGCAGCTGACGGCGGACGGTCGGCTCGAGATGAGTTTTCATTCCTTCGTGATCAAGACGGGTCGTCACGTGATCGTAGTGGACACCTGCTGCGGCAATCATAAGCAAAGACCCTTGCGACCCGCTTTCCATCAGATGGACACAGACTATCTCGGAGCACTCGCACGCGCGCGCGTCAAACCCGAAGAAGTTGATTATGTGATGTGTACCCACCTTCATTGGGATCATGTGGGTTGGAATACTCGGCTTGTCGATGGTCGTTGGTGTCCTACCTTTCCCAACGCAAAATACATCATGTCAAAAACGGAGTACGAATATTGGGATCGCGCGTATCGCAATGGGGCGAAGGATACGCACGCGCAAGCGTTTGAAGACAGTGTTGATCCTATTGTGCGTGCAAAGCAAGCTGTACTTGTCGATAGCGATTACGAACTTGATCATGGCATCGCGCTTGAGGCGTGTCCTGGGCACTCGATTGGAAACTGCGTGATCAATATCTCATCGCAAGGTCAACAGGGCGTCATGACTGGCGACGTGTTGCATCATCAGATTCAGCTCCGGTATCCAGACATGTCGACCGTTGCCGATGAGGACCGAACGTTGGCGCGCGCGACTCGCACCGCGTTAATTGAAAAGCATGCGGAGTCTGGCCATTTGATTTTCCCTGCCCATTTTCCGAGTCCAAGTGTTGGTCGTATTGAAGTGAACCAAACGGGCGGATTTCGATTCGACACAAATGATCGTTGATGCTGCTCGTCGTCGCCGGGCGATTTTGTTACTGAGTTTGCTGGTATTGATCTGGGGCGTGAACTGGGTCATTGCCAAAATGTCGCTGGCGTACATCTCCCCGATATGGGTCACTGCACTGCGACTGCTGCCGGCATGTGTGTTGTTCTTTGGCTTATGCCTCTTTACCGGTCGTCTGAAGGTGCCAGTACGCGCTGATCTGCCCGTTGTGTTTTCGATCGGCTTGTTGCATATGGTCGGGTTCTCTGTGCTGGTCAGTATCGGCATTCAGTACATGAGTGCGGGAAAATCGATTGTTCTTGCGTATACAACACCGCTTTGGGTATTGCCCGCCGCTTGGGTTTTCCTGGGTGAAAAACTGACGCGTCGTAAATTGACAGGCTTGGTGGTCGGGATGCTTGGACTCGTGCTGCTGTTGCAGCCGGGCGAACTGGATTGGTCTGATCGCGATGTGTTGATTGGCCATGGTTTTGTCTTGCTGGCGGCATTGCTTTGGGCCGGTTCGATTGTGTATGGTCGTGCGCACAAGTGGGTCACGCCGCCTTTCGCGTTACTGCCCTGGCAAATGTTGGTGGGTGGTCTCACACAATTAGTCCTTGCGTTAGCAATTGAAGGTTTGCCCGAAATAAAATGGTCAGTCGAGTTTGTACTGCTGGTGGGCTTCAACTGTTTGCTAGGCAATGGGTTGGCATATTGGTTGATGAATGTCGTGAGTCGGGATCTTCCTGCGAGTGCGGTATCCATGGGCTTGCTAGGCGTACCCGTCATCGGTTTGATATGTTCAAGCCTGGTATTGGGTGAAACACTCGGCGTCGCTTTACTTATTGCGGCTGCATTGATTATCTTTGGAATTATTTTGGGTACGACAACCCCCAGGAAAAATCATGAACAAAAATGATGCCCCTCAGCCACCGTCAGACGCTGAATTAGGTTTCGCACCGGATGATGATGCGCCAATTCCCTATATGAAGCGCACACGGGATTGGTACCTCGCGTTGGGTTATGGTAATCCTTACAGATGGGCGCATTATGTTGACGTGCCGTTTACGCCGTTGTCGCAACCGCTTGCTCAAACAACCGTCGCTTTAATCAGTACCGCATCGCCTTACGATCCGAGTAAAGGTGAGCAAGGTGTTGGTGCGCCTTACAACGCTGAAGCGAAGTTTTATAAAGTCTACTCAGGCGATAGCTCTGTGGACCATGACGTGCGGGTCTCGCATGTAGCCATTGATCGTAAGCACACGACAATGGAAGACAGGAATACTTGGTTTCCCCTGCCAGCCTTGCGCGCCGCAGTGTCGACAGGCCGTATTGGTCGTCTGGCAAATTATTTCTTTGGCGTGCCAACCAACCGTAGTCAGCGTCATACGCTAGAGGTGGACTGCCCCGAAGTGCTTCGTCGTTGCCGAGAAGAGGGAGTGCAGGCTGTGGTGCTAGTACCGAACTGTCCTGTGTGCCATCAAACATTGAGCCTGGCTGCACGCTATCTTGAAGCGGCGGGCATATCGACCGTATTATTGGCTTGTGCGAAAGATATTGTTGAGCACTGCGGAGTTCCGCGTGCCATGTTTAGCGATTTTCCCTTGGGTAACGCGGCCGGTAAGCCGAAAGACCCGGCGTCGCAAGCTGCAACCTTGGAGCTTGCATTGCGTACGCTAGAGACTGCACCCGCTGCGCGCACCACGGTGCAATCGCCCCAGCGCTGGAGCGAGTCGCACGCGTGGAAGCGTGATTACTCGAATGTGGAGTGCGTCAGCCCTGAAGAATTGACCCGGCTGCGTGCAGCAAACGACCGGGCCAAAGAGGCGGCTAAAGCGTTACGAGATAATCAGTTGACGTAAAGCCCAGCTGATTTGATCAGCGGCGTGAACATATCAATTTCATTCTTAAGATGTTCACGTAGTTTGGCGGGCGTTGCCAGTGCAGGTGGGACAGGCGCGCTACCAATGCCTTCTAGGCGTTCTTTCACCACCGGATCCAAGACTGCTTTTGCCAATGCATCTGAAAGCTTGTCAATGATTGGCTTCGGCGTGCCTTTTGGCGCATAGAGTCCAAACCAGATGCTAATGTCAAACCCTTTGACACCGGCTTCGTTCAGGGAGGGGAGGTCAGGCAACGAGTCGAGACGTTTGCTACCGGCAACTGCGTAGGCTTTTACGCGATTGGCTTTGATCGCTGGGATCGTGCCCGTTGTTTGGTCGCAAAGCAAATCGATCTGGCCACCCATTAAGTCATTGAGAGCGGGTCCAGTTCCTTTGTAAGGGATTAACGTTGGCTTAATGCCAAGCGTTTCCATAAACAGCAGACTACAGAGATGCGACGCGGAACCAGCACCCGCATTACCCATGCTGATTTTCTCGCCGTTCTTTTTGATGTAATCCACGAACTCTTGAGTGCCCACAGGTGGGAAGTCCTTGCGCGCGACCAACACCATGGGACCGACGGTGGCCAACCCAATCGGTTCAAAGTCTTTCACCGGATCGTAGGAAAGGTTCTTGATCATCAGCGAATTCGTGGCATGACTGATGTGAATCATGAGCAGGTTGTAGCCATCGGGGGTAGACCGAGCAACTTTAGCTGTACCAATACTGCCACCAGCCCCAGCAACGTTTTCGACAACAATTTGTTGCCCCAGCGTTTTTTGCATGGTTGAAGCGAAAAGACGGGTGATCGTGTCACCAGGACCGCCTGGTGCATAAGGCATCGCCATCGTGATAATTTTCGATGGGTATTCTTGAGCAGAGGCAGAAAGTGCAGCTGCCGCGAGTCCGGCAGCCAACATTAATTTACGTACTAAGGTGATTTTCATTTGGTGTGCATCTCCTCTAATAAAAAGTAATTTGATATTACTATGTAAGTAACTTTTTTCAGCTTAAAACCCCTATGCCTATCTCAATGCTTGAATCCGCGATTTTTAAGGATATGTTTGGTACTGCCGCCATGCGTGCCGTGTTTGACGACGCCGCGACCCTGTACCGTTATACCGAGACCGAGGTCGCATTGGCTAAAGTTCAGGGTGATCTAGGCGTTATCCCCAAGGCGGCTGCCACCGCTATTGGCCAGCGTGCTGACTCGACCAAACTTGATCTGGTGGAACTGAAGCGCGAAACCGAGATCGTTGGTTATCCGATTTTGCCTCTGGTGCATCAGTTATCCAAAATGTGCGGCCCAGAGGGCGAGTATTTGCATTGGGGTGCGACCACGCAGGACATCATGGATACCGCCACGGTGTTGCAGGTGCGCGCAGCGCTAGAGATCATCGAAACAGACCTGACGGAGCTTGACCAGATTCTGGATCAGTTGTCCGCCACCTATCGCGATGCACCCATGGCTGGCCGTACACACCTACAGCATGCCTTGCCGATTACGTTCGGCTACAAGGCGGCGGTGTGGTTGTTGATGGTACGACGTCATCGTGAGCGCCTCGAACAACTCAAGCCTCGCGTATTGATTGGTCAGTTTGGTGGTGCAGCGGGTACGCTCGCTTCGCTAGGTGCGCAGGGCTTGCCAGTGCAGGCAGCGCTAATGAAGGAACTTGGGTTGGGTCTGGCGCCTGTCACCTGGCACGTTGCGCGCGACGGGTTGGTGGAGACCATCCAGTTTTTGGCGCTTGTCACGGGATCACTTGGCAAGATAGCCTTCGACATCATGTTAATGATGACGAACGAGCTTGGCGAAGCGTTTGAGCCGTTTGTAAAAGGTCGTGGTGCATCAAGCACGATGCCTCAGAAACGCAATCCCATATCCTGCGAACTGATGTTGAGTGCTTCTAAAGCCGTCAGGCAACACGCGGGCCTCGCGTTAGATGCGATGGTTCAAGATTTCGAGCGCGCAACGGGTCCTTGGCATATTGAATGGTCTGCGATCCCTGAGTCATTTGTTTTGACGGCGGGGGCACTACGTCAGGCGAAATTTATGCTGAGCGGCCTGGAAGTTGATACGAAGCGCATGCTGAAAAACCTGGATTTGACGGGCGGCCTCATTGTGGCCGAGGCGGTGATGATGGGCTTGGCCCCACACATTGGTCGCCAAACTGCGCACGACGTGGTCTATGACGCCTGTCGTCTTGCGGCCACGCAAGGCAAGAAGCTGGCTGAGATTTTGTATTTGGATGTGAAGGTGAGCGCCAAGCTTGATCGTGCGCGCATCGATGCCTTGTGTGATCCCGCGAACTATTTAGGTGCTGCGCCGCAGATGGTTGATCAGATGCGCGCTTGGCACAAGAGCTGAGGTTGCGTATGCGTACGATTCGAGCAGAGGATCTTGTCTCGAGTATTGCAGATGCTCTGCAGTTCGTGAGTTACTACCACCCAGCAGATTTTGTTGGTGCGTTAAAAGACGCGTATCAAAAAGAAACGTCGCCTCCTGCTCGCAATGCGTTACTGCAGTTATTGGTCAACAGTAAGTTAAGCGCACAAGCACACCGTCCGATTTGTCAAGACACTGGCGTTGCCCACGTGTTTTTTAAGTTAGGGATGGACGTGCGGATTCAGGTAGACGGCGATGGGCCAACACCGAGCTTGCAGACGTTGGCTAATGCGGGCGTGTCGCAGGGATACACCTATCCGGGAAATCCTTTGCGTGCGTCGATGATTCGACAGCCTCTCGGTGATCGCTGTAACACGGGCGACAACACCCCGGCGATCGTGCATGTTGAAATGGTCGAAGGTGACACCCTTGAGGTCATTGTCGTGGCCAAAGGCGGTGGGGGTGACGTCAAAGCGCGTTATGCGATGCTCAATCCAAGTGATTCTGTTGCTGACTGGGTAGTAAGCCAGTTGCCCGGCATGGGGGCGGGTTGGTGCCCGCCTGGCGTTTTAGGGTTGGGCATTGGCGGTTCGCCTGAACAAGCAATGGTGATGGCAAAGCGTTCGTTGTTCGCCCCAATCGATATTCAGAATCTGCGTAACCGCAATGATTTAGACGAAGCCGAGCGCTTACGCGTAGAAATTTTTGATCGCGTGAATGCACTGGGAATTGGTGCGCAAGGCTTGGGTGGTGACACGACTATCTTAGACGTCAAGATCGTCCAAGCACCCTCTCACGCGGCCTTGTTACCCGTTGCGTTGATGCCAAATTGTGCAGCGACACGTTTTGTATCCTTTACGCTTGATGGTTCGGGGCCGGCCAAACTGGTTGCACCCGATGCGGCGGTTTGGGAGGGTGTGCCCCAAGCAATGCCATCCTCAGAGGGGCGCCGCGTCAATCTCGACACGCTGTCGCTTGAGGAAGTACGCACGTGGAAGGCGGGAGAATTGCTGTTGTTGTCTGGTCGCCTGTTGACGGGACGAGATGCGGCACATAAGCGCTTGGTAGATATGTTGGAGCGTGGCGAGACGTTGCCGGTCGATTTAAAAAACCGTGCGATTTATTACGTAGGACCGGTTGACCCCATCGAGGGTGAGGCGGTTGGGCCAGCAGGTCCGACGACCTCTGCAAGAATGGATAAGTTCATGCCTGCCTTACTGGAGCAAACGGGGCTGTTAGTTTCTGTTGGCAAAGCTGAACGTGGTCCTGTGGCAATCGAAGCGATTAAGAAGGCAGGCGTTGCATATTTGGTCGCTGTGGGAGGGGCAGCGTATTTGGTGTCTAAAGCGATCGAATCCGCAACGGTTCTGGCTTTCGAAGATCTTGGGATGGAAGCGATTTATGAATTCGTCGTGCGTGACATGCCTGTGACGGTCGCGATTGATCACATGGGGCGCACGATACACTGGATGAAATCAGTTTAATGAAGTGGTTTTAAAACAGAGCACTCGTTAAGTTTAAAAAATCTAATTATTCAAAGGAGATGTTATGAACGCCTCCCTCCCCCCTGGGGAGTGAGGGTGCCAGAAAAGCAGAGAGCCCTCGCTTTACCTAACGGCATCTAAGTGCCAAAGTGGAGTTTCTGAAATTAACCACAAACGGTAATGAGGGCTCGATATGAAGATTACGACAATTGGTCTAGATATTGCAAAGAAATTTTTTCAATTGCATTGGGTAGATATGACAACAGGTGAGGTTCATCGCAAGCAGCTCAAGCGCGAACAGATGGCAGAGTTTTTTGCCAACTGCGAGCGCAGCGTGATCGCGATGGAGGCCTGTGGGAGTGCGCATTACTGGGCGCGCAAGCTCTCAGGGCTGGGGCACGAGGTCAGATTGGTTGCTGCGCAATTTGTGCGACCGTTTGTGAAGACCAACAAGACCGATGCTGCCGATGCACGGGCGATCTGGGAAGCTTCACAGCGTCCTGAGATGAAGTTTGTGGCAGTCAAGACCGAGTCTCAACAAAGCGTATTGACGCTGCATCGCTTGCGAGAGCAGATGGTTAAGTTTCGCACCATGCAGACTAATCAGCTACGTGGCTTGCTCTATGAGTTCGGTGTCGTGCTACCGGTCGGTCGAGCTAAGGGTATGCCTGCCGCGTTAGACGCGCTCGGCGAGCTTGAGGAAACATTACCCGCCATGACGGTTGACGCGCTGCGTCAACAAATGGTGCGTATCCAAAAACTTAGCGATGACATTGCCGATATTGAGAAAAAACTCACGCTCTGGAAAAAAGAAGAGCGTTCGGCAACGAAAATCATGGAAATACCCGGGGTGGGGATACTCACGGCGACTGCTGCTATTGCCACGATGGGTGATGCCGGTGCGTTTAAGAACGGGCGAGAGTTCGCTGCGTTTCTGGGTCTGGTACCCAAACAAAGTGGCACGGGCGGGCGGGTTCGTCTGCAAGGAATCAGTAAACGGGGTAATGTTTATCTAAGAACCTTACTGATTCATGGGGCACGTGCGCGGATTAACTTCCAAAAGCAACGAGACCCCTGGATAGAACAGTTGCTGGCGCGTCGCCCGTTTAATGCGGTGGTAGTAGCGCTAGCTAACAAGATGGCACGAACGATCTGGGCCTTGATGGCGCATGATCGGGAATACCAAAAGAACTACGTGACAAGTATCGCGTAGCGGTTTAACTACAACAAAGGAATTGAATAGCTAATAGGTTGCGCAGGTAGATATGAGATAGATGGCGGAACAGGTCGGACCGCGAGAGAGTAAACCTGTATATTTGTCTGGTCCTATAAAGGACGTTCAGGAGACGAGGGCTTTCTCGGCGAATTCCATCAGGGTCAGCAGGCTTCGCGTCTGCACAAACAGACCGGATATAAGACTGCAACCACCTTTACTGTCGATATCAAATATTTCTTGCCAAACCGGGAGGCGTTCATATAAGACA
>CAJBTJ010000022.1 GCA_903958565.1 uncultured beta proteobacterium
GTCACGGACACTCGCTACGCTTGGCCACCCCACAAGGGCCTATGCACCCATTGATGCGCTCGTACGACCGACAGGACCCAATGGCTCGCTGTCGCAGGCCGATAGCATTATGAACGTCGATATGCTTGAGCGCCTTGGTCGTGCCCAAGACCTTCAGATCGAGGTGTTGCCTGTTTTGAATGGCACTGCGGCTGCAAAGCAGAGCTTACCAATTGCCCAACTCGCCGCACTGACCGCAGAGCTGATCTTCCCCTTAATCAACACCCCTCATCAAAAGGTCTTTGAAGAGGTCGATCTGTTAGATTTCCCTGGCTATCGGGGACGTCTCGGTCTCGATTCGCTGACAGACATCAGCGCGGTACAAAGCAAAGAACACCCAGGTAACCCGGTGGCGCAATTATTGCTTCGCGGCAAAGTTGCATATCTGTTTGAGCGCTACACAGACACCCAAGAGATGAATGTTTTAGTTGTTTGCACTGCATCACACAAACAATCTGATGTGACGGATGTGGGTCCCGTTCTTACCGAATGGATCAGGAAGACACAAGGTTCTACGTCGACGGAGCGTGCAAGAAGGGCGCCAGGGCTACTCTGGGCGGTCACCATGTTTGACATCAAGATTGCCGACTCGCTCGGCAAAGATGAAGACATGTTGCACACCGTCTGGAACAACTTAGTCAAGATGACGATGCTTGAGCGTTTTGGCGGTTTTGAATGGATGCAGGATTGGTCCGGTGGCAAAGCCTTTGACAATTCCTTCTTAGTCCGCAAGCCTCGGATGCCGGTTGCGTTTTTAGAGCTTGATCATGGGCAGGAAATTGCGGTGTCGTCCGGGCAGTCATCCCAAATCAGTTTGATGGAGCAGACATTTAACAAAGCGGAACTGATTCAAAGCCATGTTGCCAATCCAAGAGAGGCTTGGACAGCGATGATGCAGCTCAACGACGGCGGCATTGATCGATTGAGTCAATACCTCGCAAAAGTAAGCACCCGACAGGCGAAGCTCGATCGTATCGGTGAGCAGATGGAAGAGGTGCTGCATGACTTGGTGGAGAACCGTCTTTCTCGCTGGTTTGCACAAGACGGCATGGGTGAAGTGCAGGCAAAGCGCAAAATTGCGCAGACTGTCGTTTCAGCGCTGACACCACGCATCCGCCTGCTAGCTGAGATTCAAGAGCAATTGCAATTGCCAGAGGGCCTGTTGCAGGGTCTCTACATGGGCGCTGATGTATCGACAGATCAAGCCCGCGTCAGTCCGACTGACACGAGCCCGGCCGCGTTGAATCTTGGTGACGATCCGTTCGGGCTCGCCGACGATCTTGATTTGTTTGGCGATAAACCAACTTCTACGGCGACAGATAAAAAGCTCAAGCCGATCGGTAGTGATGCACGCTATGCCCAAGCCGTTCTGCGAGAATGGATTAATCACATGCGCAGTGTGTCTAGCCAAGCGAATTTGTTGACGTACTTGGGTTTACCGAAAGAGATGGCAGAAATGCTCTGTGATGAGCTGATTACCGGTGCGACCAGACTGGATCTTCAGGATGCGCTTTTCCAAGTGGTCACGCGTACCGAGCAGGTAGGCACGAAACGGGAGAAGCTAGCGGACCGACAGGTATTGGCTGCGAAGACTGTTTTTTCTGATTACATCGCTTGGCTCGGTTATGTCAATCTTCCGCTTGCAGATCGTCCAGAGAGTCGAGTGAATAAGGGGCATCGTTTGTTTGAGCAACCCAAACGCGTCGAGGCCGGCGCTTTGCCTCACATCACCAATGAACCCGTTGAGCATACAAGGGCTTACATGGGGGATTGGTTGGTTGGGCTTGCGCAATTGATTGTCGAAAATGCAGGTCACGATGCGGGCAGAGAAATTCGTCCCGATCAAAATGCTGAGCTGGGTGCACTGATCGCTAAGCTCAACTCAGCTCGGGTTGCTGCAGCATGAAGAGTATTCGTCCAGAGATTATTAGCGCCCCTGAGGGACGACCAGGACATGGTCTGCTTGTGTTACGGGGAATCGAAGTCGACGCGTTCGATCCTTTCGGACAAATTGAAATCTTGATTCAACGTAATCAGGACAGTCGTTTTTTGGCGTTAGATGCGAACTGGTCTCCATCTCAAACATGGCACCAAGTAGATCGAGCGCTGAGCTCAGGCGAGGAGCTTGTATTAGCACTCGGGCCCGGCATCATTGACCCCTTGATTAAAAACAGTCAGATGACCTACCTCCTTGAGGTCCGTTGTCTGGAGACCGCTGCACGAGGTGTCCTGCGTATCCGTGACGGTGTACTTTCATCACACGCCGCAGGCAGTTCAAATGACCCCGTGGCACGCGTATCGGGTAGGGTGGCACCGGTTGCTGAACCGAGCCCAGCCGAGCCTGAGCAAGTTGTGCAGGTGGGGCTGGAACAGGAACCACCTGTGACACCACCGAAAAAATCAAATAATCTCATTTGGCTTTTATTGATTGCTCTTGTCGTGGGCGTCGTAGCGGCGTTCTTTATTTGGAAGGCGCTACAGCCTACCGCGGCGACCACGCCTCCGTCCGCGCAACAGTCTGCAAGCCCTGTAGCGAGTCCCCCGGTCGCCGCGGCACCGGCCCCGTGTAGCACAGCAGCGCTATCCACCGCAAAAGATGATCTTGTATTTTTGCAAGAGTGTCTCAAGACGAATCCCGAAGGGGAGAAGGTGCTAGAGGTCATTGCGGCGGCAAAGCTAGCCAAACGCTGCGATCTCGTTCAACGACTTTATGCATTCAAGAGCCAGGCAGGTGATATCGCTGTCGCCCTGGCCTATGCACGAGAGTTTGATCCTCAGTTTCATCAAGCAGGTTGCATCGCTAGCCCAGATAAGGCGACTGCGATTTATTGGTATGAACTTGTACTTTCAAGCCAGGCAGACAATGCCGACGCAAAAGCGCGCGTCCAAGCGCTGAAGAATTAAGAAACCTATGACTTTTTTTCGCCGATTGCTCTGCACTTTTTACACCTGCCTTGCGGCCACGAGTGCTTTTGCTCAGACCGATAATCGTCCGCTTCTGCAGGACGGAAAAAAGACCCTTTATCAACGCGTGTTGACCACCCCCTCTTGCAAGCTCTTTGCCAAACCTGGCGATGGGACCGGTGCCGCGCAAGAGGCCTTTAGTCGCTACTACGTGTATGCCCGTCAAAATATGAGTGGCAACGATTGGGTACAAGTTGGGTTGGATACCGTTGGAAAGAAGATCGGCTGGCTCGACGCGAAATGTACCGTACCTTGGAAGATGCAGATGTCTCTGGCGTTCACCAATCCAGCGGGACGAGACCTCTCACTTTTTTTTAAAGAACGTAAAACGATCGAAAGTGTGTTGGACGCCGCAAATCCTGCAACGGCCTATTCCCCAATTCAAGACAATATGAAAAACACCGGTCGCGATTTGCGTGTGGTGGCGCGCGAGCCTGAGTTGTTTGTCGACTTCAAGAAAAACTTTTATCTCCTGCCGATTCTTCAGGCCGAAGAAGTAATGAGCAACTCGGGTTTTAATGTTCGCTTATTAGAGGTTGCTTCGGTGAGTCGCCAGGAACCCGGGAGCAATCCTGCGGTCAGTCCGCAGGCTGTGCAAAGCTCCATCAAAGCATTTAGCGCTGGGGTCATGTTTGTCATTGATTCCACGCTATCGATGGACCCATATATTGAGCGTACACGGCAGGCTGTACAAACGATCTATGCACGCATGGAGAAGGAAAAACTTGGGGATAAGGTCAAGTTTGGTCTCATCGCCTATCGATCAAATATGAAGGCTGTCCCGCAGCTTGAATATACGACGCGCTTGTATGTCGATCCTGCAAAAGTCAAAGACGGGGCAGATTTTTTAGCGAAAATCAAAGATCTCAAGGCCACAAAATTTTCAACGCCAAAGTTTGATGAAGATCCCTACGCCGGCATAAAAGAGGCGCTGGATAAAGTCAATTGGAACGAGTTTGGCGCGCGCTACATCGTACTGATTACGGACGCCGGTGCAATCGATGGGGGTGATCCGCTTTCATCGACCGGGCTCGATGCACAGGCTCTGCGCACCATGGCCAAGGAAAAAGGCGTCGCGCTGTATGTGTTGCATGTGAAGACGCCTGAAGGAAAACAGAATCACCAGTCGGCGCAAGCACAGTATGAAACACTCGCCTTCAGCGCGATTACGAATCGCGCGTTGTATTACCCCGTCGACGCGGGTCGCGTAAATGTGTTTGGTGAAACAGTCGAGGCCTTGGGGCAATCTCTCGTCACGCAGATTAAACAAGCATCCACCGGGGAGATTGTTCCAGGCAGTGCATTGACGGCTAGCAACCCTACGCCCGCCACCGCTGCGCCAGCGCCTGTGCCCTCAAGCCCCTCTGCGGCGATTGCCCAAGACGCAGTTTTGATCGGTCGAGCGATGCAGTTGGCGTACTTAGGTGGCGCAACCAATGCGAAAGCGCCGCCATTTTTTCAGGCATGGATTAGTGATCGTGATCTGCTCAAGCAAAACGTACCAACGACCGAGGTGCGGGTGCTTCTGACGAAAGCGCAATTAAGTGACTTGAGCAGCATTGTTCGAAAGATCGTTGATGCCGCGAATGCTTCCCTTGTATCGCCTGCGGATATGTTTGCGCAGTTGCGTTCGATCGCGGCGACGATGGGACGAGATCCTAACAATCTAAGCGGACCGAATGCCCAAAAGCTTGGCCAAATGGGACTGCTAGACGAATACCTTGAAGGCCTACCGTACAAGAGTGACGTGCTTGGGTTGGACGAGGAGCTTTGGAAGAGCATGTCGGTCGCGGCGCAGACCCAGTTTATGATGCGCCTGAACACGAAGCTCAAGCAGTATCAAGCCTTCAATGCTGACCCAGACTCATGGGTTTCCTTGGCAAAAGGCAGTGACCCAAGTGAGTTCGTCTATCCTGTTCCGCTCGAGGCGCTGCCCTAAGTGTCACGACCTGCGTTGTCGATCACGAATCTGGCACTCGAACGCGGGCGAGCTGGCCAGGCGTTCCACATCGAAGTGCCTGAGTTAGTGCTCGGGTCAGGAGAGATCCTTGCCGTGGTCGGGCCGAGCGGGTGTGGAAAGAGCACGCTGCTTGAAACGATTGGGTTGTTATTACAAGCGCGGCAGGCTGAGAAGTTCTTCATTGATGATGTCGACATCAAAGTATCCA
>CAJBTJ010000023.1 GCA_903958565.1 uncultured beta proteobacterium
ACGTCGATCCCAAAGAAATTTCAATGAGCGTACGGTGGCCCATTGTTGGACTTTGGGGCGGCTGTATCATCGGACTCCTCTCGATGGTGACGCTTTGGGGAACACTGATCTTGGGCTCTAGATAATGCATGACATTGCGCACGACGTTGCGGCAAGCCGTTTTTTTCTGCTGATCGAAGGCCATCGCTGTGTACTCGACTATGCGTTAACCAATGGCACGATGACGATCACGCACACCGGCGTCCCCGAGGCCTTGGGTGGACGTGGTCCCGCAGGCGAACTTACGCGCGTTGCGCTAGAACACGCTAAACAGCAGGGATGGCGAGTCGTACCGCGCTGCAGTTATGCCGCCGTTTACATTCAACGCCATCCGGAATATGCAAGCTTAGTGGCCTAAAGCGGCTCTCAATCTGCATAAACCAAGATTTGCTTTAATTTAAGTCTTATATAAGATATAAGACACTTGCTCGTCGATCCACTTCACACTACAATTCTGTTCACCAATTTTCCTCACTTCAAAGGCGCTCCCATGCTCGAAGCCTATCGCCAACATGTTGCCGAACGCGCAGCCCTCGGCATTCCTCCCCTTCCTTTATCGCCACAACAAACGGCAGACTTGATTGCATTGCTGCAATCGCCCCCAGCAGGGCAAGGCGAAGCTTTGGTTGAACTCATCACACACCGTGTGCCTGCGGGCGTGGACGAGGCGGCTAAAGTCAAAGCGGCCTACCTTGCTGCCGTGGCGAGTGGAAAAGAAAAGTGTTCGCTCATTTCCCGCGCAAAGGCGACGGAGTTATTGGGCACGATGCTTGGCGGCTACAACATCGGCCCAATGGTCGAACTGCTCGACGACGCCGAAGTGGGCAAGATCGCAGCAGAAGGCCTCAAGAAAACATTGCTAATGTTTGATGCGTTTCATGACGTCAAAGAAAAAGCAGCTAAAGGCAATGCAAACGCGAAAGCTGTGATGCAAAGCTGGGCTGATGCGGAATGGTTTACCAGCCGTCCAGAAGTTCCAAAAAGCTTGACCATCACTATTCTCAAAGTGACCGGCGAAACAAACACCGACGATCTCTCGCCTGCTCCTGATGCCTGGAGCCGTCCAGATATTCCTCTGCACGCATTGGCGATGCTCAAAAACCCGCGTCCTGGGATTGAGCCTCAAGAACCTGGCAAGATCGGACCCATCAAGTTCATCAACGATTTAAAGAAAAAGGGCCACCTCGTCGCCTACGTTGGAGACGTTGTGGGTACGGGTTCGTCACGCAAATCAGCCACAAACTCTGTGCTTTGGTTTACCGGCGAAGACATTCCTTTCGTTCCAAACAAGCGCTTTGGTGGAGTTTGTTTAGGTAATAAGATTGCACCGATCTTCTACAACACGATGGAAGACGCAGGTGCTCTGCCAATCGAACTGGATGTCTCGAGCATGAATATGGGCGACGTGGTTGAACTGCGTCCCTACGAAGGCCAAGCGCTGAAAGATGGCAAAGTCATCTCCAAGTTTGAAGTCAAGTCGGATGTGCTGTTCGACGAGGTTCGTGCGGGTGGTCGTATTCCGCTGATCGTCGGCCGTGGCCTGACTGGCAAGGCACGCGAGGCGCTTGGTTTACCTGCCTCCACGCTCTTTCGCTTGCCGACCAAGCCCCCTGAAAGCAAGAAAGGCTTCACCCTTGCACAGAAGATGGTTGGACGTGCCTGTGGACTTGCAGAAGGTCAAGGCGTTCGCCCAGGCGCATACTGCGAACCGTTGATGACGTCGGTTGGCAGTCAAGATACAACCGGCCCAATGACCCGCGACGAACTCAAAGATCTCGCTTGCTTGGGCTTCTCTGCAGATCTGGTGATGCAGTCGTTCTGTCACACCGCCGCCTATCCCAAACCCGTCGACGTCAAAACGCAGCACACCCTGCCTCAGTTTATGAGCAACCGTGGCGGTATTTCGCTGCGTCCCGGAGACGGCGTGATTCACTCTTGGCTCAACCGCATGCTCTTGCCTGACACAGTTGGCACAGGCGGTGATTCGCACACACGTTTCCCAATTGGTATCAGCTTTCCCGCAGGCTCAGGCCTCGTGGCCTTTGCAGCCGCGACTGGCGTGATGCCTCTGGACATGCCAGAGTCTGTCTTGGTACGTTTCAAAGGCAAAATGCAGCCTGGCGTCACACTGCGAGACTTGGTCAGCGCCATTCCTTTGTATGCCATCAAAGCGGGCTTACTCACTGTCGAAAAGCAAAACAAGAAGAACATCTTCTCCGGTCGCATCTTGGAAATCGAAGGTCTGCCAGATCTCAAAGCCGAACAGGCTTTTGAGTTGTCAGACGCATCGGCTGAGCGCTCCGCAGCGGGATGCACGGTTCGTTTGAACAAAGAACCCGTCATCGAATACATCAACAGCAACATCGTGATGCTCAAGTGGATGATTGCAAACGGCTACGACGACGAGCGCAGCATCCGTCGTCGTATCGAGGCAATGGAAGCATGGCTGGCAAACCCCCAACTGCTTCAGCCTGACGCTGACGCTGAATATGCTGCTGTGATCGAGATCGATCTCGCTGATATTCATGAGCCAATCGTTGCTTGCCCGAACGATCCTGACGACGTGAAATTCTTGTCCGACGTCGCTGGCGCCAAGATTGACGAAGTATTCATCGGCAGTTGCATGACCAACATCGGCCATTTCCGCGCCGCTTCCAAGTTGCTCGAAGGCAAACGCGATATGCCGGTTAAGTTGTGGATTGCCCCACCTACCAAGATGGATGCCGCACAACTGACTGAAGAAGGCCACTACGGCGTGTTTGGCGTGGCGGGTGCTCGCACTGAAATGCCGGGATGCTCGTTGTGCATGGGTAACCAAGCACAAGTGCGTGAAGGCGCAACTGTCATGTCAACCAGCACACGTAACTTCCCAAATCGTCTGGGCAAGAACACCAATGTGTACCTTGGCTCGGCTGAGCTGGCCGCCATCTGCTCGAAACTTGGTCGCATCCCGACTAAGCAAGAATACATGGCTGACATGGGCGTGATCAAAGAAAGCAGCAAAGAGATCTATAAGTATCTCAACTTTGATCAAATCCCTGACTACAAGGACATCGCCGACGCAGTGTAATCACTGCCCGAGGTGGCACCACCACACCCGTCTTGTGCCTCGTGCGCCTGACGGGTGTTTTTTTTCTGCTCGGTACAAAGCAGCTTGATCGCAGTGAAGCGCCATTGTTCGTTACACTAGCGTTCTTTCTGATTGTTCTTTCCCGATATGGCTCGCGCCCGCTCAACAACCTCCTCTACCCGACTGAATCGCGATGCGACCCGCTTGGTTTCGCTTGCCCTAGCCTTACACAACTCCGGTAGCCGCGTAGAGGATCAATACTGGGAAAGCGAACTTGGCGCGATCCTGAACAAGCTGATGCGGGCAGGTAACGATCCTGTCATCGACTCCGCACTCGATCATCTCTCGAAAACCAATCTTGGTGGGTATGAAGTCTTAATCGAGCAGGCTGAAACACTCTCCGAGTCTTGTGTCATTGAGAAAGACGGTGCACGCTATGATGTGCTGCTGATCGTCGCGCCGATCGTCGCCTGGACGCGTTACAGCATCCCGGCTTGCGATATACCCATCGGCACCATCACCGACATCCAAAGTCATTTACAGGACCATGTCCTTGCAGCAAACACTCGTCTCGCAATCATGCCCAGGCTCGCAAGCCTCGATCAAATGCCTCGTAGCTTTTGTGAAACATGGGAATGGTTACTCAAACTCGGCGCTCAAGCGCTTGGTCTACCCGGCGCGCTTCCCAAGCTAAATACCGAACCCGACGCCTTCAACATGCTTGCGGATACACGTTATTTGGTAGCAGCCGTCGCGATCCCAGAGGGGCAACCTCTGTTTCGTTGGCAGGAGGATCCGGGCGAGCTTGGTGAGGGTCGCGTCAAATGCCTTGAAAACTGGGGCAATGCCACACAACCGCTTTTTGCGGAACTCCTGGCCGGCTGTGGTTTTGAAATACTCGTCCCAGACGCGTATTACGTCAGCAATCGCGAAGCCGACCGACGCGTGCGCCCTCTCTCAGTCAAAGCAGCCGTCTCGTGGCTTGGCTCAGCACTCAATATCGAACCTAGCCAACTGCGCGCAGTCGTTGCTGGCTGCGGCGAGCTGCGCATCGATGAATACCGTATCGGCTTCACACAAAAGAATCAGAACGAGGTAGTCTACGGCTGTCTTTGGCCCTTGTACGGCAAAGAAGAGGATCAGCCTCTGCTCGATAACGAACCGACACCGATTGATACGGTCGATGAGATTGCGGCCTTACTCAAAGAGTGCGGTGTCACGGACATTCGCCGTCTGCCTGGCACGCTACCGCCTGATTTTTGTGAAGACTGTGGCGCACCGCACTTCCCAAACCCCTCCGGTGAAATGGTCCACGCCGAGCTGCCCGAAGACGCCGAAACAGCGCCTGCGCACTTTCACTAGCGATGCGCGCGGATATTTTTTGCCGCGTCGTCGATAACTACGGTGATATTGGCGTCACCTGGCGGCTAGCACGTCAGCTAAAACGTGAGTGCGGCTGGTCCATTAGGCTTTGGGTCGATACACTCGAAAGCTTTAAAAAACTGAATGCTAACGTGGACCTCTCACGCAGCATACAAATGGTTGACGACATTGAGATCGTGCACTGGTCTCACCCCGTCATTGATCTCACACCGCATCCAATAGTGATTGCCAGTTTTTCTTGTGCACTCCCTCCAGGCTTTCAGGCACGAATGCTGCCCGATAAGACGTTGTGGATTAATCTTGAATATCTGAGTGCAGAAGCGTGGGTAGAAGGTTGCCACGCGCTCCCCTCCCTGCGCTCAGACGGCTTGCATGCAAATTTCTTTTTTCCTGGCTTCACCGCAAAAACGGGAGGCTTAATTAAAGAGTCTGGACTGCTAGCCGCACGCGATGCCTGGCAAGCGGATCCTGACAGGCAGATCCACTGGATCAAGTCCCTCGGGGTCTCGTCTGAGGGTATGCAAGCATGGCAATCAGGTCGACTGATCTCCGTCTTCTGTTACCCGCAAGCACCGCTGCAGGCGTGCTTTAAGCAATTGGTAGACAACAAGACCCCTACCCTAATGCTCATTCCGCAAGGCGTCGCCAGCAGCATCCCCAGTGGCCAACACGGCAATCTTCATGTGGCACGGATACCGTTCACGTCCCAGCCAGAATACGACCAAACGCTTTGGACAGCTGATCTCAACATCGTGCGCGGTGAGGACTCATTTGTCAGAGGGCTGTGGGCTGCAAAGCCTTGTATCTGGCACATATATCCACAAACCGAAGATACCCACTTGATCAAACTCGATGCCTGGCTGGCCCGCACAACACTGGCAGACTCCGTCAAGCTCGGCATCCGACGCTGGAACAGTGAAGACACCGCGAGATCGGATACATGCACATGGGTAAGCTTATTGGAGCCAGCTACCTTGAGTACTTGGGCGCAAGAAGCAAGGCACATTGCGACAGATCTTGCCCAAAACCCCGACTTAGCGTATTCGCTAGACCTCTTTTGTCGACTTAAATACGGGCTTTAGCGTCGATCTACAGCAGTTCAGCCCCGAACAGGCTAAAATAGAGGGCTTTTTTACAAAACCGCTCCGGCAATTGAGTCCCGGAGACCCAAAGTTACCGGAGTTTTAAGCATGAAAACCGCACAAGAGCTGCGCGTAGGCAACGTCGTGATGGTTGGCAAAGATGCCGTCGTCGTGCAGCGCGCCGAATACAGCAAATCGGGCCGCAACGCCTCGGTCGTTAAACTCAAATTTAAAAACCTCCTGACTGGCTCTGGCAGCGAAACCGTTTCCAAAGCAGACGAAAAGTACGACGTCGTTGTGCTTGATCGCAAGGAGTGCACCTACTCATACTTTGCCGATCCCATGTATGTGTTTATGGATGCCGACTTCAATCAGTACGAAATCGAGGCAGACAGTATGGGCGACGCACTGAACTACCTCGAAGAAGGCATGCCTGTCGAGGCCGTGTTCTATGATGGCCGTGCGATTTCTGTTGAGCTTCCTACGATGGTTGTTCGTGAAATCATCTACACAGAGCCAGCCGTGCGCGGTGACACTTCAGGCAAGGTGATGAAACCCGCCAGGATCAATACAGGACATGAGCTGCCCGTGCCACTTTTTTGCGCTATCGGTGACAAAATTGAAATCGATACGCGCACCGGCGAATACCGCAGTCGTGTGATGTAAAAATCAAACGCTGCTCGATTAAAAATAGCTCCTTCGGGAGCTATTTTTTGTCTTGCGAGACTAGAACAGGTTTGCAAGCTTTGCGATCGCACCGAGAACAGCAATCAAGCTCGTAAACTGCATGCCAATTACCCACACGAATTTGCGGTCAACGTCAGCACGAAAATCCTGTTGTGTGCGATTAACTTCAGAGAACCTGCGATCCATATCGGATCGCAGATCAGTAATTGAACGATCAAGACGATCGATTGATTTGGTGTGTTGCTGAACTAAAACTTCGAGCACGGTGATGCGTTTTTCCATGCGCAAATTTTAAGTAAACGCAATGATGAAAACAAGCACAAAAGCGCCAAAAATACAGGTCCTGCCACAAGAATTTTGTAACTAGTTGTATCGAGTCTTTTGCTCTAAATCAGTCAACCACGAGATGGCATGGGTTCTCTGCGTGCCGCACATTTCCAGTGAGGGTTGCAATCCACCACAAAAATGTGGCCGTTCGGGCTGACCAAACAACGCACATCGAAAGTCAGCCAAGAGCTGCACGCAAGGAACGCCTGCCGGCTTACCGCGAGGCATGCCTGGAATGGGGCTCGTAATGGAGGGCGCTACACAACAAGCACCGCAGTCAGGACGGCAGTTCATTGAAATCGATCTCCATCGAATCCTTCAGGGAGTTTCCGATAGCATACAGTGTTGCGCATCAAAACACTCTCAAGAAAATTGGATTACAAAATAATCAACATGCACGCCTTTGTATCTAGAAATTGACGTTATCAGCCCCCTTCAGCTTCAACATTTCCCGCGCCTCGTCGGACGAGGCGACGCTTAACCCCAGGCCTTCAATGACTTGACGAACGGCTCGCACGTGCATGGCATTGCTCTCAGCCAATTTACCCGGAGCAATCCAGAGCGAATCTTCAAGACCGACACGTACGTTTCCACCAAGTGCTACGGATTGCGCCGCGATAGGCAACTGATTTCTTCCCGCACCCAAGACACTCCAGTAATAATCGCTACCGAACAGGCGATCTGCCGTTCGCTTCATGTGAGCCACGTCTTCCGGATGAGGTCCGATACCACCCAAGATACCGAAAACCGACTGAATGAAAAAGGGTGGCTTCACCAAACCGCGATCTGCAAAGTGCCGCAGCGTATATAGATGCCCGATGTCATAACACTCAATTTCAAATCTTGTGCCATTGGCTCCGCAGGTCGTCAAAATATTTGCAATATCGCGAAACGTATTTTTGAATATTCTGTCATCAGATTCTTCTAGGTAAGGCTTTTCCCAGTCGAACTGAAACGTTGGGTATCGCGCCAACATCGGGAACAAACCAAAGTTCATTGAACCCATATTGAGCGAAGCCACCTCAGGCTTGAAATATGCGCAAGGTTGCAAACGCTCTTCGACACTCATCGTCGGGGCACCACCCGTCGTAATGTTAATGACCACATCGCTGTTGTCTTTCACGCGCTTCAAGAAAGGAGTAAAAGCCTCAGGGCGCTGATCGGGACGTCCATTGATGGGATCTCGTGCATGCAGGTGCACCAACGCTGCGCCTGCCGCATGCGCCTCTAGTGCAGCATCTGCGATTTGATCTGCCGTGATAGGCAAATAAGGCGACATCGTCGGCGTGTGTATGGCGCCTGTGACTGCGCAGGTAATCATCACTTTATTGTGTTTTGATTTTGAAGTGCTCATTAGTTATGACTCCCCTGTTATTTAGACAATTCTGAGCCTCACATGTACGCACGCTCAGAGACCTCTGGAGCGACGTCATCAATAAAGCTGTGAAATCAGGTTCTATTGTAAAGCGCTTCAATGCAAGCCAAGATATCCTCTTTAACCAACTCTCGATGTTTACCGTTGGTACCTTGCTCTTAATACAGAACTAGCCGTCGGATATGACAACGCCCGGGGCGCTTAACGCTTGCGGTTAGCTAGCCTGCGTTCAAAGATAAAAAAACCACCCTGTATTAGCAGAGCGAGGGCCGCTGAGGGGATCGCACCGGCAAGCAGCATCGTCGTGTTGTTTAGCGCCAGGCCCTGTGCGATGCGCTCGCCAAAGCCACCCGCCCCCACGAAGGCGGCGATGGTCGCTGTACCAACGCTTGTGACGGCCGCGACTTTAATACCGCTCAAAATCATCGTCCGCGCAAGCGGCAACTCTATCAATACGAGGCGGAGTCGAAATCCTAGGCCAAGCGCCGTAGCTGCCTGTCGCATGGAGGAAGAGATTTCACTAAACCCTGCATGGGTACTTTGCACGATGGGTAACAGCGCGTACAAGAACAACGCTACGATCGCAGGCACGGTCCCGATGAGACCGAACAATGAAATCAAAAATGCTAGCAATGCCAGCGATGGGATTGTTTGAATGACGCCGATCACAGACAAAACAACTTGCCCGGTGCGTGGCCAATAAAAACAGACGATACCTAAGGGGAGGCCAACAACAAGAGCCAGAACCAAGGAGAGCAGCACTAAGAAAATATGTTGTGCACCCAAGCGCCAAAAATCAGGGGCAAAGAGTGTGCGGAAAAATGACTGCAGGGAACTCACCCGTTGAGCGTCGCTCGCACTCATACCACCAGACCCGCCCTGAGGTTGATCACTTTTCAGTTGCGATAAAAATTGCTGCGCGACGATTGCGAAGGTTTGCCCCTCAATCTCAACACGAGTGTTGAGATCAAGCATGGTTTGTTGTGGAATTTTATTTTGTAAGGTTTGGATGATTTTCCAGGATTCTGGGAACTTAGTCGGCACATCCGCGCGATACAAGAGCAATGCTTCATACGTCGGGAAAAACCGCCGATCATCTTGCAACACCGTCAAGCCGTAACGTTTTAACTTCGAATCCGTGCCATAGGCATCGACCACGTCAATCTGCTTTGCAACGATGGCCTCATAAGCGAGCCCGTGATCAAGCCCTCGCGGTGACATCCCACCTAACTGATAGGCCTCTGACAAACCTTTCCAACCATCTTTGCGCCCAATAAACTCGTGCGACAACCCTGGAACGAGTCGCGGATGCTTGGCCAAATCGGAAATCGTTTTTATTTGAAGCTCTTGCGCCTGCTCACGCCGCATCGCGAGCACATAAGAATTATCAAAACCCAACAGCACACCGGCTTGAAGCCCAAGCGGTGCCAAGCGTTCGTTCATTTGTTCTAGTGACAGCGCCTGCTCTGTTTTTAAGATCTCACGCGTTATCGTTCCGGTGTACTCGGGGTAGAGATCTATTTCGCCGCTTAGCAACGCAGACAATAAAATCCCCGTGTTGCCTAAACCAGACTTCAATCTCACCCGATCTTGACCAGAACCAGCGATTGCCTGGCTAACAATCTCGCCCAAGATGTAGGATTCAGTGAAGCGTTTAGAGCCAACCACCAACGGCTGAGACAGCGTCGGAAACGATAAGGCTAACAACGCACAACATGCCAACCTGAGCAACCAGCGAGCGCGACTAAACACTAGCTAACGATCAAACGGGTAGCTTGTGCCTGACCGATATGGCCCACCACAGCCGCGTCATCAAAACCATGACGCTTAAACACAGCGAGTACCTCTGGCACCGTATCGGGTGAGCAACACACCAGTAAGCCCCCGCTTGTCTGCGGATCAGACAACAACGTTTGACATTCCGCTGGCAAGCCCGAGTTCAGTGTGATTTCTTTACCGTAGCCGTCCCAGTTACGGCCTGAGGCACCTGTCACCATGCCATTTTTGATCAACTTGGACACCTCAGGTAACAGAGGAACATCCGCCCATTTAAGGTACGCTGTCAACTTCGCACCCCGGGCGATCTCTAGAGCATGACCCGCCAAGCCAAACCCCGTGACGTCGGTCAACGCATGCACGCCTGATAATTCGGCTAACTCGGGGCCTGGTGTATTGAGTTTGGTTGCATTGGTCAGCATCGATGCATAGCCTGCTGCATCAAGCGCTTCTTTTTTGAGTGCGGCAGATAATATTCCGACGCCAATAGGCTTGCCCAGTACCATCACGTCACCAACACGCGCACCATCATTGCGCTTGACACGGTCAGGATGAATTAAACCCAAGACCACCAGACCATAGATCGGCTCGACGGAATCAATTGTGTGTCCTCCTGCAATCGGGATGCTCGCTGTGTTGCACACCGAAGCCCCCCCGGCAAGAATCTTACCGATAGTGTCGGTCGACAAGACGTTGATAGGCATCCCCACGAGCGCCAAGGCCAAGATCGGCTTTCCACCCATCGCGTAGACGTCGCTGATTGCATTGGTTGCCGCAATACGACCGAAGTCGTATGGGTCGTCGACAATTGGCATAAAAAAATCAGTCGTCGCAATCAATGCCTGCTCGTCGTTGATTTTATAAACTGCCGCATCATCGGCGGTTGCGATGCCCACCATCAACTCTTTGGGAATCGGCATCTGCAAGGTGCCTTTTAAAATCTCAGATGAGACCGCCGGCGCGATCTTGCAGCCACAGCCACCGCCATGCGAGAGCGAGGTCAAGCGAGGTTCGTTGTTAGGCATCATGCTTCCTTGATTGTTAAGTCTTGAACGATTGTAATCAATCCGCTGCGCTCGCGAGCGGCCTCAAATAAATAAGCACGCTGTGCGCACTGCATTTGTAGTTGCGCAGCAAACGACGAGTCCTCTCTAAAGCGGATCAGCAGTCTCGCTAGCTCGCACGAATTACCGATCTCAAAAAATCCAGCATAGTCTTCTCCCAACATCCCGATATTGCCTGCGATGCGTGAAGCTAAAACGGGCACGCCACTACAAATGGCTTCCATGATGACGTGGGCACCACCCTCCATCACACTGGGGTGCACAAGAACATGCGAGCGTTGGATATAGCGCCGAGTTTGCTCGTGACGATGCTCACCCAAAAACTGATAGTTTGGATACTGTGCGGCGGTGTCATGCGCTTGTTGCGCCAACGCCTGATCTTGCTCGCCACCAATATGACGCAGGTCAATATCACTGCGCTTGGCTAATAAAGCAGCGACTTCGAAAAAAGTCTGAGGGGATTTTTCGGACCTTAAATGCCCCACCATGACCGCTCGCACATGACGGTTCGTTTTAATCAATGTCTGGCGAGTAGTCGTCGATTGAAATAACACCCGCGTTTTATCTTGAAACTGCGTCGCCAGCTCGGCCAGCCCTGCTGGTTGCAATACGATCAAACGTTTGGCCCACTCCACGGACTGCTGTGCCTGAGGGTCTTGCCTGATATCCCTATAGAGGTCGGTACCGGTGAGCACCACACACAGGCCCTCAGAACCTCGCTGTACGTGCCAAGCGGCTATGGATGAATAGCTGCGCCGAGCATGTAAGGCAATCAACACGTCATCCGTTCGCGCACCATCCCATTCACTGACAATGCGGACTGTGCAAGTCATCGCAAGCATATTTGCATAACGCTTCGCCGTCTGCCAATTGCCGTTGTTGGCGCTTGCGAGTGCCGGACTTACAATAATGACTCTAGGCTTGCGGATTTGAGCAGCTGTAAACATGGAAAGTTATCAACACACGATGCGAGAGGCTAGCTCCAAAGAACTGAACACCGCGCTACAAGAGATTCGCGCGCACACCCTTGATTCATTTCGCTTTTATGAGCGCGCCCAGAAACTGCACATTCCCTACAGCCCAGAATTTAATCCACCTCTGTGGGAACTTGGCCATATTGCCTGGTTTCAAGAATACTGGATTGCGCGCAATCCAACTCGTAGTGAAGGCGCAGCGATGCGAAGCGGTCTTACTAAAAAAAACTCAGTTCTTGCGCTTGCTGACCAGTGGTATGACAGCGCTAAAGTACGACACGAAACACGCTGGGATGTAGGATATCCGTCAAACGACGACTGCCTAGCCTATGCGGCTCAAACGCTAGAGCAGACTCTCGCGCTATTGCATAGCACCTCAGACGACGACGCAGCGCTTTATTTCTACTGGCTTGTCTTACAACACGAGGCGATGCATCTCGAGGCAGGCGTATATATGGCGCAAGCACTTTCTATTCCCTTTGAGGCAGCATGGGTATATAGCGCCCCCACACACAGAACGATATCGCAAGGCAAGACAGCGAAACTACCCTCACAGGACTGGACACTCGGCTCGGCATCCGACCAATTTTGTTTTGATAATGAACTCGTTGCTCGCAGCGTCGCGCTTCAGGCATTTGAAATCAACCTCGATCCTGTGTCTTGGGAGCAATACATGACATTTATCGCGGCGACAGGCCATCGATTACCTCGCTACGTTCGTCGTATAGGGTCAAGCTTCGAGATTCAAACTTTTGGTACTTGGGTACCCATGGCTATGGAAGCGGCAGCTGTCCACGTCTCTTGGGACGACGCGCAGGCGTATTGCACTTGGGCGCAATGTCGCCTCCCAACCGAAGCCGAGTGGGATTGTGCAGCTCGCACTCTCGCAAACTTTAACTGGGGTGAAGTCTGGGAATGGACACAAGATACGTTTGAACCCTTCGAGGGTTTCATCGTGCATCCCTATGCGGAGTACTCGGCGCCGTGGTTTGGAACACGCAAAGTGATGCGCGGTGCGGCCCGTGTCACCCACCACGCTTTACGCCACGTGCAGTACCGCAATTTTTTTACACCCGAGCGCTGCGACATCTATTCAGGCCTCAGAACCTGCGTGCTTTAGCCAACGATATCTAGCTCGCCCAAAATACAGCGTACTGCTGTTGTTGATCGGTCCAGTGCTGGGTTTGCGCAAAGCCGGCCGACCGTAAAAGTTTCGAAAACTTTTCAACTGTCCACTTGTACGAATTCTCAGTGTGAATCGTTTCGTTTTTTTGAAAAACCCGCTGATGGCCAGACCAGGACACTGTCACTTCGCGACGCGCCTGCAAGTGCATTTCAATACGAGATTCTTTTACGCTAAACCGTGCAAGGTGCTGCCAGTCACGTACATCAAAATCTGCACCAAGCAAGGTGTTCATGTGCCTGAGCACATTTAGATTGAAAGCCGCCGTCACGCCTAGATCGTCTGCATACGCACGTTCCAAGACGGCAGTGTCTTTAACAAGATCAATACCTATCAGCAAACCTGAACCTGGTTTTGCGGCGTTGCATACCGTTGCGACGCGTTGCAAAAAACCTAAGGCCTGTACAGGATCAAAATTGCCCAAACTCGAACCGGGATAAAACGCAAAGACAGGTCTCGCTAACAGCTGCGCATGCAACGACGGTGGAAACGTTAAGGCGCTTGAAAAATCCATTCCCACGCCCATCATAGGCACCTGAGGATGCTCACGTTGCAACCGTTCCAATGTGTCAGTGAGATAAGTCAGCGAAATATCCACGGCGACATACAAACCCGGAGGGGTTCGCTCGAACAAGCGCGCCGCTTTTTCGCAACTTCCCGCCCCCAAGTCAAGCCAAGTTGCCTGCGCGGAAATCTGCCCATGAATCGCCTCAGCATGGTCACCAAAAATAGCCGCCTCGGTTCGTGTCAAATAGTATTCAGGCAAGTGCGTGATCGCGTCAAACAACGTTGACCCGAGCGCATTATAGAAATACTTAGGCGAACAATGAGCCCCCGGCGCCAGCAACCCTTGCGACAAGTCTTGCAGGCTAGAGTCCGAAGGTGGGCTCAGGGCATTAAAAAAAGACGGTTTATTCGAAAGCATCGAGAGTGTCCGGAGCGATGGTGCCTGTTTTAGTCAATATGCGTTATGACCTGCCGACAGTTTACTCATCTACTTGACTCGGATCCTGATCATGCACGCTTGGCCGCGGAGACTAGTCACTTTCGGGTAGTTTCTTCGGTAAATGCACGCCAAATAGTCTATCTGAGGTGGACACAGTCAGCATTTGTGAGGGTTCAAAGGTAGGCTTCAGGTATAACCCCACGAACTAATTTTTTGGTATAAAGTTCGGCACCTAAAAAAGCTATTAAACTCGGCAACTTCCTTTCAATGCCAGCACTCAAATTGCGTCATTTGAACTCATCACCCGTACCTATTTCTCACTATGCTCATCACTCAAGTTAAACAGGATCTGGGTTTAGTTAGCCCCAGCCTCGCCACCCCAAATAACGATGATTTGGACACTCTAACCAGCGATGATCTGTCTGATGGCGCCTGGAAAACAGTTGAGGCACGTCATTTTATTTTAAATTTTTTGGTAGTCATTCTTTGGTCATCGGCAGTGCGCCCGATCAATCGTGAATACGAGTCCTGGTTTTTGAGCCGAGCCCGGTTTGCAGATGGACTACTCAAGCGTTTGTCCGAGCCTGGCTGGGAGCTTGCTGAGCCAATCGTCGAGGAGGGCATTGCCAAAATCGCCCCAGTGATTGCGCAGAGCTTAAAAGGCAGATCTGGAAATATTGCGGATACCATTGAAATCCTTAGTCACCATCACTTCAAACGCTACGACCGTTCGTGGTCAAGCCTACGCCCTGTCCAAAAGACCTTTGATCAAGAGTGGTCATCGCCCAGCAAGTTGTTTTTTGCCTTTGGACCGCATATCGGCATCGGCGATGAAATGATCTTATTCCTCGCGATTGAAGCTTTCATGAGAAAGTTCCCAAATGTCGGCGTTGAAGTTTGGTCGCACTCAAGAGATTTATGGAAGTGGAATCCAAAAATCGATGCTCATCATATAAATTCCGATGCGTTAGCACCTTTTGTTCGTGCCCAAGCGTTACTCGAAGACAAACCAGATGCATTAATCGCATTTTGTGATTTTTTATCCGACAAGATTTATAGGGAGCTCGAGACCGTCCCAGGTTTTGAACGCTTCTTTTATATAGACATCGGTTCGAGATTAGTCCGTTTAGTGAATCAGACCGAGGGTTGCATTACCGAATATGAAAGTAGCGATGTGAGATTGACCATATATGACGCGCTTAAGAACCTGTTGAACACTGTGGGCATCGAGACGCCCAAGCTTGGCTCATTGATCCAGTCCACCAACAGGGGGGAGGACAAGAAATCACGGTTCCGTGTGTTTCTCAATCCGCACTCTTCCAAGGAAAAGAGTGCCGTGTCTGCGCAGTGGTGGGCCGACGCT
>CAJBTJ010000024.1 GCA_903958565.1 uncultured beta proteobacterium
GATTTCGCGGAGTGACTGGAGTTCAGACGTGTGCTCTTCCGATCTGGCCGCACCACCTACTGAGATCGAACGCGAGCCGTAGGTACCCATTCCAAAGGGCACCCGACCCGTATCACCGTGCACGATATCGACCGCGTCCACAGAGATGCCTAAGCGCGAAGCCACTACCTGCGCAAAGGTCGTTTCGTGACCTTGGCCATGACTATGCGAACCGGTAAAGACGGTCACGCTGCCGGTTGGGTGTACGCGGACTTCACCGCATTCAAACAAGCCAGCGCGCGCGCCCAAGGCACCCGCGATGTTGCTTGGCGCAAGACCGCACGCTTCGATGTAGCTCGAGTAACCCATCCCACGCAATTTGCCTTGCGCTTTACTAGCCGCTTGCCGTGCTTTAAAGCCAGCCACATCTGCAAGCTTTTGCGAGGCATCCATGCAGGCAACGTAATCGCCGATATCGTATTGAAGCGCCACAGGCGTCTGATACGGGAACTGGGTAATGAAGTTACGACGACGGATCTCGTCTTGTGACAGCCCAAGTTCAAACGCTGCACGGCTCACAATACGCTCGAGCAAATAGGTTGCCTCGGGGCGCCCCGCCCCACGATAGGCATCAACCGGCGCGGTGTTAGTGAACCAGGCATCGACCTCGGCATAGACCAACGGTGTGGTGTATTGCCCGGCTAACAAGGTTGCATACAAAATTGTTGGGACGCAGGTTGAGAACGTAGAGAGATACGCCCCTAGGTTTGCATCGGTATGCACACGCAAGGCTAGGAATTTGCCGTCTTTGTCGATCGCGAGTTCGGCATGGCTTGAGTGATCCCGGCCGTGTGCATCTGACAAGAACGCCTCGCCTCGCTCACATATCCACTTGATATTGCGATTGAGCTTTTTAGAGGCCCAGGTCAGGCAAACGTCTTCTGCGTACAGATAAATCTTTGAGCCAAAGCCACCGCCCACGTCTGGGGCAATGACTCTGACCTTGTGTTCAGGCAAGCCCATCACAAAGGCCGTCATCAGCAAACGTTCAACGTGTGGGTTCTGGTTTGATACGTAGAGGGTGTAGTCGTCATTTGCGCGGCTGTAAGAACCAATCGCAGCGCGCGGCTCCATGGCATTCGGCACGAGACGGTTATTAATCAGATCGAGCTTGGTGATGTGCGCCGCACCGGTAAAGGCTGCATCCACCTGGGCTTTGTCGCCAATCGCCCACTTATAGCAATGGTTGTCTGGCGCGATGTCGTGCAGAGCTGCGCCGCCTTTTGCGTCGCGCACATCGACGACTGCCGACAAGGGCGCGTAATCGACTTCAACCAACTCGGCTGCATTCTTGGCTTGTTCAAGTGTTTCAGCGACCACCATCACGACGTGGTCACCCACGTAGCGCACTTTATCCAACGCCAAAATAGGATGGGGAGGCTCTTTCATGGGCTGGCCATCGGTGCTGGTGATTAACCAGCCGCAAGGCAAGCCGTTGATTTTGTCATTGGCAACATCTTTGCCCTCGAGCACACCAATGACGCCAGGCGCGCTTTTAGCCGCGCGTGTGTCGACGCTTTTGATGGCGGCGTGCGCGTGGGGTGAACGCACAAACACGGCATGCGCCATGCGTGGGAGGGTAATGTCGTCGGTGTACTGCCCTGCACCGGTCAGGAAACGGTAGTCTTCTTTACGTAGAACGGACTCGCCGATATACGGCAAGTTTGCGAAATCATTTGCGCCCATGGTCGGCTCCTTAAGCTTTCATGGCGGCAGCACCTTGCTGCACAGCCTTGACGATGTTTTGATAACCGGTGCAACGACAAATATTGCCTTCTAGTTGCTCGCGGATCTGTTGTGCGCTGGGGTTCGGATGTTTGCGGCAAATATCCACCGCATTCATCACCATGCCGGGGGTGCAATAGCCGCACTGCAAACCATGGCAGTCTTTAAACGCGGCTTGCATGGGGTGCATCGTGCCGTCTGGCTGGGCCAAGCCTTCGATCGTAGCGATCTCAGCGCCCTGCGCTTGTGCCAGCAGCACATTACAAGATTTGATCGCGTTGCCGTTCATCAGGACGGTGCAGGCACCGCACTGCGCGGTGTCACAGCCCACATGGGTGCCAGTCAGGTTGAGGTGCTCGCGCAGCGCCTGGACAAGTAAGGTGTTCGGTGCCGCGGTCAGGGTCACGGCCTGCCCATTCACCGTTAATTGGATCTGCATCATCTAGCGATCTCCTCAATAGACTAAGTAAATTTGAATATTCTTTATATTCGTAATTGGGTGCGCACGCAACCAGAATCCGGCGTGCAGGTAAGGGAATTCTTTGCTGAGTCTATACCGGTTTATGCTAACGACCAATCCAGTAATACCCTAGAACCGAGCGCCATGAACATCGCCAAACCGTTTTTACTCAGGGCACGCAGCCATCCATACTTAAGCGCCGTGACGCATCACGGGCGCACCGTGTCTTATGGTGAGTTGGCCACGCGCATCCTGGGGCTCGCAGGAAGCCTGCAGCGCACCCACGGCTTAAAGCCCGGTGCGCGTGTCCTACTCTGCATGGAAAACCGTCGCGAGTTTCTTGAGGGCTTGTTTGCCTGTTGGGTGGCGGGGCTCTGTGCGGTGCCGGTAAATGCCAAGCTGCATCCCAAAGAAATCAAACCCATCGCCTTAGATAGCGGCGCCTCCGTGCTGTTTACAAGCGAAGCACTGGTCGCGGGGCTGGCACATGAGCTTGCCGAAACAGTCCCAGGTTGTGCCTTGCTGAATGTTGATAGCCTGGAATACGAGGTCGCTGTGCAAGCACCGCCGGCCGCGTGTGCCAGTGTGCAGCCTGACGACTTGGCCTGGATTTTCTATACAAGCGGCACGACTGGGGTACCCAAGGGCGCGATGCTGTCCCATCGCAACTTAATGACGATGTGTTTGCAATATTGCACCGACATCGATCAAGTGCTTGCAGGGCAAACGATGTTGCACATGGCACCGCTTTCGCACGGGTCGGGTCTGTATGCCCTCCCCCACTTGTTTGCCGGCGGGCATCAGGTCATCGAAGACGCCTTCACCACCGATCGGATGTTTGAAGCGTTTCAACGTTTTCCTGCAGTGTCGCTGTTTGCTGCCCCCACAATGTTGTCACGCTTGGTGCGCTCGGCAAACGGCCTCGGCAATCCGGCGGGCAATCTCTTGACGATTCATTATGGCGGTGGGCCGATGTATGTGAGCGACTTGCTCAAAACGCTCGATCTTTTTGGGCCCAAGCTCTATCAGGTCTATGGCCAGGGCGAGAGCCCCATGACCATTACGGGGCTGTCAAAACAGGATCATGAGGGGCCACGGGATGCGACACATCTGGCGAGGCTGGCCTCGTGCGGGACGGCACGCACGGGTGTCGAAGTCCGGGTGGTTGACGAAAACGGTCAGGATGTGTCCCATGGTGAACTTGGCGAAGTCATCACCCGTAGCGACACGCGCATGCTGGGCTACTGGAACAACCCGAAAGCGACGGACGCCGCCATACGTGAAGGCTGGCTCTGGACAGGAGACATCGGCACTATGGATGCGCTCGGCTACCTGACCCTGCGCGATCGCTCGAAAGACATGATCATCCGCGGCGGCAGCAATATCTACCCCCGCGAGATCGAAGAGGTATTACTGCGCCATCCAGGGATTGTTGAGGTGTCGGTGATTGGACGAGAGCATGAGGATCTGGGCGAAGAACCGATCGCTTTCGTAGTGACGAGACCTGAGCACCGCGTGACAAGCGAGGAAATGGATGCGCTATGCCTAGAGAACATGGCAAGGTTTAAGCGCCCACGCGACTATGTTTTTATGGATAGTTTGCCCAAGAACAACTACGGCAAAATCTTAAAGACGGAACTGCGCAAGACGCTAAAGCCACAATAAAAATAGAGGCGAATTCTTGACGCAGTTCCGCACGGTCTTGGATGATCTAGCTAATGTACAGATACCCGTGCTCGCCATACGCATCGCTGGTTTGCCCGACGATAAAGTGAATATTTGTCTCGTTTGTAATTTGGTCATTGAGCTCAGTAATCGAAGAGGCGCCGAACTGTGCAAGCGTCAAACCGCTCAACGTGACCGAATTAAAATTAGCATTCAAGGTACCCGCTGCTGCGGCGTCAGGTAATAAGTTCTCAAAGTGCAAGGTTAAACCTGTATAACCAGCCGCTCCACCCGTGTCTGTGTCGTTAAACAGAACGCTTGCCTTGCTCACACCCTCTCGCCACCCCCAGATGGTGACCTTATCTCGACCGAGTTCGAAATCTGTAATCGTCGACCAAGACACCCCGGAGGCACGACCGTCAAGGAAAAAGGTATCGGCATCGCCAGCCACACCGCCTGACACAAAGGTGGAGCCCGTTCCGCCATCAATCACATCGGCCCCACCTGCAGCATCCACCGCTTTGTTACCAGTTCCTTGCAAGACGATGAAATCACCAAAGTTCGAGCCTACGATCACCGCGTCTGGGCTAGTATCGATCCACTGATACAGCAGACCTAGAGAGGAATCTCCCGCGAACAGCTCAGGTAGTAAATACGCCGTTGTGTTGTTGAGGAAATACGTGAAGGCCGGACGTAAAGAAAACTGATCCACAATTTGCTGCGTGGTGTATGCCACACCAGCTAAATTCAAATCAGTCGATTCCATGGGGAGAAACACCAGATCACCATCGGCAAATTTCAATACCAACGTATTTCCATCCGATGAGATGCCAGCGACGCTAATTTCGTCAATTGATCCGTCGTACCGATGCGAAGCTCCGGGCGTCAGTATCTGTCCATTATTTCCAAGGGCCGCCTCAATAATGAGCTGACTGATATTGCCAGCATTGATACTGATACCCGCTGTGCTATTGCTCAGGACCGCGGCCCGAGCCTGCTCAGCCAAGGTCTCTTGCGCAACGATTTGTGCACCAACGATCGCACGCAAATATTGCTCCGCATCAACGACATCAACAGTCGAGGCCGCAGTATTCGCCTCATCTGAAAGTAGTTTGATTTGACTATTAATTTCAGCCATCGCGTTCGAGACAGCACCTAACTGCGCATTGACGACTGCGCGCTGCGTGCTCGTAAGCACATCGACAGCGCCTGAAGCGATTGCATTCGAGATGACCGTCGCAGACGTTAAGTCCACCGGACCAGCTGTTGCTGCCGTTGCAAGATTTTGGGCGATCGCATTGGCGATTGCACTTGCGGATGACGCACTCGCACCGGCTGCGGTCATCATGCCAGTCGCAACCGCCAGAATGTTTGCAATTTGCGCATTCACACTTTGCATCTGAATGGCCGCTGCTGTGTCCGCAGCGCTATACCCATCGGCAGCCGTCGCAGCAGCCAAGGGATCAAACGAGGTCAGATCCACATCATCTAGACCAAACGCCTCTTTTATTGTTTGCTGATCGCCAGACGCTGCCAAAAGCGTCGTCAGTGGGCTGATCACGCTAGAGGCGGATGGCGCGGCATAACTACCCGTAAAGACTGCGCCAGTAGAAATATCAATGGTTGTACCGTTAGGATTAGCAGAGGCTCGTAAGGTACCGCTCCCCTCCAATCCGGAATAACGTCCCTGCCCGTCGGTCAAGGCCCAAGACTCCCCCTCACCACTATCAAAGCTTCCATTTCCATTTCCATCGGTCCAATCGCGGAGGCCGTCATTGTCCGAATCAATCCAGACTAACGCACCGGACAAGTAACCATCACTTGCTACACCTGACTGTTTAACAGAGTAGCGCAACAGTGAGCCATCATAATTTGTTCCGGTGCCACGACCGTTCACATACATATAGATACCAGAAGAGCCGAAAAGACTATCCGCTGCAAAAAACACAACTCTTTTATTTAAATATGCGTCATTACTTTGAATACGAGCATTGATAACGTCTACATAAGGTAAATGACTAAAGTTTACTGACTCATTTAACAAAACTAAGTCAACACCTGCCATTCCAACAAACTCAATTGAGTCATCATAAATGTTGTAGTCTAAAATGACATCATGAGCATCGAGTCGACTGTCGTCTCTGGAAGAGATTCTGAACACATCTCGACCCGCCCCACCCCTCAAGACGTCTGCGCCCGTTCCGCCATCGAGCGTATCGTTACCAGCGCCACCAAAGAGGGTGTCCCTGCCGGCAAGACCTCTCATGTAGTTGTTAGAAGTATTACCAACAATATTGTTATCGAGACCGTTACCAAATGCGTAATTTGCATCCTCACCTTTTAAAGTGAGATTTTCAATCTGCGCATTGGACCAATTCAAATCATAAGAGCTAAGTGCCTCAATCGTATCTATCCCGCCCTGCGGGTCATTATTAACATTAATAATGACCCGATCTTGTTCATTTTCTAACTCGTATACATCATCACCCAGAGATTCGTAAATCGTATCGATTCCCTCTTCACCCGATAAGTAATCATTTCCGCGTCCCCCATCAAGAGTATCGTTTCCGAGTCCCCCCCAAAAATAATCTTGGAAATTTCCACCAACAAAATAATTATCCGAGGCATTACCATAGAAGTAATTATCGACAAACTCAGCGCCTATCAAATTTTCCACTTCATAGATAAATGATCGCTCTCCCCATACTGTGATTGTGTGGGAATAGACGCGTAAAGAATATAGGGGAAGGTTGACAACTAAGTGCGTGGGAACACTGTATAGAAATAAATTCAGTGTATCTACGCCGTTACCACCATTAATAGTGTGCGCACCAGACATATAGAAAATAGTGTCATTTCCCTCACCACCTTCCACCGAGTCAGGGCCCCCATTGGGCTCTAAGGCATCATCTCCATCACCACCAAACAGAAAGTCACTCCCCGAACCGCCAGTAAGCAAATCATTTCCACTGCGGCCGTACAGAGTGTCGTTACCATCACCTCCATTTAAGACTTCACCGTTGATCGCGCTATCCGAGCCAATGATCCTATTATCTAGAGCATTACCAAGCAGAAAAATAGGGATATATATTTCATTTTGTAGAAGCTCTAAATACTCAACATGTTCGGGAAGTGTGTAGCCATTATTCGCAATATGTACCTCATCAATCCCTTCATTTGCCAGTTCAATCAGGGTATCGTTACCAGAAACGATGTAGAGATCGTCTCCCCTCCCTCCATGCATCCTGTCGTTACCTAACCCCCCCTCTAAGGTGTCGTTGCCACTCAATCCGAATAGAGTATCCGCACCATTACCGCCGATCAACGTATTGGCCAGTGGATTTCCTACTCCCTCGAAAGTTCCTGTCTGTCCAAAATTAGTATTACCGATATAGGTAACAGCTTGCTGAATATCTCCTAATGAATAACTTGCCTCACTCGTCAAAACTGGAGCGTCTAGGACGAAGGGTGTGGTCGTCTCGGCTGTGATCGTATCGGTTGGACTGATTTTGATCAGTGTGCGATCAAATGAAACACGACTGTCATCGCCATCACCATCGCCTTTTACATAGGCGTACCAATCGGTGTTATCGGTAAAAAAATAAATCGTATCAGTCGGATACGAGAAGATGTAAATATAATTTACCGTATCGATAACCGAGCCTTGGTACAACATCAACGCTGAATCAAGCCCCTGGGATCCACTTAGCTCAATCGCATCGCCCCGCGCATAGTCTGTAATCGTGTCCATGTCGAACAGGGTGCTATGACTGGCATCTGTGTATAGGAACACATCATCACCAGAACCTCCGCTGAGCAAATCTGCTCCGAGGTGTCCCATGAGGGTGTCGTTGCCAGC
>CAJBTJ010000025.1 GCA_903958565.1 uncultured beta proteobacterium
ACACCACTGGCCATTGATGAAAAGTTGCGTAGTGGGGTAGGTCATAAATGAAGGTGGTTGAGTTGTGCCAATGATCACTGGGTCAGTTTGAACCCGGTATCCTTGATCAAATCACCCCACAGCTTATGTTCCGCCCTAAGATCAGTAGCTACGGTTGAGGGCGCAGTTGTGCCATCAACCACGAAGCCTTGTGAGGTGATCGATTCGCGCAACTTAGGATCAGTTAGACCCTTTGCCACGCGAGCTGAAATTGTATCAATGGTCGCTTTGGGCGTAGATGCTGGTGCCAAAAGGAGATATGCGATTGACGCGGTGAGATCCTTGTAGCCCAACTCTTGGAAGGTTGGCACGTCAGGCAACTGAGGTGCACGCTTCGTGCCACTCGTTGCAAGAATGCGAACTGTGCCAGCCTGGTGTTCGCGTAACCACTCGGCAACCCCAGACGAGGCGGCCAGCACATGCCCACCCACCACATCGGTAATAAGTTGAGAGCCGCCACCTCTATAAGGCGCGTTGTCCAATGGCACACCAGCGGCACGTCCAAGCTTGATACCGAACATGTGAGGAATACCACCGAATTGCGGCGTAGCAAAAATAGCGCGTGATTTATCTTGCTTGACCCAATCGAAGTAAGCCTTGAGCGTAGTAGCAGGTACCTTTGCACTTGCCACATAAGCCACGTCGAACGCGGCTACACGCGAAACGGGAGCAACGTCAGCCAATGAGTATTTAAGGTTAGGACGTGTGTGCGGCGCTAGGGTCAAGGCACCAGAAGGCGCCATCAGTAGCGTCGTACCATCAGGAGCCGCACCCTTGAGAGCATCGAAGCCAAGGGCTCCGCCTGAACCCGGCCTGTTCTCGACAATCCAGCGCGAGCCATCACTTGCGGCCAGCACTTCGGCAACACGGCGTGCTAGGCCATCTAAATCGGACCCAGCTACAGTACCAACGAAGATACGGTTCTGCGCTGAGGCTACGCCAGGCAGCATCCACAAAGCGGTCGCCATGACGGCACCGGCCAACGTAAAAACATGTTTCATTTTCATAGCAAAGTCTCCTTAAAGGGTGGGATCAAGTTACAAGAGTTTCGGTGTAATGGATATTTGGATGGGTGTAATCAGCCGCCGAAAGCGCGATCTCTGCGCTGTCTAACAGACGGTAACAAGGCAGCCACCAACATCAAGGCTGCAAGCACGACCAGGGTGCCTGAAATTGGTCGAGTGATGATCACGCTCCAGTCGCCGCGTGCTACAAGCAAAGTGCGACGCAAGTTCTCTTCGAGCATCGGCCCTAAAACCATGCCTAGCAACAGAGGGCCAGCCTCGCAGCGCAGCTTGATGAAAGCGAAACCTATGGCTGCAAATACGCCTGCGAGGTAGATGTCGAAGTTGTTGTTTGAAAGTGTGTAAAGCCCAATTACGCAAAAGCAGACAATAGCGGGAAATAGAAATCGATACGGCACTGTCAGCAATCTCACCCAGATGCCAATGAAGGGCAGATTCAGAATAATCAACATCAGGTTGCCGATCCACATTGAGGCAATCAGGCCCCAGAATAGTTGTGGATTTTCTGTCATCACTTTGGGCCCAGGCGTGATGCCCATGACAACCATGGCGCCGATCATCAACGCCATGACCGGGTTCGGCGGGATGCCCAACGTCAACATTGGGATGAAAGAGGTCTGTGCGGCCGCGTTGTTGGCGCTCTCGGGTCCAGCGACGCCTTGAATGGCGCCTTTTCCAAATCGCTCAGGCGTGCTGGAGACCCGTTTTTCCAAGGCATAGGCCGCGAACGACGCAAGGATGGCCCCACCACCCGGCAACACGCCCAGCACCGCGCCGAGCGCTGTGCCACGCAGCACGGCTGGCATCGCCTGTCGGAAGTCATCTTTTGAAGGCCAGAGGTTTTTAACCTCGCGCGTAAACACTTCGCGCGACTGGGCAGGCACATTCAAATTTCCGATAATCTCGCCAAAGCCGAACAAGCCCATTGCAACGGCTACAAAACCTAGGCCATCGTTGAGCTCAGGAATGTCAAAGGTGAACCGCTCCACCCCGGAAAGAGCATCTGTATTGATCATGCCCAAGAGCAAACCAAGCAAGACCATACCGATTGCTTTCAGGACTGAACCCGAAGCCAACACCACTGCACCGATGATGCCGACCAGCATCAAGGCGGCGTACTCTGCAGGTCCAAAAGCAAATGCGATTCCAGCCAAGGCAGGTGCAAAGCCCGCCAATACAAGAGTGCCTACACAACCAGCAAAGAAGGAGCCCAACCCGGCCACCGCAAGGG
>CAJBTJ010000026.1 GCA_903958565.1 uncultured beta proteobacterium
CACCTCCAGACGCCGAGTAAATCAGGCAGGTGTCGCCAGACTGTAGTCGACTCGTATCATGGACGAGGTAATGAGCTGTTAAGCCCTGAAAATAGGCTGTCGCCGCAAGATCAAGTCCAATCGCATCGGGCAATACAATGAGCTTGCTTGCAGGAACAACAGCGAAATCTGCGTAGCTTCCAAGCGACAAACAAAAGACAACGCGATCGCCCAACTTGAGGCCATCGACGTCTTCCCCAAGCGCCTCCACCCAACCAGAACCTTCCATTCCTAAGGTCAAAGGCAATTCGGAGGCATAGGGCGAGGAGCCTGCATAAGCGCCTCGTCGGGTATACACATCCATAAAATTGATGCCTGCATAGGCGATTTTGACCAACACTTCACCGCGCGCGGGCTTTGGAATTGCAACCGAATTCAGTGAGAGCTGCTCAGGTCCGCCATACTGAGTAATCTGAACCGCTCTCATTTGATTCACTTCCAGCCGCCACCACCGGACACATACACCGTATCGGCAGTCATGTACTCACAAGCGTTTGAACACATAAACAGTGCAAGCTCTGCAATTTCTTCTGGCTGCCCAATACGCCCAAGAGGAATGTCCGCTGCAAACTTATCGGACATTTCCTTTGTCGTGTTCGATGCGGCTTGAAAGGCGGTCTCAATCGGACCGGGTGAAATTGACAGGCAGCGTATACCGCGGCTTGCGAACTCTCGTGCCACACCAAGCGTCAACGTATTGATCGCACCTTTGGCTGACGCGTAGTGAACAGATGTGCCAGGGCCGCCGCGTTTTTGCGCCATGCTCGCCATGTTGATGATGACCCCATGTTTATTTTCCAACATGTTCGGCAGTACTTCCTGCATCGCGTAAAACGTACCTTTGAAATTCAGGTTAAAGGTTTTATCGAGCAGTGCATCATCAATATCGAGAAAATTACAGCGGTTAATGGCAGAGCCGGCCGAGTTAAACAGAAAACTTATTTTCCCAAAGGTCTGGACTGCCTGCTTGACGAGCGCCCGCACCTCTTGTCTGGAGGTGACATCAGCATGGACATAGATCCCCTCGGCGCCAGCTTTTTGTACCAACGCGAGCGTTTCATGGCCAAGTTTATCGTCAACATCACTACAAACAACATTTGCGCCCTGCTTCGCAAACAAGACCGCCGCCGCGCGACCGATGCCGCTGGCGGCACCAGTAATCAAGATCGTTTTCTTCTCAAAATAGTCGTCAAATCTTCTGCTCATCAAAAATCTCCAAGATTCACATTACCCATCGACTGTAAGCAGCCGTCGGAACAAGTCTATTTTTGTGCGGCATGCTGTCCTGCTAGACGACCAAATACCAAGCCTCGCATCACGGAGGTTGCTCCGGTATATTTCCCGTAATAAAGGCCCATGGTTTCTCCTGCCGCATAAAGGCCTGAGATGGGTCTTCCGTCAGTATCCAGAACTTGTGCGTTGGAGTTGCAGCGCAAACCACCAAAGGTGAAGCAATTGGCGGAGCTGATCGGCCACGCACGGTAGGGCCCTTGATCAATAGGCAGTGCCCAATTTGATTTCGGAGGAGTGAGTCCCTCGGTGCAAAGACCATCTAACTCGAGCGGCTTAAAGTTCCCTTTCTTTGTGGCCTTGTTGTATTGAGCGACGGTCTCGACCAGTTGCGCGGAGGGAATGCCGAGCTTATTCGCGAGCTCTTCGATCGTGTCTGCGGTGATAGGTTTTTGATCGCTTCGCACCGTACGCTGCCAGTTCGGGACCAAATCAAGCTTCTGGTCGCAAATAACATAAGACACGCCGCCTGGTAGTTCATTAATGAGTCTGGCGATATTTTCGTAGATGGCATCAACTGTATTGGACGCCTCATCGATAAACCGTTTACCTGCTGTGGTAACCAGGATGCCGTAAGGAAATACAAACACGATGGGCTCAGGCTGGCCGGATCGGGGGTCGATCGGCTCAGCATGATATTCGGAGAAATCACCACAAGGTGCGGCTCCAATGCCGAGCGCCATCTTGATACCTTCCCCCTTGTTGTAATAGCCCCCACGTGCAATGGGGCGGATATAGCGACTTTTTGCGCCGTAATAAAGCGCTTGCATCTCCTGATTACCCTCGAAACCACCGCAGGCCAGCATGACCTTACCCATGAACCTAATGCTTCGAGTTTGGTTGCTGGATGCCTGTAGGCCACAGACGGTTCCATCCTCGCTTTGGATCAGCTTGACAGCGGTCGTCTCATAAAAGAATTTGACGCCAAGGTTCTCACCTGCCTTAACGAGTGCCTCGACCAGTGCCCATCCTCCGCCTACGGGCATGAGGCGGGTCGTGGATTGCGTAATCAAATAAGTCGGCATGTCCGAATAGGTAATGCCGAACTTCTTTAACCAGGTGAGTGCCTTGCCTGCCTCAGACGAGAGCGTAGAAATGAGCTCTGGATCAGTGAAGCCAAGTGAGCGAACAATGGCTGAACGATTTTCGTTACTATCCCCAGCTTCTTGCACCAAACTTGGATCGAGGTGAAATCCACTATTCGCCATAAAGTGATCCTCTAGATCATCGGCGACTTCGGTTTCGTTCTTCATCCGCATTAGCGCTTCGGTCCAGCGGGTATTCCCTCCGCGATCCTCGATCGTCGCGCGTTCTAGTACAGCGACTTTCAAACCGCTCTCTGCTGCCGAAACTGCTGTCGCAAGACCTGCGATCCCGCAGCCAACGACGATCAAATCAAATTTGTGTTCCATGGATTGCCTCAAGTTTTGATGGCGAACGGATCTCTCGCCATATTCGAATAGTCGATCATGATATTTTTAGGGGCCAAGAATTCGTCCAGCGCCCATTCGCTTCGTTCGCGACCAAAACCGCTGTCCTTGAAGCCGCCGAACGGCGCCTGAACCGCTACGGCCCGGTAGGTGTTTACCCAAACACTCCCTGCACGAATTGCTTTTGACACACGCATTGCACGATTCAGGTTAGACGTCCAAATCCCCGCAGCGAGTCCATACTTAGTGTCATTGCCGATTGAAATCGCGTCTTCTTCGGTTTCAAAAGGAATGACGGACAGCACGGGCCCAAAAATCTCTTCTTGTGCCAACTCCATTGAATTGTCGACATCTCGAAAAATCGTTGGTTGAACAAAAAGGCCTTTGCCAAGTGCGGGGCCCGTGGCGCGGTTGCCGCCGGCTACCAGCCTGGCACCCTCTTTGACACCATTTTCAATACAACGCATCACTCGGTTAAATTGAGGCTCGTTGGCGAGCGTTCCCATTTCCGTCTTTTGATTGATTGGATCGCCAAGAACAATGCTCGCGGATTTTTCAATTAGGGTTTTGACGATTTTCTCGTATACAGACTTCTGAACCAACAGTCGCGAACCCGCAATACACGTCTGGCCAGTCGCTGCAAAAATTCCCGCAAAGGCCCCAACCACTGCCTTATCCAAGTCTGCGTCTTCAAAAATAATGTTTGGCGACTTTCCCCCTAACTCGAGCGTCACGGGAATCAACTGTCGACCACACTGTGCTGCGATCTCTCGACCGACTCCGGGACTACCGGTAAAACTAACTCGATCAATACGACCAGAGCTCGTCAGCGCCTTTCCGACCCGCATATCACCCGTCACAACATTGATGACCCCTTTTGGAAAGCCCGCTCGTTCAACGAACTTAGCAAACTCAAGGGTAGTGACCGATGCGTGCTCAGAGGGCTTGATGACCACGCAGTTGCCTGCTGCAATCGCAGGCGCAAGCTTATTGGACAACAACCCCATCGGCGAATTCCATGCCGTAATCAGTACTGACACACCGAGGGGCTCACGTGTCGCGTAGTCAAGAATATCTGGTTGATCCAGTGGAATCACCTTGCCCCACAATTTATCGGCAGACCCCGCAAAGAAACGATATTGGCGGGCCGCGAAGAGCATTTGGCTGCTCGTTTCGCGGATAACTTTGCCGTTGTCGGTGCTTTCGAGCACTCCCATCCTTGCTGCATCGGCTTCAAGTAGCTCAGCCAGCTTATTTAGCAGGCGGGCGCGCTCGGCTCCTGACGTTTTAGACCACACGCCGTCGAAAGCGGCGCGCGCGCAATCAATTGCTTTGGCCACTTGAGCCTCAGTCGCTTGCGGAACCTCAGCCCATACCTCTTGTGTATACGGATTAATCGCCGGAAAGTATTCTTGGTTACTGTCCTTAACCCATTCGCCATTAATAAATAGTTCGTATCTCATGTCATGATTCCTATCGGCAAAATAGTTTTGTTTTGACAGCGGTCGCGCTACCGCAGAGGAGGCAGGTCCAGGCGGACGATCTCACTTCCGAGCGATGAACTGGCGACAGGGTATTTTTGAAGCACCAGGGGATCATGTCCCGGAATGACATGATCGGGGCCATCCGCCAACAACTCACAGGTCTCCCAGGCCTTAATCGTGTCGTGCAAATTAAAAAAAACTGGGAATGGATTTTTCTGTTGATAATTCAAATAAAAGTGTGACGCATCGGACGCAAGAACAACCCATCCGCGTTGTGTTCGGACACGCACAATTTGCATGCCTGGTGTGTGGCCCCCTACTGAATGCAGCGCCACGCCATCTGTAATGTTTTCCGCGCCAGCATGGTGGTACGTCACCGCACCCGCATATAAGCGCTTGATCACCGTGCAGACGTCATCCACGAGAAAGAAGTTATTGAGCGCCTTGATCGCCATATCTGGCCCAGTCGCGCTTCGCATTTCCTCGAGCTGGATGTGGATCCGTGCATGAGGTAGCTTGTCGATATTGCCCGCGTGATCCCAATGCATATGGGTAATCACAACATCGTCCACATCCTCAGGCTTAATATTGAGCGCACTGAGGGACTCTATCGGACAGCGTATAAATTGATGTCCTCGGTCGTTACATTTCCAGTCCCGCGAGCCAGTGTCAACCAAAATGACATGCTCTTCATTTTTGATGACCCATACAAAAAAATCCATTGGCATTTTGGATTCATGAATATCGGGGTTTTCACAGAAATTGCAGTTGTGATAACGCTTGCGATTCTGACTGGTTGCGTATCGCAGTGCATAAATTTCAAAAACCGGCTTCGTGTTTTTAGTGTCATCCATTTTTTGAGCTTTGTCACATCGTTTACTTGATCATGAGATCGGGAAGTAAGGTCGCCATACTTGGAACGATGAACAGAATAACGAGTACGATCAATTCCAGAATGATGAATGGCGTAACCCCTCTAAAAACCTGACTAGTGGTGACAAGGCCATCAGAGGATGACTGCACGGCATACAGGTTCAGTCCCACCGGCGGGGTGATCACCGACAGCTCAATTAGCTTGACCATGATGATGGCAAACCAAATCGGATCAAAACCCAACCCAACCACAATTGGATGCACGATGGGGACGGTCATGACCATCATTGAAATCGAGTCCATCACACAGCCAAGCACAAGATATACCAGAACGATGACGGTCATGATGACCCAAGGCGGAATATCGTTTGACTTAATTACGTCCAGCAGTGCGTCGACTGTTCCGGTGACAAGCAGCAAACGAGAAAACGCCAGGCCACCGATGACAATAAAAAACAAGATCGCCGTGGTCGCGGCTGTTTCCTTCATCGACTCGGTAAAGTCCATGAACTTGAACTTACGCATCGCTAGAGCAATGACTAGTGCACTCAGCGCACCAATCGCACCTGCAGAAGCGGGCGCCACTAAGCCCGCGTAGATTCCGCCCACAATGATCACAAACACCAATGCGACCGGAAACAACGTCGACAAGCTGCGAACCTTCTCGGACATAGAAAACGATCGCGTGACAGGTGGAGCCCAGTGCTTCTTGACTCGAATCATGACGAAAATGCCCGCTAGGTATACGACGGCCGTCAATATGCCGGGAATAATGCCAGCAACTAATATTTTCCCAATCGACTCGTTTGTAAGCAATCCGTATAGCACCATCGTGATCGAGGGTGGAATCATCGCGGAGAACGTACCTGCACCAACGATACAACCCGCAGATATTGCGGGATCGTAACGAAGCTTAATCATTTCTGGGAGTGCGATCTTCGTAAAGAGCGCTGCCCCAACAATAGTCGACCCATTGATCGCCCCGAAAGCTGCCGACGCGATCACTACAGCCATATACAAGCCACCTCGGACTTTGGCTAACCAGATATCCGCAGCCTTAAAAAGCAGTGCAGCCAAACCTGATTTACCAAAAATAATCCCCATCGCAACAAAGGTGGGTATAGCCGCAAAGTTAAATGAACTTGCTGCTGCGTAAGGCAGTGTCATGAAATTAGTGAGGGCAAAGTCCATACCCGCACTGAGTGTGAGCCCTACAAATGAAGCTGCGAGCATTGCGATCGCGACAGGGATGCCAAGGCCCAAAAGAACCAGCATGCCTACCAAACATGTCGATGCTAGGAATAGTTGTTCCATGATTCTCTGCGCTAGTGTGCGACTTGTGTGTGTTTTGCCATGGTCAACCGGCCAAAGAGAAACCAAGCAAATAGTTGCAC
>CAJBTJ010000027.1 GCA_903958565.1 uncultured beta proteobacterium
TAAATATTTAGGCTCAGGTCGGTAAACACGGCACTGCGCACCGACAGCACGCAAGAGGGATTGAATGGTGCGATCATCTTTTGCGCTGCCATAGCCATCGAGCACGACACGCACCTTGACCCCGCGCTCAGCCGCGCGTATAAGGTGATCGAGTATTTTTAATCCTGCCTCATCCAGACGAAAAATATACGTCTCTAGATGAATGCTCTTCTGCGCTACATCGAACGCCTCGCAAAGCGCCGGAAAAAGCTCTTGTCCGTTTTCGAGCAGAGCAACTGCGTTGCCATCATGCCAGCGTAAGTGAGGATGATTAAGCGACATCTTGGCTAGTTCGCGTTCAATTGCAGATAAATCGATTGAATCGCTGGAATGAGCAGAGTGATGAGGACGGGAACCATCAATCCGAGTATCCACTTAACCGTGCGCATATCTGACTGCAGTTCCCGGGTGGACGAGCCGAGGGTTGTTTCGACACGGCCGACTTCGGAGCGTAAGGTTGTATCCAGAGTGCTTATTGCAGAGCGTAAGGTTGTGTCCAGAGCACTTATTTCGGAGCGTAAGGTTGTATCCAGAGTACGTATTTCGGAGCGTAGACGCGTTTCAACACCGTCTATTTTCGCGTCAAGCCGAGTAACAGCAATGTTTAAATCGCTCTTCGTCGCAAACGGATGCATCGAGTCATCAAAGGCATCTTGGATGGCCAGCGCCTGGGCCTCGGCCTGAATTCGAGAAAATCCTGCGGCCTCAAGGCGTTTGGCGTACTTTAGTGTATTGATCATGTCAGTATTGCAATTCAAGGTGGGGCGACTGCTTGTGAGCGTTGATAGAACAAACACAGTCTGCGCCAACAAATAAGGCGTTTCAATAGTTTTTGCAGTCGAGCTACGCAAATACCACAGGCATGAAATTGCAACTGAACATTGCTAGACCCTTGACGCGAGGGTGCGGCTGCAGTAGTACTTAAACGCGATCGACGGACGGTTTGCGTGCCGACCTTTTGCCACCCAGCAGCCCCGTTGCGAGTGCCGTCCCCAGCAAAATCACGCCGCCACCCAGCACCACGTTAAGCGTCACTTCCTCATCGAGCCACAACCAGCCCCACAGTACACCGAATACTGGAATGAGAAACGAGCAGGTCAGCGCCTTGGAGGGCCCAATGCGCATCAACAGGCGGTAATACATCACATAGGCGAGCGAGGTACACAGCACGACCAGTGCCAGCACGGCACCCCATGCCTGAGTGCTGATGGGCTCTTGTGGCCAGGTGTACCACGTGAGGGGTAGTAGCGCGATGCCGGCTGCGATCAGAGAGCCCGTGGCCGCAGCAATCGGGTCCGCGCCCATCAGATACTTCTTCGTATAGCTTGCCGCGACACCATAGAACGAAGGTGCAGCCACGCCTGCTAGCACTGCGAGTAACGAGCCCGTCGCACCGAGGGATAACTTGTCCCACACCAGTACAACGATCCCAGTAAAACCAACGATTAAACCGAGCAATCGGGCAGGTGGCAGCACGTCTTTGAGCCAGAGCCAAGCCACTGCAGCGCCCCAAAGAGGCGTCAAGGCATTGATAATCGACA
>CAJBTJ010000028.1 GCA_903958565.1 uncultured beta proteobacterium
CGCCTTGCGCGCCGTTCGTAGAAATTAACAATAGAGAACTTGCCTTGCTCAAGTTCGGCCAAAATGATCGTCGTAATCAGATATCCGCTGATTACGAAGAAAACGTCAACGCCTACAAAACCTCCGCTAAAAATCTCAAAACCAGCGTGAAATAGTATGACTGGCAGCACAGCAAGCGCTCGAAGTCCATCTATCTCTGGTCTATAGTTCATAAAGAAATTTTTCTTAATGTACTCAAGTATGTAAGTCAGCGCATTAAACTAAAAAGTCATTCCCACTCGATTGTCGCGGGTGGTTTGCTTGATACGTCGTACACAACCCGATTGATTCCACGGACTTCGTTGATGATTCGCGATGAAACCTTAGCAAGTAATGGATAAGGTAAAGGCGCCCAGTCTGCAGTCATGAAGTCTGAAGTTTGTACGGCCCGTAAGGCAACGACGTATTCATAGGTGCGTCCATCTCCCATCACACCGACAGATTTCACGGGCAAGAAGACTGCAAATGCCTGTGAGGTTAAGTCGTACCAGCTTAGTTTGATTTCGGGATCAATCGTTTTGCGTAATTCGTCGATAAAAATCGCATCCGCCCGACGCAATAGGTTGGCGAACTCAGTATTCACCGCGCCGAGAATGCGAACGCCTAAACCAGGACCGGGAAATGGATGGCGATAGACCATCCCATGGGGCAATCCGAGTGCGAGACCAAGCTTTCGCACCTCGTCCTTGAACAGTTCGCGCAAGGGCTCAAGCAACTTTAAATTAAGCGTCTCTGGCAAGCCACCAACATTATGGTGCGATTTAATCGCAACAGCTTTTCCGGTTTTGGCTCCAGCCGACTCGATGACATCTGGATAGATGGTGCCCTGCGCCAACCACTTTGCCGCCTTCAGTTGGCTGGCCTGATGCTGAAATACCTCTACAAATTCACGACCAATAATCTTGCGTTTGGCCTCAGGGTCGGTCACACCGGCAAGCTTGCCCATAAACTGCTCAGTAGCGTCGACGTGAATGATCTTGACGCCCATATTCTGAGCGAACGTCTCCATGACTTGTTTGCCTTCGTCTAGACGAAGCAACCCATGATCCACAAACACGCAGGTCAAGCTGTCGCCAATCGCGCGATGAATCAATGCGGCGGCGACCGATGAATCCACCCCGCCGGATAAGCCGAGAATCACTTCGTCCTGCCCAACTTGCTCGCGTATGCGCGCGATGGCCTCGTCGACGTAGTTCGGCATCGTCCAATCGCCTGTACAAGCGCAAATATCATTCACAAAACGATTCAATAACGCCTGTCCCTGGATCGTATGTGTCACCTCAGGGTGAAACTGCACAGCGTAAAAACGTCGTGCTTCATCTGCCATCCCTGCGATGGGACACGAATCCGTTGACGCCATGACTTTAAAGCCGTCCGGTAACTTGGTGACTTGATCGCCATGACTCATCCAGACCTTGAGCATGCCATGACCTTCGGCGGTGACGAAGTCCTGAATATCTTTTAACAAAGACGTATGGCCACGCGCCCGCACCTCGGCATAACCAAACTCTCGGTGATCGGCGTGGCTAACGGTGCCGCCCAGTTGCTGGGCCATCGCTTGCATGCCATAGCAGATGCCAAGCACGGGAACACCCAACGAAAACACAGCCTCAGGCACCTTGAGCGAATCTTCGTCATAGGCTGAGCCGTGACTGCCCGAGAGAATAATGCCCTTGAGACCTAAGCCCAGCTGCTTCTGCAGAAAATCGGCCGAAACATCACCTGGATGAAGTTCGCAATACACACCCGCTTCGCGTACGCGGCGTGCGATTAACTGTGTCACTTGTGAGCCGTAATCAAGAATAAGAATGCGCTGGTGCATGCGAGTCAAGCCTGTCCGAATGAAAGACACCGGCTAGTGAGCCGGTGCCAAAAAATACCGCATGCGCATACGCGTAGCGGGCCACAACTTAGTCTGCGCGGTAGTTTGGTGCTTCTTTAGTAATCTGGACATCATGCACGTGCGACTCACGCATCCCTGCCGCAGTGATTTGCACGAACTCTGGCTTAGTCCGCATTTCTTCAATGGAGGCACAACCACAGTAGCCCATTGACGCACGCACACCACCGACTAACTGGAAAATGATGGCTAACACACTACCTTTGTAAGGTACGCGCCCTTCAATGCCTTCAGGTACAAGCTTGTCAGCATTGTTAGCAGGATCTTGAAAATAACGATCTGCCGATCCATCGGTCATCGCGCCCAAGCTACCCATGCCACGATACGATTTATACGAGCGTCCTTGGAATAACACCACCTCGCCAGGCGCTTCCTCAGTCCCGGCAAACATTCCGCCCATCATGACTGTTGAGGCACCTGCAGCGATCGCTTTCGCGACGTCACCTGAGAATCGAACGCCACCGTCCGCAATCAACGGAACGCCTGTGCCCTCGAGTGCTTTAGACACATCTGAAATGGCAGTGATCTGAGGAACACCCACGCCGGCCACGACACGCGTCGTGCAAATCGAGCCAGGTCCGATGCCTACTTTGACCGCATCTGCACCCGCATCCAATAGAGCACGCGCCGCGTCAGCGGTAGCAATATTGCCACCGACCACTTCTATTTTAGGGAAATTGGTCTTGACCCAACGTACGCGTTCGATCACACCGGCCGAATGCCCGTGCGCCGTGTCAACAACAATCACATCGACACCCGCAGCAACTAGCTTCTCAACGCGCTCTTCGGTTCCGTCACCCACTCCAACCGCTGCACCGACCCGTAGTTGGCCGTGGCTGTCTTTACATGCAGCAGGGTGCTCTGTGTTCTTGACGATGTCTTTTACTGTCGCCAACCCGCGTAATTCAAACGCGTCGTTGACAATCAACACTCGCTCAAGGCGGTGTTTATGCATGAGTGTTTGCGCCTCAGCCAGGGTGGCGCCTTCCTTCATCGTGACCAAGCGCTCTTGCGGCGTCATGATCGAACTAATTAAGGCTTCGAGGCGATCCTCAAAGCGTAGATCTCGGTTGGTCACAATGCCGACCACCTTACCGTGCTGCACAACAGGCAAGCCTGAAATACCATGCTGACGCTGCAGTGCGATGGCATCGCGCACGGTCATATCAGGGGTGAGCGTAATAGGATCAATCACAATACCGAATTCGTGTCGCTTGACGCGCGCCACTTCTTTGGCCTGTTGATCGGCAGTTAAGTTCTTGTGAATGATGCCGATACCGCCCTCTTGTGCCATCGCAATGGCAAGCCGAGACTCTGTGACGGTGTCCATCGCAGCCGAAACAAGTGGAATATTCAGAGAAATATTCCGGGTTAGGCGAGTCACGAGCGAGGTGTCGCGTGGAAGCACCTGCGAAAAGGCAGGTATCAACAACACATCATCGAAGGTCAGCGCGGTTTGGATAAGACGCATACAAAAAGCTCCGAGCGCAAAGCGTGATTATACGATAGCGCGAGTTAGCCTATGTGGGCCCGCGCATTTTGGAAAAACCGCATCCAGGGCGTGTAGGGACCGGACGAATCCTTATCCCCCCAGGCCTGAGGCGACCAGGACATCATCACATTTCGGGTCACACGCTCTGGGTGAGGCATCATCACCGTAAATCTGCCATCCACAGTCGTCACCGCGGTCAGTCCCGCTGGACTTCCGTTGGGGTTAAAGGGGTAGCGCTCGGTGGGTGTGCCGTAGTGATCAATAAAATGCGCAGCACGGAGAACTTTTTCAGCACTGCCCTGCCGGGAAAAGTTTGCATAGCCCTCTCCGTGAGCCACCGCAACGGGTATGCGTGCGCCGGTCATCCCGTTAAAGAATAGAGAGGGACTCTCCACGACTTCCAGCAAGGACAGGCGGGCTTCGTACTTTTCTGACTGATTTCGCGTAAACCGAGGCCAGTGTTCAGCGCCCGGAATCATGGCGGCCAGCGCAGCCATCATTTGGCACCCATTGCACACACCCAGTGCGAAAGTATCTTTACGCGCAAAATACGCGGCGAACTGATCGGCCAATTGGTTATTGAACAAAATACTACGCGCCCAACCTTCGCCGGCGCCTAGCACATCGCCATAACTGAATCCGCCCACCGCAACCAGACCCTGAACGTCTTTTAAATCTACCACCCCATTTTGCAAGTCGGTCATGTGGACATCCCAGGCTTCAAAGCCAGAGCGGTCAAAGGCCCAGGCCATCTCAACTTGGCTATTACAGCCTTGCTCACGCAAGATCGCAATGCGGGGACGTTTTGATAAGTTCAAATAGGGTGCGGCAATGTTTTCTTGGGGATCGAAGCCGACGACCCCTGACAGACCCGGATCTTTTGCATCTAACCAGAGATCGAACTCCGCCTGGGCACACGCCGGATTATCCCGACGCGAAGCAATGCGATAACTCACATCACTCCAAATTCGACCGAGATCAGCCCGAGACTTATTCCAAATCATTTTTCCGTCACGGAAAATCTCGATCGCATCATTTGCGTTGAGCGACCCCACCACATGAGAATGCGCGGATAAGCCAGCGCCGCGTAATACCTGCATCACCGCATCACGCTCGGCAGCGGGCACTTGAATCACCGCGCCAATCTCTTCGCTAAACAGCGCTTTTAATGTCAGTTCATTGCGCTGCACAGCCACTTGTTCAGGGCGAATTTTGTAATCTCCCCAATCTGCGGCATTGGCGTCAATCGTAAGCATGTCGAGGTTCAGTGACACCCCGGTATGCCCAGCAAATGCCATTTCACACATCGTCGTGAACAAGCCGCCATCGGAGCGATCGTGATACGCCAACAGCACCCCGCTTTGCGCCAGGGCACGAATCGTGACAAACATCGTACGCAAGGCTTGGGCGTCATCGACATCAGGAACAGTCTCGCCTATTTGATTACACACTTGCGCCAAAATAGAGGCGCCCATACGATGCTGGCCACGCCCTAAGTCGATCAAAATCAAGCTGGTTGGCCCGACATCGGTACGCAAGGCTGGGGTCAGAGATTGACGAACATCTGCAACCGGTGCGAAGGCAGTGACGATCAAAGACACTGGCGAAATAACTTTGCGCGCGTCCGTGCCTTCTGTCCAAGCCGTTTGCATAGAAAGCGAATCTTTACCCACAGGGATTGAAAGACCCACCTCTTGACACAGCAAACTGACCGCCGAAACCGTATCGTAGAGCGCAGCATCTTGTCCGGGCGCGCCGCAAGCAGCCATCCAGTTTGCCGAGAGTTTGATGTCCTCCATCTGGGCCACATCGGCTGCCGCTAAATTCGTCAGAGCTTCTGCAACGGCCATCCTTCCGGACGCGGGCGCATTAATCATCGCAAGCGGTGTGCGCTCACCCATCGCCATCGCTTCACCGCGCGTATTGTCATGGTCGGACAATGTGACGGCGCAGTCTGCAACAGGGATCTGCCATGGCCCTACCATTTGATCGCGGCTCGATAAACCGCCAACCGTGCGGTCACCAATCGTGATTAGGAAAGACTTATCTGCGACGGTCGGGTGTTGCAGCACACGCGTGACGGCGTCGTCTAACGATATCACTGTCAAATCAAGTGCCGAGGCCTCAGGCGTTAGCCGTTTCACATCCCGTGTCATGCGCGGTGGCTTACCGAGAATGACGTCAATCGGCACATCCACGGGTCGGGTCCCATGTTGAGGTTGAATCGGATCAAGCCCAGGCAACCCTTCACCGATCACCACTTTCAATTGCCGCTCTTCGGTCGCTACGCCGACAATTGCAAAGGGACAGCGTTCCCGCTGTGCAATCTGCTCAAAACGCGCTAAGTCTTCTGGAAGCACTGATAGTACGTAGCGCTCTTGTGATTCATTGCTCCAAATTTCTGCGGCGGACATGCCGGACTCTTCGAGTGGCACGCGCTTTAGATCAAAGGTTGCGCCACGGCCCGCGTCATTGACCAACTCAGGAAAGGCGTTAGACAGTCCACCCGCCCCGACGTCATGAATGGCAACAATTGGATTATTGACACCTTGCTGCCAACAGCGATCAATCACCTCCTGGCAGCGGCGCTCAATCTCGGGATTGCCACGTTGGACTGAATCAAAATCCAACGCTGCCGTATTCGTGCCCACAGCCATACTTGAGGCCGCACTGCCACCCATGCCAATACGCAGACCCGGGCCACCAAGCTGTATCAATAACGAACCAGGTTGAATCACATTCTTCTTGGTGCATCCCTCATCGATACTTCCCAGTCCACCCGCAATCATGATGGGCTTGTGATAACCCCACCTTGTCAGACCAGAGGTTTGCTCAAAGGAGCGGAAATAACCAAGCAGGTTCGGACGACCGAACTCATTATTGAAAGCAGCAGCCCCTAAGGGGCCATCGATCATGATCGAAAGTGGGCTAGCAATGCGATCGGGCGCGCCGTGATGATCTAATTCCCACACACGAGCCGCGTCAGCCAAGCGCAAATGCGAAACAGTAAAGCCGGCCAAGCCTGCCTTGGGTTTTGAGCCTCGACCCGTCGCCCCTTCATCGCGAATTTCACCGCCCGAACCCGTCGATGCCCCTTCGAAGGGAGCGATAGCGGTCGGATGGTTGTGCGTCTCTACTTTCATCACCGTGTGTACGAGATGCGCACGACTTGCATACGTAGGCGCAATGCCCGTTCCGGGAAGGCGTGCCTCGAAGCGCTGAGCGAGTCCGCCCGCCATGATCGCTGAATTATCAGAATAGGCTACGACCGTACCGAGTGGCTGCGCGGCATGGGTCTCTCGTATCATTCCGAATAAGGTTTTGTCTGTTGGCTTGCCGTCAATCACCCATTGCGCGTTGAATATTTTGTGGCGGCAATGCTCGCTATTTGCTTGGGCAAACATCATGAGTTCGACGTCAGTGGGATCGCGACCTAACTCAGTGAATGATTGGGTCAGATAGTCAATTTCATCGTCGGATAGAGCAAGACCTAGGGCGCTATTCGCTTGGGCAAGTGCTTCTCGACCGGAAGCCGTCACGGGAACAGTACGTATTTCTTTGCCGGGCAAGGACTCAAACAACGACGTTGGATCAAAGCGCTGATCAACAACGGTCTCGGTCATCCGGTCATGCAAACAGTCGGCGGCACGGGCGAGCATTTCCGCGTCAAAGCTTCTAGTCTTGAGCCAACCACGCTCGGGGATCAACGTGTATCGAACACCACGTTCGATGCGACGAATATTATTGAGGCCACAGTTGTGCGCAATATCGGTGGCTTTACTGGCCCACGAAGAAACCGTCCCCAAGCGCGGGATCACCGTTAACCCAAGTGCCTCTGCGGAGTCGTTCGCGGCTGGAGCCTGTCCGTAGTCCAAAAGCTGAACAAGTTTTGCGTGCTCATCGGTGAGCAGTGTCCGATGACACCAGATGTAATGCTCAAACCGGGCAGTAATCTCTGCAATGGGCAAGCCTAGTTCTTTCAACTTTGCCAGCAGCCGTTCATGCCTAAAAGGGGATAAAACAGACGAGCCAGGGATTTGCAGGATGTCAGACACAGTGAAAGCCGGTGATTTAGGTAGGGGAAAACACGCATTTTAGCGCTCTAACCGGAGTTTTAGGGCTGAGGCTAAGGCCATCCTTGCTATGATGTCCCACGCATTCTTTTTTACCTTGGAGACAAAACATGTCCATTTCGAGACGCACCCTGTTGACTGGCGCTGGTGCCGGTGTCATCACCCTCGCCGCCCCGCTAAATAGCGTCTGGGCGCAATCCAAAGCAGAGTTTTCATACAAGTACGCGAACAACCTGCCGCTGACGCACCCCATGAACATTCGTGCCAAAGAGATGGCCGACGCCGTTCAAAAAGATACCCAGGGGCGTGTTGAGATACGAATCTTCCCAAGTAGCCAACTTGGTTCGGACACCGACATGCTGAGTCAGGTACGTAATGGTGGTGTGGAATTCTTCACGCTGTCAGGTCTGATCCTGGCAACGTTAGTCCCCGCGTCGTCCATTACGGGCATTGGCTTTGCCTTTAGCGATTACAACGCAGTCTGGAAAGCACTCGACGGCGACCTTGGCGCGCACGTACGCAGAGAGATCGGCAAGGCCAACCTTGTTGCGATGGACAAAATCTGGGATAACGGTTTCCGTCAAATTACGTCCTCGACCAAGCCGATTCAAACCGCAGACGATTTGAAGGGTTTCAAAATCCGCGTTCCGGTGTCGCCACTTTGGACCTCCATGTTCAAAGCTTTCGATTCAGCACCTGCTTCCATCAACTTTAACGAGGTGTACAGCGCACTTCAGACAAAGATCGTTGACGGTCAGGAAAATCCACTTGC
>CAJBTJ010000029.1 GCA_903958565.1 uncultured beta proteobacterium
GCCTGCTGTAATGGCCGCAGCGTTCACCACACGGTCAGGCTTGAAGGTAACGAACCCATACTCAAGGTCAGCGACTTGAGAAACATCGCCGTCCATGATCATGAGTTCACCAGGTAATTCCTCGAGCGAACTTTTGAAACTAGAGGGAGCACTATTCGGCCCAAACAGTGCGACCGCATGCCCTTGCGCGAGTAATTGCTCAGCAAGATTCAGTCCGACAAAACCCTGCCCACCGGCAATCAGTACGCGCATCAGTTCAGCTCGATCTTGGCTTTGGTGGCGATATCGCGCCACTTGGCCGTCTCTGCTGCGATAAAGGCAGTCGCTTCGGTTGGAGTCATCAGAATAGGGTCGATTGCCATCTCGGCGAGCTTGCTCACGTAGGCGGGGTCGCGGATAATTTGATCATTCCAGGCCTGCAACTTTTTCTGGATATCGCTAGGTGTCTTGACGGGAACGGCGATGCCCCACCAGGTACTCGACATAATTTGGGGATAACCTAGTTCGGCAAAAGTTGGGACATCAGGTAGAGGTTTGAGACGCGTCTTGTTGGCTACAGCAATTGCACGCACTTTCCCACCCTCAATGTTGCCCTTAAGTGTTGTGAGGTCGTTGACAGTCATATCAATTTCACCAGAAAGTAGTGCCAACGTCGCAGGACCGCCACCTTTATAGGGCACATGCAAGACATCGATATTCGCGCCCACCTTAACGATCTCAGACCCCATTTGCACGATCGATCCCATACCTGCTGATCCGAATGTGAGTGTGCCAGGCTTAGCCTTAGCCAAAGCAACGAATTCGGCAAAGTTTTTTGCTTGAACCTTTGGGCTGACCACCATAACGTGCGGGGCATTGGCGATCAGGCCAATCTGTGCAAAATCCCTTTGGAAGTTATAAGGCAGGTTCTTCATGAGAACCTCGTTGATGGCCATCGTGCTGGTGGTACCAAAAAGAATGGTGTAGCCGTTGGGCTCAGCCCGCGCAACGTTATTTGTACCGATCGACCCGGCGGCACCGACAACGTTCTCTACGACGATAGGTTGGCCAGACAGCTTGTTGAGATGCAGCGCATACAGGCGTCCAACGATGTCGGCTGGGCCACCCGCAGGGAACGGAACGACCATCTTGATCGGGCGGCTAGGGTAATTCTCTGTGGTCTGAGCATGTGCACTTAGGCAGGTGACTGACGCGAGCGCCGCGCCGGCCACGGCGAGAGTTAGTCGCCGCAGGGTGTTGATCTGTCCCCAGGATTGAGTAGAGTGTGGCATATCAGTGATCTCCAAAGTTGAACACACAACTTTCATAATTCGCGGGTGCCCGGATGGCGCCCCCTCTAAAAAAACTTTCGCTCAAGCGTTCAAAACCCGCTCGGTTGATGCTTGTATTGTGCGACCAGACGCTGCCTGCCAGGTAACGTTTAGCTGCGTTGGCCAACTGCGCATGGCTGAGTTCGGAAAAATATCCGTTGACCAGTCTAGCGGTCTCGTCAGGGCCCGCATCGTGCATCCAACGCAGCGTCGTTGCAAGAGCCGTATCGAGCGCCGCCAGTTCGCGCTGGCGCGCCTTGAGCGTCGCGCGAGAGGTGATAAAGCCTGTATAGACGGTAGGACCTCGTTCGCTGGCCTCATAAAGCAGGTGAGCACCGCCGAGTAGGGCTTGGCTAACGAAGGGCTCAAAGGCCTGAATCACATCCACCTCGTTGCGAGCTAACGCGTCGAGCTGTTCCTGCATGCTCCAGTTAGTCACGAGTTGCCGCGGGATGCTAAGACCCCTGTCGGCCAAGTCGGCTTGAAGGCACAACCAAGGTGTTGGAACCTCCTTGACTACCGATAGCCTCAGGTTGGGCAGGTCGGTGAGCGAGAGATTTTCCTGATTGGAGAGCAGACAGAAGGGGTCTCTGCCTACCGCTTCGGATAGACTGAGCAGTCGATGTTCGTCATCGGCCGAGGTGTCATGGTCGATCATGACACGCATCGGACCACCCCAAGTTAGATCGATTTTGCCTGACTTGACATCATGGATCGCGCCGCCTGGTGAGCCCGGTGGTAACCATTCAATATCGAGCCCATGCTCTTGCGCCAGCGAAAGCTCTCGCAAGGCATAGTAGGGGACATAAAAGAGGCCACGGAAGTTCTCCGCGATGGTGAGTTTCACTGTATTCGTGTGGCTAAGAGCCAGATATGAGACAAAAAAACAGTCTAGATGCCCAAGGGACCGCACGCAACAAAAACTTTTATCTAATCTTTTCTAGATAGCCCGGTTGTGCAGGAAAATTATTGCTTATCCTTAGATTTCATATGGGTTAATCTGTACGTTCTAAGCTGGACTTTAAGTGATATTGGGTAGCAAGAAAAAATGATGTCTTTTGTGGAGGGATGCAGTCCCTCGCCTAATCAATTCGCGTACTTTTTAGCTCCAGCTACGCAAACGACTGCTCCCAGTGTCATCGCTATCATTTGCCAACTGACTGTTTCATGTAAAAGTGCGGCAGAAATTGCTAGCCCTATAAACGGCTGAAACAGTTGCAGCTGCCCAACCGCAGCAATGCCTCCTTGGGCTAAGCCACGATACCAAAACACGAAACCAATCAACATGCTGAACAAAGATACGTAAGTAAAACCAGTCCACCCCGAAGCCGTTACATGGCTAAACGTTTCTGGCATGGTAAATAAAGCAAGTGGCAACATGATTGGAAGGGATATCAGCAGTGCCCAACTAATGACCTGCCATCCACCTAATTTACGCGAAAGATGGCCACCCTCTGCATAGCCAAGTCCGCAAACAACAACGGCGGCTAGCATAAACAAATTGCCTTCAAAAGAGCCTTCCATTTTTCCGATGGCGGTGTAACCGATTACGAAGCTACTTCCAAGTATTGCGAATAACCAAAATGCTGGACGAGGGCGTTCACCTGCGCGTAGCACCGCAAAGATCGCAGTGCAAAGAGGCAACAAACCTAAAAAAACAATTGAATGTGCAGATGTTACGTATTGCAGAGCTAATGCGGTTAACAGGGGGAATCCAACCACAACGCCTATTGCAGTGATGACTAGAGATTTGATGTCGCTTAGTTGCGGTCTGGGCTGCCTTAGTAATAAAAGAAGAATCGTGCCAGCGATGCCAGCGATGCTTGCTCGAGCTGTGGTTAAAAACATTGGATTGAAGTCAAGGACGGCAACCCGTGTCGCAGGTAAAGAGCCAGCAAAAATGACGATTCCAATAAAACCGTATATCCATCCACTGGTAGAGCGTTTCAAGCCTGACTCCTATGTTCTAGTTCTGTGCTCACGTTGGCAGCAAGAGCCGCATGTTACTGCGTCTTCAAGCAAAAAAAGACCACCCTCGAAAGGATGGTCTTGTGCGGTTTGGTGGTGGGGTCGGGACCAACCTATAAACTTAGTCTCTGAGAGGGTTAGTGTGGCTGATAACGTTTATGTGAAGACGCATACAAGTGTTGCGCCCGCTGTTCGGATGGCGTTCGAAGTCGAGTAGCACTCTAAAGTTGGTTAAATATTAGACTTGTAAATCGTACCAATTTTGGTACAATAGCTCATGGAGAAAAAAGCAACGCCAACCTTAGCAGCTCGTTTTTATAGGTCGGATGTAGGTGGTGAACCAGTGCGCGATTGGCTGAAGGCTTTGCCTGTCGCTGAGCGCAAGATCATTGGTGAAGACATAAAGACCGTTCAGTTCGGTTGGCCCTTGGGCATGCCGTTGGTTGCGCATCTCGAAAGTGGGATCTGGGAGGTACGTACGAGGTTAAGTACACGGATTGCGCGAGTGTTATTTGTGCTTGATAGAGACGTGATGGTTCTATTACATGGTTTCATCAAGAAAGAGCAGAAGACCCCAAAGCCAGAATTGGATTTGGCAAAAGAACGGCTCAAACTATTGAAGAGACATAAATGAAAAATAAAAATATCGGTAGTGATTTTGATGACTTTCTCATACATGAGGGTATGCTTGAGGAAGTGACTGCCGTGGCGGTCAAACGGGTAATCGCTTGGCAAATTGAGCAGGAGATGTTGGCTCAAAAGATGACTAAGACCGCCATGGCAAAAAAGATGCGAACGAGTCGCGCCTCACTCAATCGTTTGTTGGATGAAAACGATACCAGTCTAACGTTGACAACGTTGGCGGGTGCGGCCGCTGCTCTCGGTCGACGGATCAAATTTGAGTTAACGCCGGTCTGAATACGCGGTCAATCGAGTCATATTGATCCGTTCCGTTCCACAAAAAAGGGCGGACGATGCTATCGGTATTACATCCCGCAGCGAGATGTCAAAGAGTACGCAGGCGCATCGGGCCTGCCAAGAATGCCGGCAGCAGGGCTTGAGCAATTACGAGGCCTTTTGCGCTCACCTGAATTGCTTGCCGAGGTTCTGCCACATGCGATCAGTTTGGATCCAAGCTTGGACGAGGCTAAAGCCACGGTCGCGATGACACGCCTTGACGAGATTTGGGATCAGCTATTTCCTGCCGAGCAAGCGCGCATTGTGCGCCTTTTAGTCGAGAAGGTAATTGTTTCACCAACCGAGCTGGAGGTGCGTCTGCGCGCCAATGGGCTTGAGAAAATGGTTCTGGAATTACAAGCCGATCGCCTGCAGGCCAAGAACGAGGAGGTTGCAGCATGAGCGGTTCACACATCCATAAAAATGGCACGCCGGAAGTCATTGAGTCGAGCGATGGCCGTCTAACGCTCTCGGTCCCCATTCAGTTCAAGCGACGCGCAGGTCGTAAGCTGATTACGCTGCCCAACGGTGAATCGGGTGAGCCGAGGCCTTGGGGTATCGCCCCCACGGCGCTGCAACTGGCTTTGGCTAGAGGGCATCGCTGGCTTGCCATGCTGGAATCAGGGCAGGTAAGTTCGTTGCGAGAGATTGCGGCTCAGGAGGGCGTCGACAATAGTTACGTTAGTCGCATGATGAATTTGACGGTGCTTGCGCCCGATATTGTCGAGGCGATTCTGGACGATACGCTGCCGGATCATTTGACGCTGTTTGATATTGCAGTGGATCCGCCGGCGCTTTGGGAGGGGCAGCGCACATTTTTGATAAGCTTGACTCAAGGCTTAAAAGCCTGAACGCGGACTCTGGGTCAGGATTCAGCGCAAATTAACAACGAGTAAGCTTTTCCTGACTTCTGCCATTTAGTGCGTAAATTCGAGGTCTAGCAATTTGCCCAGCGCAGTGTTGGCCCAATCGGCGGTATTTGTGCGCAGGATATGAACTTTTCCTGTGCGATCATCACGCAGGTGCGCCTCGTGTACCTTCCACAGTTGATCTCTGACCTGCCTGAGCGACTGCTCGGTTTTGATTTCGAGATACTTGCCCACCATTAATGCCATAAAGCAGACTAATACGTGAGCCTTGATAGCCTCTTGCGTGTGGTGGAAGATTGGTCGAGCTCTGAGATCGGACTTGCTCATGCGAAACGCTTGCTCGACGTGCCAGAGATCTTTGTAATAGGCGATAACCTCGGCGTTGGACATTTCCTGCTCTGGAATATTAGTGACGTAGCCTTTGATGCCTAGGAGCTTCTCGGTTTTAGTCCTCAAGTCTGCATCGAACACAAAGGGTGCACCTGGTTGATCAGACTTCTTGACGAACTTGGCTCGCCGACCTGGTTCTTTGCGCTCGATGAGCGTCATGGCGC
>CAJBTJ010000030.1 GCA_903958565.1 uncultured beta proteobacterium
CTCTTCCAACACACGAGCGATACGCTGGTAGTACTCAGGGGTCAAGAAATCCGTCATGGTTGCGGCATGACGCCAACTTCCAGGATATATCGAGCAATTTTGAGCCTGCAGAAAGCCGACCATGGTCATCTTTCTTGATGATTGATTCATTTTAAATCCTTAAGAGTAAATAATTTACCCCAATCAACGTCGCTTTAGTCAGGAATATCAACATAAAGTATTGGGGCATGGTGCTGAGAACCAAACTGAGTCGCTACAACTTTCGAATCAATATAGAAGAAGCAAAGAGGCGTGCTGGCGTCGAATAACAATTACCTAAATGTTAGGCTAAGAAGTGCCTATAAAACTAGAAGCGATTCACTCCACCCCATTTGCGCAGTCTTGCCCAACAGTTTGATGAAGTAATTCATCGAGTTATCTGGATCCGCTATGGTTGCGATCAATAAAAACAATTAGGGGGTTTTTTGAAATTGCCTTAATCTAAGGATTCAGCAAATTAAGGAGTTGATCATGTCAAACCAAGGAACGTGTCCCGTGATGCACGGTGGCAACACCACCGAAAGTAAGTCTCCTGTGGCTTGGTGGCCGAATGCACTGAAGCTGGAAATTTTGCACCAGCACGACACAAAGACCAATCCGCTCAAAGGTTTCAACTACCGTGACGAAGTCAAAAAGCTTGATGTCTCAGCGCTTAAAAAAGATTTGACCGCGCTGATGACAGACAGTCAGGACTGGTGGCCTGCTGACTGGGGTCACTACGGTGGTTTGATGATCCGTATGGCTTGGCACTCTGCTGGTACTTATCGTATAGCCGATGGCCGGGGTGGTGCGGGAACGGGCAACCAGCGTTTTGCACCATTAAATTCATGGCCAGATAACGATAATTTGGACAAGGCACGTCGCCTACTATGGCCAATTAAAAAGAAGTATGGCAACAAACTGAGCTGGGCAGATCTGATCGTTCTCGCAGGGAATGTAGCCTATGAGTCAATGGGTTTAAAAACCTATGGATTTTCCTTTGGTCGCGAGGACATCTGGGCGCCAGAGATCGATATCTACTGGGGTGCTGAAAAAGATTGGTTGGGTTCGAGTCGTTACGAAGGTGACGATCGTCAAACTCTTGAAAATCCTCTCGCTGCCGTGCAAATGGGTCTGATCTATGTGAACCCAGAGGGTGTGAACGGCGAACCAAATCCTCTTCGTACCGCACAAGACGTGCGCTTAACCTTCGCTCGTATGGCGATGAATGATGAAGAGACTGTTGCATTGACAGCAGGTGGGCACACCGTTGGAAAAGCACACGGCAATGGCGATAAAAAAAATTTTGGGCCCACACCTGAGGCAGCAGAAATAGAGGAGCAGGGCCTCGGCTGGATGAACCACACCACCAGAGCTGTCGGGCGCGATACGATGACCAGCGGCATTGAAGGCGCCTGGACCACGCATCCCACGCAATGGGATAACGGCTATTTCCATTTGCTCTTGAGCTACGAGTGGGAACTCAAGAAAAGTCCCGCAGGTGCATGGCAGTGGGAACCAATCAATATCAAAGAGGAAGACAAACCCGTCGATGTCGAGGATCCATCGATTCGACTCAATCCCATGATGACCGATGCGGATATGGCCATGAAGATGGACCCTGAGTACCGCAAGATTTCAGAGCGCTTTTATAAAGATCCTGCTTACTTCACAGAGGTGTTTGCTCGGGCTTGGTTCAAGCTCACACACCGCGACTTGGGACCCAAGGTGCGTTACATCGGACCCGAAGTACCCAAAGAGGATTTGATCTGGCAGGATCCAGTACCTGCTAGCAACAAGAGCTATGACGTCAA
>CAJBTJ010000031.1 GCA_903958565.1 uncultured beta proteobacterium
CCCGCTTCGCGCGCGGCCACAGACACCTGCTCGGCTGTGGGTTGATCAGGCCCCGCCTCGTAGTCGGGTCGGTTGATGATGACGCTTTTAAAGCCCGCAGCGGCCACGGCAGCCATATCAGACGGCTGCAACTGCGGCGCGACCGCAAAATCAGGGGTAAGGGAATTAATGGGCGTCGACACGAAGCGGCTCCGAGTAAAAGGGCTAGATACATCCGGCGGTAAAAATCAGCGTTACAAATAATGCTGATCGCATAGTTACTAGTATACGCAGCGAAAACCGATATAGACGACGTAAACATCGATCGACTTGTATTGCATCCCCTCGACCCGCATCTGCGAGGGACCATACCACCACGAACCACCACCTGTCAGGCGCGTATCCCCTTGTGCGTCAGCCAGCCATTCCCAAGCATTCGCCCCCATGTCAAACAGCCCATTGACGCCCCTGCGGGTTTTACCAACTGGTGCATGGCGCTCCCAGCCGTCGGCAGCTCCCTGGGTGTTTGCGCCCTCAGGTGAATCTCCTGTTGGGTAGGGGTAGGTTTTTCCGCGCACATAGGGAGCAGGCGGATTCGCCCGCTGTTCGGTGTAGGCCGCGCGCGTCCACTCTGCCTTATTGGGTAGACGTCCACCCGCATCCTGACAAAAAGCTTGTGCCTCAGCCCACTTGATGTGCACAGCGGGTTCGTCGGGGGCACCAGGCTTGCCGAAAGGCGCACGCCAGTTCCAACCCTGGCGCTTTTGCCACCCCATCACATACTCAAAGCCACCACCGCTACGCTCCGCTTCGGTCACAACCCCTTTGCGGGTTGCGTATTCAGCAAAGCGCCCAATGCTTACCTCCGTTTCGTCAATTTGGTAGTCACCCATCTCTACCCGGGCAGCTGCCTGCTGTGCAGCGACAAACGGACTCATTAAGCAAGCGGCGAGAGCGCCCGCAACGCACAAAAAACGCCTTAATTGAATAGATTTCATCGTAGATAACAGATAAGTTGGTGGGAGCTCGAAATTGAGCGATACTTTGCGCACGACAGTGCAACATCTTTAGAAATGTATCTTAAATCGCCTCGGAGACAAACATGATTTTGGTTGGCCGCTATGCATCCCCTTTTGTACGACGTGTTGGGATCGTCCTGCAAACTCTTGGAGTCCCTTATGAGCATAAGGTTTTGTCGACCGCCAAAGATGCTGAGGCAATCAAACGCTACAACCCCATTGCAAAAGTACCCGTTCTGGTTCTTAAGGATGGCGAGCACTTGATCGAAAGCGCTGCGATTATCGAAGCGATTCTAGAAATGACACCTAACCAGAAACTGTTGGCCTTAAACGGCGCAGCACGTCGCCAGACGCTGCAACATTGCGCCATCATGACGAGCGGCCTGGATAAATCCATTCAAATTATCTATGAACCTCTCAAGCGACCTGCAGAAAAAGTCCACGAGCCTTTTCTGGATGGTCTGCGTGCACAAGTGCGTGCCAGCCTTGAGATCCTCGAAGGTCTGGCAGCCAAAGGCACCTTCCCAGGCGGTGCGCAAGCCAATCTAGCTGACATCACTGTCGCAGTCGGTTGGTTTTTCCTGAACAAAGCCATGCCTAAAGTGGCAGCACCTGAGCAGTTTCCTAACCTGGCAGCTCTATCGGCACGCTGTGAAGCGCTGCCCGCGTTTAAAGCCTGTCAGTTAGAAGGCTAGTGGCACCAAAGACCTTCTATGGCTGGTGGATGGTTTCAGGCTGCATGGCAGTTGCCATTGTGGCTTGGTCATTCGCTTTGTATGGCCCAAGCGTATACCTTCACACGATTAGCCAGACGCATCAATGGTCTATCGGGCTCGTGTCCTCTGCACTCACGCTTTCCTTTTTAGTCAACGCCTCGGTGCTGAGCTTTGTGGGCAGCGCCATCTCCAAGCATGGCCCTCGCGTTGTCATGGCACTCGGTGCTGCAGTGATGGCTGCGGGCTTTGTCGCGATGAGTCAGATTTCCAAAGTCTGGCACGTCTATGCTTCCTTTGCTCTCATGGGCCTTGGCTGGTCGTGTTTATCCACTACCGCCATCACCTCATCCCTAGCCCCCTGGTTTGAACGACACCAAGGCCGTGCAGTCTCTACCGCACTGCTCGGCGCAAGTATTGGGGGCATGGTGGGCGTACCAACCCTTCTGGCACTGATCGCATGGTTCGGCTTCAATACCGCAATACTCGTTGTTGCGCTGATTGTGCTGACCACCGTATGGTCTGTCAGCTTCTTCATCCTGCGTCACCGCCCACAAGATCTCGGCTTGTTTCCAGACGGTGAAACACCCGCGGCTCAAGTAAGTAAGCCGGCCGTGCGCACCTGGACACGCGCTGAAGCACTTCGCACACTCGCACTACGCAGCATCGCCCTCACCTTCGGCTTGGCGCTCATGGTGCAGATTGGCTTCCTCACGCACCAAGTATCACTGCTACTGCCTGCTCTTGGCCAAGCCGCCACAGCAGGTTGTGTAACCGCTGCGGCAATGCTCGCCTTCGCCGGACGAATACTTTTAGCCAAATTTTCTGATCGTTTAGATGTCAGGCAGATCGCTTGTGCCGTTTTACTTACTGCGGGCACGAGCCTTGGCTTGGGATTCCTATTTCCAGATCAAGTATGGGCGCTCGTCGTATGCGTACTCGGCTACGGCTTCACGGCAGGCAATATTACGACTCTCCCTCCGGTGATCGTCAGACGCGAATTCGGCGCGGCCTCCTTTGGGGCCATCTTCGGAATCACCGCAACGCTGATGCAGCTCATGTCAGCAATGGGGCCCGCTTTTTTTGGAATGCTCTACGACCTGAGCGGCGGCTACCGCTTACCTTTGGGTCTCGCAGCGTTGCTCAATATTTTTGCAGCGATCGTCATTTTGATCGGCCGCAGTAAGACTGCTCAACAATAAATATCTAAAGAGGACAATATGGCATTTGCACAAACAACAGACAACTATCGCCTTCACTTTGAAGAAGCGGGAACGGGCACACCAATCGTCTTTGTTCATGAGTTCGCCGGGGATTGGCGCGCCTGGGAACCGCAGATGCGGCATTTCTCGCGCCGCCACCGCTGCATCACGTATTCCGCACGTGGGTATCCGCCGTCGGACATTCCCAAAGACGTCGCTGCTTATTCACAAGTACAAGCGGTGCAAGATATCTTATCGGTCATGGACGCAGCAAAAATAGACCGTGCGCATATTGTTGGTTTATCGATGGGTGGCTTTGCTACGCTGCATTTTGGCTTAACGGCCCCTGAGCGCGCCCTGTCCTTGACGGTTGCGGGTGCTGGTTACGCGGCCGAGAAGTCAACCCAGGAACACATGCGCACGCTTTCACGTACCACGGCCGATCAATTCGAAAAAATCGGTGCCAAAGAACTCGCGAAAACCTATGCATTAGGTGCGACACGCGTACAGCTTCAAAACAAAGATCCGCGTGGCTGGCAAGAGTTTGCCAGCCGACTTGGTGAGCACGACAGCCTTGGCTCGGCAAACACCATGCGCGGCGTACAAGCGGCGCGGCCCTCTATTTACGACTTTGAGTCCGAGCTTAAAAAAATGAAAGTGCCCACGCTGATCATCAACGGCGACGAAGACGAGCAATGCATTCAGCCTGGCGTCTTTTTAAAGAAAACGATTCCTGCGTGTGGCTTGTTGATGCTTCCCAAAACAGGGCACACAATCAATCTAGAAGAACCAGACTGGTTCAATCTGTTTGTTGCGAACTTTATCGCAAGCGTCGAAGCGGGCAGTTGGGGCGAGCGAGACCCGAGATCAATCCCCAAGCACTAAGCGCGTCGTTCATACCAGGGCTTAGTCTGATTGACCACCCTGACGACCACTAGCATCAGCGGCACTTCAATCAAGACCCCAACAACGGTTGCAAGTGCCGCACCCGACTGAAAGCCGAACAAACTAATCGCTGCCGCAACGGCTAACTCAAAAAAATTAGAGGCGCCGATCAGTGCCGAAGGACATGCGACACTGTGTTTTTCGCCCAAGCGTCGATTCAGCCAGTATGCCAAGCTCGCATTCAAGACCACCTGGAGCAGGATCGGCACCGCCAGCAAGGCAATGATTAAAGGTTGATCAACAATCGACTTACCCTGGAAGGCGAACAACAGCACAAGTGTTGCGAGTAAGGCAACAACAGACCACTTCCCTAGCGCCGCGATCGTTCGCTCAAACACAGCGTCGCCCTGCGCAAGCAAGCGCCTACGCCAGAACTGTGCCAACACAACGGGCAGCACAATATAAAGAACAACCGAGATCAACAAGGTATCCCAGGGAACCGTGATGGCCGACATCCCCAGTAACAAGGCAACCAGCGGTGCAAAGGCAAACACCATAATCGCATCGTTCAGTGCGACTTGAGACAAGGTAAATATCGGATCGCCATTTGTCAACCGACTCCAGACAAACACCATGGCTGTACAAGGTGCCGCCGCCAGCAGAATAAGACCCGCAATGTAGCTATCGATCTGGTCCTCAGGTAGCCACGGTGCAAAGGCATGCCGAATAAAGAGCCAGGCCAACAACGCCATTGAAAAGGGCTTCACCAGCCAATTGATGAACAGCGTCACACCGATGCCGCGTACGTGCTGGCGAACTTGACCCAGGGCCGCGAAATCAATTTTGATGAGCATGGGGATGATCATGACCCAGATCAACAATCCCACTGGCAGATTGACTTGAGCGACCTCTAGCGCGGCAATCGCCTGAAACAACTCAGGTGCTAATTGCCCCAAGACAATACCCACGACGATACAAATAAACACCCATAGGGTGAGGTATCGTTCAAAGACATTCATGCGAAACCTTTTTAGGCGCGAGTGGTCGGTAAAAACAAAGTGACCAACCAGCATAGCACCAGCATGACTGCTGAGCCAATCAGTGCAGCTAAGAGACCGCCCCACTGATACAGTACACCTGACAGCAATGTGCCGATTAAACGTCCCATCGCATTGGCTGCGTAGTAAAAGCCCACATCTTCAGCGGCTTTTTCAGATCCGGCGTAAGCCAAGATCAGGTAAGAGTGCACCGAGGAATTCACCGCAAAAGCAAAACCAAACACGCCCAATCCGATCACGACCACCCAGGTTAGGTGCGGCACCGCGAATGTCACCGCGAGCGCCAACGCGATGGGCACGAGCGCGAGTAAGCCTGACCACAGCCTTGCGGCCGGCACCTCGGTGGATAGGCCGTCTGAACTACGCTTAACGAGAGAGGGTGCAAGCGCTTGGACCAACCCATACCCGATTGTCCAAAGGGCCAGAAAACCGCCCACCATCGTAAACGTCCACCCCGAGGCATAGAGAAAGACAGGGACCCCGACCACGAACCACACGTCACGCGCACCAAACAAGACAACACGTGCGGCCGCCAACAAGTTAATCGCACGATTTTTTGCAAAGAGCTCACGCGCTGACTTCGAGGCGCGACTCTTACCCATCATGGGCGGCAAAGAAGCCAAGACCGCCACGAGCACGACGGCAAGAAGCGCTGCCATTGCCCACAGCGCACCACGAAAGCCAAGCAGATCCAGTAACAGTCCGCCCAGAAAGAACCCAACGCCTTTCATCGCGTTCTTGCTTCCGGTAAACCAGGCTACCCACTTGAACAGCTGCCCGGAAGCCTCACCCGCGGTAATTTTGATCGCCGACTTACTGGCTGTCTTGGTGAGGTCTTTCGCGACGCCGCATACCCCTTGCGCCAGAACCACCCACGCTACCGACAAACCAGCCGCCCAGTCGGGTGACAACATCGACAGCAACAAGAACCCGATGATTTGCGTGGCGAGACCGACGCTCAACATGCGGGTGATGCCAAAGCGTGCAGCCAGCCAACCCCCGATGAGGTTCGCCAATACACCAGCGGCCTCGTACAACAAGAATAGAAACGCGAGCGTGAAGGGCGAATAGCCCAAGCGATAGAAATGCAGCAGTACCAGCATGCGCAATGCGCCATCGGTGAGCGTAAAGCCCCAATAGGCGGCGGTCACAATCCCGTAGTTACGCGCGCCGGACGACGACATATCTAGAGGCCTTTGCTATCGAGGATGCAGGCCAAATCAACCATCCGGCAGGCATAGCCCATCTCGTTGTCGTACCAGGCGTAAATCTTCAACAACGTGCCATCGGTCACCATGGTCGACAAGGCATCCACAATTGAGCTGCGCGTGTCACGGGCGTAGTCCGCACTCACCAGAGGACGGGTCTCAAAACCCAAAATACCTGCCAAGGGCCCAGCAGCGGCTTTTGCGAACAAGGCGTTGACCTCTTCTGCCGTCGTCTCGCGCTTGAGCTCAAAGACCCAGTCCGTCAACGAAGCGTTCAAGACGGGCGCACGCACGGCGTGTCCGTTCAACTTTCCTTTCAGCTCAGGGTAAATCAACGCGATGGCTGTCGCACTCCCTGTTGTCGTCGGCGCCAGACTCAACATTGCACTACGAGC
>CAJBTJ010000032.1 GCA_903958565.1 uncultured beta proteobacterium
CCAAGAATTGACATATTGTCGGTATTCATCACACCGTGGCAAAAGCCGACAAGCTGCCATTGCGCCATCAAAAGGGCCGTTCGCTGGACCACGGCACGAAGCAGCCGAACATATCGTTGATCTGGTGTGTCCGGGATACCAGGGTCGGGCAATAAGCACTCTGGATAAAAACGCTCGATCACATAGTTCGCCAACGTGGTCAAGTGCTCCGGCGCATTGCGCGCCGCCCAGTGCTCAAAGGAACCAAAACGCACAAAGCTAGGCGCCATGCGCGCAACGACTGCCGCAGTCTCGGCAGTTTCACGTATGACACGGTCTTTCGCACTTACCAGTGAAAGTGCCTGGGTCGTGGGGATCCCCAAACCTTCCATTGCCTGGCTTGCGAGATACTCGCGTATGGAAGAGCGCAACACGGCTCTTCCATCGCCGCGGCGAGAATACGGTGTGGGTCCTGCCCCTTTGAGTTGCAATTCCCAATTGCCTTGGGGACCGCCGATTTCGCCCAGCAGGTGGGCGCGTCCGTCACCAAGCTGACCCGCCCACACTCCAAATTGGTGGCCACTATAGACGGCCGAAAGCGTGTCCCCACCCGGCAGTGCGGCAGAGCCACTAACGACATCCAAGAAACTCTGCGAACCGAGGTGCTCAGGGGTCAAGCCCAGTAGGGCACCTACCTGAGGATTCGCATGAACTAAGACGGGGTCTTTTAACGCTGTGGTGGGTAAACGGGTATAAAAGTCTGCTGGCAGTGCTGCAAACGAGTTGGCCTTCGGGACGTTGAAAAAAGCACAGCCCTCACGGATGGCGTGGTCATTCATTTATCGAACCCCCTCATGTCGATCGGCTGGCTGCTCTGCATTCGCCCTAAGCGCCTCCTTCTTGGCCAGGGCCGCAGCGCGTTTCGCAGGGCGAACATACAAGATAGAACAAAAGAAAAAAACAGACGCAAGCACAATTTCGATCCAAGCAGCCGCAATGCTCGGCCCCGGCGGATCCGACATCACTCGCACCACGCCCTCCATCAGGTACAAAAGCACCAGCATCGAAGCCCATTGAATCGTATAGAGGCTCCCTCGCGCGACTCCGCGCACAGCAAACGCGAGCGGCAACGCCTTCAGAAACAACACTGTTCCACCCGGGCGCAGCGGCGCGAACCAGATTTCCCAAACCACGCACCAAATCAACAGGGCTAATAGGCTCGAGATTGCCGAACGCTGCAGCGCAACATTCAAGCCTGGGCGGTCCTCGGTATTCAGCGTTTGCAAGCGCGGCATGGTGTTCTTTATATGGGTTAATTTTCGCAGGTTAGTATTATCCATCGTTCCTTGCGCAATTCGGGAAGTACACCTACGGCATGTTCACCGACATCACTTCCACTTCATTGAGTACGACACTGCGCCCCTGGCAACGGGCGATCGTGGTTGCCTTTAAGCGCTCCCTGAAAGCCAACACGATGCAGCTGGCATCCAGCTTAGCTTTTTCGACCGTTTTCGCAATCGTGCCTCTTCTGGCAGTGAGCCTGTCGATTTTTGCAGCCTTGCCGGAGTTTGAAGCGTTTAGCTTGGCGCTGCAGGAGTATCTCGCGAATAACTTGCTGCCATCCCACGTCTCAAGCAACATCATGGAGTATCTCAATGTCTTTGCCGCGCAGGCCAGCCATCTGAGCGCCGTCGGTGGGATATTTTTAGTCGGAACAATTATCGCGCTTGTGATATCGATCGATGATGCACTTAATGCAGTTTGGTGCATCAACGAGAAACGCCATGCTGCCCGCCGCTTGCTGGTCTATATCTTGATTATTGTTGTCGGCCCGGTTCTGCTGAGTGCCTTGCTTTGGACAACCGCGTTTTTGGCCCGTGAATCTTTTGGCCATGTCATGCATCTGCCGGCCCTGCTCGAACTTTCATTGAAGATATCGCCTTTTATTGTCAGCGCTTTGGGCTTCATGGTGCTTTTTGTCGTGGTGCCGAACACACCTGTTCTGTGGCGCGATGCGTTGTTGGGTGGCTTCGTGGCTGCACTACTTTTAGAAATTATGAAATTCGGCTTTGCCTTGTACGTCGCGAGCTTCTCGACTTACACCATGATCTACGGTGCATTTGCAGCGATCCCGGTTTTTCTGCTTTGGGTGTACTTTTCATGGCTAAGCGTTCTACTGGGTGCTCATGTCGCCGCAAATCTACCGCTTCTAAGAAAACAAACACTACAATTAGCAGGCAGCACCACGGAGGAAAGCCATGCTACAGGTCAGTGAAATTCTGCGCGTAAAGGGAAACACCTTATATACCGCATCACCAGAAACCCAAGTCGTGCAAGCACTCGAAACTATGAGTGTCCATGACATCGGTTCGCTCGTGATCATGGATCAGGGCAAACTTGCCGGCATGTTGACGTTTCGCGAAATCATCCGTCATGTCAATAGCAACCACGGAGCCGTTGGGGCCACGCCGATACGCGCCATTATGGAATCTTCGCCAGTGTCGGTGACGCCCGACACTGACGCCAACACCCTTCAGCGCCTCATGCTGGATAATCACTGCCGCTATGTTCCCGTGATGGACGACGAGGTACTGCTTGGCGTGATCTCTTTTTACGATCTCGCTCAAGCGATCGCCGCAGCTCAAAAATTTGAGAACTCTATGTTGAAAGCCTATATTCGCGACTGGCCTGCTGACAAAGCCATTCCAAAAACAGACTAAGGCGCACCAACCTGCTGATAGGCTTGACGAATCAAGTCAGCCTTGCTTTCATTGAGCAATTTTGAATCGGACAGCATCCGCCGCCAAAGTCGGGACTTTGGCCTCCCGTTAAACAAGCCCAGCAAGGGCCGGACGATGACGCGCAAAGGTACACCTGTGTCTGTCTGCGACTCTGCATAGCCTGCCAACTTTTCAATGATTGCCTCCTCGGCAATCAAGGGGTCCTGTGGCCACCACACTTGGGATATTTCCCTCAAGACCATGGGATTATGCCAAGGCGCGCGGCCAAGCATCACACCGTCAAAACGTTGGCGTTCCAGTTCACAATCCGCTCTGGTTACGAGTCCACCATTTAGAACCATCACGGCGTCCGGAAAATCAATTTTGAGCTGAGCGGCGTGATCGTATCGAAGTGCGGGAACTTCACGATTATCTTTCGGTGTGAGACCCTTCAATACTGCGTTACGTGCGTGCACAATAAACACTCGACAACCTGTGTCATACAGTGTTCCAACAAAATCTCTGACGAAATCATAACTTTCATCCCAATCCAAGCCGAGCCGATGTTTAACGGTGACCGGAATGCTCACGGCATCTTGCATGGCCTTGATACAGTCTGCCACCAGCATGGGCTCTGCCATCAAGCAGGCCCCAAAGGAACCCTTTTGCACGCGATCAGAGGGGCATCCACAGTTCAAGTTGATCTCGTCGTAGCCCCAGCGCTCGCCCAATCGAGCGGCAGCCTGGAGGGCGTGGGGTTCACTGCCTCCTAATTGCAATGCAACCGGTTGTTCTTGGGGACTAAAAGCCAAATGTCGCTCGATATCACCGTGTGTTAGCGCGCCCGTCGTAATCATTTCCGTATATAAGCGGGCACGCGGAGCGAGCAAGCGATGAAAATAACGACAATGACGGTCCGTGACATCGATCATGGGGGCGACGCACAGCTGCCATCCAAGGGAATCAATGACCCGCGCGTCTGTCGACAATGTTGCGGAGGGCGGTGGGAACGAAAGCGTCATAGAAAGCGCACTAAAAATAGCCACTAAAAAAGTTGAAGGGACCGATTCTTGGGCATGGA
>CAJBTJ010000033.1 GCA_903958565.1 uncultured beta proteobacterium
CCGATCTAGTCCGTCGTTATGACCTTGTCGACGTACGGGGTTATAAAACATCTCGATGTAATCAAAAATATCCTGTCTTGCGTCATCGCGGTTTGCGTAGATACGGCGACGCACGCGTTCTCGTTTGAGCTGAGCTTGCAGGCATCCGATCTCTGCACCCAGATCCTGTTGCTGAACATGCTTCTCGGCCGGGAGACCAAACGGCTTAATCCAGGCATACAGACTGTTGGGCGATACCCCCAGTCGCTCTGTAACGTCCCTGCCTGCAAACCCTCGCTCTGTGATCTGGCGAACCGCTTCGATCTTGAATTCCTCGGCAAATCGTTTTCTGCTCATAAGACCTCCTTTATTGCCTAAATGTTAGGCTAAGAAGTGTCTATAAAACTAGTAGCGATTCAGACTTTCGAATAACGAGCGAAACCTGCCCATTTTGCTATTCCTTGCTCTAAATCAACTCGTCGACATTTGATTGTCGTCACGACGCCTGATTCCCGACTAATTTAGGTCATATCGACTTAGGAACGGGCTCATGTGGTTTAAGACACTGGATATTCTTGGTAAAAAACTAATACCGATCGTACAGGGCGGGATGGGCGTTGGGGTTTCGGCTCACCGGCTCGCGGGTGCCGTCGCCCGGGAGAATGGCATAGGCACAATCGCAAGTGTCGATTTACGCCATCACCATCCTGATCTTGAAGAGCAAACCGAGCATTGCCGTGATCGCGAGAAGATCGATCAGGTCAATTTGATTGCACTGGATCGCGAGATCAAAGCGGCCAAGCAGCTCGCAGAAGGGCATGGTGCAATCGCCGTGAATGTCATGAAGGCGGTGCGACAACATCCCGCTTTGGTGAAGCAGGCTTGCGAAAGCGGAGCTGATGTTTTAGTGATGGGCGCGGGCCTTCCCCTCGACCTGCCGGAGATGATGGCTGATTTTCCGAAGATGGGTGTGGTGCCTATCTTGTCTGAAAGCCGTGGCGTCGCCATTGTGATGAAAAAATGGCTTAAAAAGGGACGTTGCCCGGATGCCATTGTGATTGAGCACCCAGGTCATGCAGGGGGCCATCTCGGTGCCAACAAGGTCGAAGACCTGCACGCACCACGCTTCGAATTTGATTTGGTACTGAACGATTGCCACACTCTCTTTGCTGAGCTTGGGCTTGGTAAAGATGCGCCACCCATCATCCTGGCCGGCGGCATTGATTCGCACGAAAAAGTACGCCACTGGTTAGGATCCGGGGCAAATGCCGTGCAACTTGGCACGGCATTTGCAGTGACGCAAGAGGGTGACGCGCACGACGAATTCAAGCGCGTATTGATCAACGCCACGCCTTCAAATATGGTTGAGTTTATTAGTGTCGCTGGCCTGCCTGCCCGTGCGGTCGCGACCCATTGGCTTAAGCAATACCAACGTCACGAGCCGCGCATGCAAGCCTGCGCCAAAGCCGACCCACGCCGTTGCGCCCAGCGGATGGACTGCTTGACCCAGTGCGGTCTGCGGGATGGTTTAGCGAAAATTGGTCAATTTTGTATTGATCTGAAACTGGTATCAGCCTTAAAAGGCGATGTGCAAAAGGGCTTATTTTTTAGAGGTGCGGGAACGTTGCCTTTTGGCAAAGCAGTGCGTTCGGTCCGCGAGTTGATCGAATATTTACTGTATGGCACGTTTCCAGCCGCGCTTGATTTCACCACAACCTGTTTTACAAAGAGACAAGAGACCTCACACTTAACAATCGTTGCTTAAGCATGGCCCATCAACATGCCCACCTCGCTGAGGTCGAATTCGATCCAGAGTTAATCGCACGCTACGATGGTAGTGGGCCGCGTTACACCTCGTACCCCACTGCAGATCGATTCATCGAGGGACCCATCGCAGAACAAACCATTACCGCCTTGCGCACCCGTCAAAGCGCGCGCCGCGACGTTGCGCTCTCTTTATATGTGCATCTGCCCTTTTGCGATACCGTTTGCTATTACTGCGCATGCAATAAAATTGCCACAAAAGACCGCAGGCGTGCCGATGTGTACCTTGACTACCTTGAGCGCGAAATCGCCTTAGTACGCGCCGAGTTTTCAGTCGCGCCTGAAGTTGCACAGCTGCACCTTGGTGGCGGTACGCCAACTTTTTTAACCAACACTCAACTCAGTCGTCTGATGCAGATGCTTAAACAAGCCTTTTCCTTTAGGCTTGATGCGGAATGTTCAGTCGAAATTGATCCACGTAGACTTAATGACGGTGCACTCGAATTGCTGGCTGGCCATGGGTTTAATCGCATGAGTATTGGCGTGCAAGATCTTGACCCAGCGGTACAAAAAGCCGTTAATCGCCTTCAGCCCGCTGTACTGACACAAGCCGTTCTTGAAAAAGGTCGCGCCC
>CAJBTJ010000034.1 GCA_903958565.1 uncultured beta proteobacterium
CGCGGCACATATTCCCGATGTAGTGAGTGGGGGTCAAGATAGTGTGGGGCTGCGCTGCCCCTCCCATCCTGTCGCGCAGCGTTTGATTCGCGCCTTTGCTGCGACCAAAGCCTCTGGGCAGGGGGGCATCGCAGGCCCCTCGGCTAACAAGTTTGGTCGAGTCTCACCAACGCTTGTTGCCCATGTGCGTGATGAATTTCCGGAGCTTACCGCGCAAGGGATGTTGATATTGGAAGGTGGGGCGAGCACCGTTGGAATTGAGTCGACTATTATCGATCTGTCTCGACTAGACACGGGCGTTGGACCCGTCTTGCTGCGCCCTGGGCATATCAGCGCCGAGCAGATTGCTGCCGTGTTGGCGCAGCCTGTGCGCGATGCGGATGCTCAAGCGCCGCGCGTATCGGGCGCACTCAAGTCTCACTATGCGCCGCGCACACCACTGACCCTATTGTCTGCCGCGAGCATGCTGGAGGCTGCGCGCACGCTCGTGATGCCTGATCATAAAAAAATTGTTTGCGTCACCACGACGCTGCGTGCAGATGCGCATATTCAACGTGCGAGCGTAGATTGGGTGACGATGCCTAAGGATCCCGTCGCGTATAGTCAGGCGCTATTTGCGACCATGCGGTCCTTGGATCAGGCGGGTTACGAGAGAATTCTCTGGGAAACTGTGCCCGAGGGCCCGCAATGGTTAGGCGCGGCTGACAGGCTTGGCCGCGCTGCCGCCTAAGCAAAACCTCATAACGTCAATTGTTGCCGATTATTTAGCCGCGTTGTATGCACTCGCCTATGGAAAATCTAGGTGAATTCACAAATTTAAATTATGCTAGGAAGCGCAAATCTCGTAGAGACAAACGGTCTGGATTGAAGTAGATCGTCAACAATATTTAAAGAGAGCGATCATGCATACAGTTATTTACGCACTACTGGCCTTGGTTAGTCTGTTCTTTGTACCTTCGTATGTACAAGCGCAAGCCTATCCTGATAAACCGATTAAATTGATTGTTCCGTGGCCACCCGGTGGCGGAGCGGATGTGGTCTCTCGGTTGTTATCGAAAGCGGTCGGAGACGACCTCGGTACACAAATCATTATCGATAACCGCGGCGGTGCCGCAGGCAATATCGGTGCAACCGCTGCCGCACGCTCCGCGCCAGATGGCTATACGATCGTTTTTGCTTATTCTGGGACGCATTCTATTAATCGGCATTTGTATAAGACAATGCCTTTTGAAGAAAGTGACTTTTCGCCTGTTGTGTTTGTGGCCTCGGTCCCTCAGTTGCTAACGGTTAGGGTGGATAGTCCCTATAAATCTGTGGCGGATGTCATCGCTGCGGCCAAAGCCAATCCAGGCAAACTGACATATGGTTCGAGCGGGAACGGCGCCATTAATCATATGGCCGGACAGCTATTCGCCGATATGGCAGGTATCAAGCTGCAGCACGTGCCTTATAAAGGGGGTGCACCTGCGACCAATGCGATCCTATCAGGTGAGATTGATCTGATTTTTGGTGAACCAGCGCCCTTACTGCCACACGTGAGATCCGGGAAGCTTCGTGCCCTAGCGGTCACTAGTGCGAAGCGTTCGCCGAGCGTGCCGGATTTGCCTACGATCGCAGAGGTCGCTGTACCTGGGTATGAGGTCACGTCGTGGAATGGGTTTCTTGCGCCCGCAGGAACGCCAGATGCGGCGATCAAGCGGCTCAATGGGTCATTTAATAAGGTTCTCGCTGATCCAGCGATGCGCGAGCGGCTGATTCAAATGGGCTACGAGCCTGTGGGTGGCGCGCCCGAATTATTCTCGAAACATATTGCAGAAGAAACAAAAAAATGGGGACCCGTCATTAAGGGCTCCGGTCTTGAGATGAACTAGATGATCTTTATGAGCCAAAGCGGGATCACTGATCCCGCCGGTGAAGCAGCTTGGCGAGAGTGGTATGTTGAGCACTTACGGATCATGTGCACGGTGGATGGAATCGATTCAGCGCAGCGCTTTTGTACGCACACGCCTGGCTGGCCGCCCTCACTAGCGATGTACACCATTCGTTCTCCTGAGGTGTTTGTTGATCCGTACTATCAAACAATACGCGGTATGGGGTCCTGGCTTGATCTGATTGATAAGCGTTACTACAAGCGTAATTTGTTTGAAGGGGAGCGTGAAGGGCAGGCGGTGGTTGCGCCGCGTTTGCATCGTGATCAAGCGCTCATCGTAACGGATCAGCCGACTGCGACGTTCGTGGATCGCACGCTACCTTTTGTGTGGCTAAAAACGGTTGGCCTGGACTGCAGCACTCCATACCGAGGTATTTGGGTCATTGCGAAAGACCAGTTACTAAGTCTATCGAATCATGCAGATCTTGCGATATACCTTCCAGACTAAAGCAAAGTGAATTCTTCGCGACTAACCTTGATTGCAGGTGCGACAGGCCAAATCGGCAGTAGCGTCGGTGCACATTTATTCGAGCAGGGCGGATGGAATCCAGTCGGCCTTGCGCGTGCGCCGAAGCAGGATGCCCGCTATCCAATGTTGGCGCTTGATCTTACTAATGCACAAGACTGTGCTGACAAGCTTGCCGCGATAACAAGTGTGACCCATGTTCTATATGCGGCACGCTTTGACCACTTCGGTGGAGAACTCGAGTCACGAGAGACTAACGTGCGGATGTTGGAAAACTTGCTCAATGCCTTGAAACCGGCGTCAGGAAACTTGCAGCATATCCATCTAGTACACGGCACAAAATATTACGGTCATACGGTGCGAGAACGTCCCACGCCTTATCAAGAAGATGATGCGTGCGGAAACTTCAATAGTTTTTATTACGAACAGCAGAGCTTGCTCCAAGAGCATCAGCGCGGACGAGAGTGGTCGTGGTCGATATCTCGACCCCATGCGTTCTGCAACTATCGCATCGATGAGTCCCGAAATATGATTCTGATCGTGGGTCTGTATGCATCGATTCTGCGAGAACTAGGGTTGCCGCTTGTCTACCCCGGGACGCTGCGTAGCTATCGGGCTAAAACGCAGTTCTCTTGGTTGCCAACACTGGCGCGTGCGGCAACGTGGATGATGACGGATTCGCGCTGTGCGAATCAGGCCTACAACATTGTGAATGGCGATCCGATGAGTTGGTCTGAACTCTGGCCGTTATTTGCCCAATATTTTGAGATGGAGTGTGGTGCTCCAGAAGACTGCAACTTTGCTGATTTTGCACGTCAGCATACACAGACGTGGCTGTATATGACGAGTAAGTATGGCTTACAAAATTCAGACTTGGCAGCGCTGGCGCAATGGCCTTATGGTGATTACGTGATGTCGTTGCAATGGGATGTGGTGTCGGATATGCGTAAAGCTGCCAGAGACGGTTTTCAAGAGCGCGTGAATACGCCCAAGATGTGGTTGGAAGGTTTTGATTTCTTTAGAACGCAAAAGATTATTCCTTGAGGTAAAGATAACGTGGCAACAACGATTGAGACAGACGTTCTAGTGGTGGGCGGAGGTGGTGCAGGCTTGGCGGCCGCATCAGAGGCCGCGTTGGCGGGACGCAAAGTCATTCTCTTAGAAAAAAATGCTGAAACAGGCGGTTCGACCTCATGGTCGGTAGGGTCCATTACCGCAACCGGCACGCCCCATCAGCGTCGAGCGGGGATTGTAGACAGTACCGATGCGCACTTCGAGGACATGGCAAAGCACGCCGGTGAGCTTGCGCCACGCGACAATTTAACGTTACGACGCATCCTTGTAGACAATACTGCGGAAATGATCGACTGGTTGATGAGCTTAGGTGTGGTGTTTGTTGGTCCTGAAGAAGAGCCACCCCATCGGGTCGCGCGCATGCATAACGTCGTACCAAACTCCAAGTCGTTTGCCTATCATTTGACACGCCACTGTCAGCAGCTAGGAGTAGACATGCGAATGAATACCGCTTTGGATAGTTTATTGCTTGAGGGTGACCGTGTAGTCGGCGCGCAGGTTCGCACGTCGGACGGCGTGATGCAGAAGATACGCACGCGCTGTGGAGTGGTCTTGGCAAGTGGAGACTACAGCGCGGCCGCAGACTTGAAGGCAAGTCTTGCTAACGCTGATGTTGCCCTGGTCGATGCTATCAACACGACAGCGACGGGTGATGGCCATCGCATTGCGATGCAAATTGGTGCAAAAGTTGTGAATGGGGATATTGTGCGAGGGCCCATCATGCGGTTTATCGCACCGACGCGTCCCAATTTATTGCAAAAACTGCCGCCTAAAAAGTGGATTGCGCAATTGATCGCCGCCTCGGCGAACTATCTGCCCAAGTGCATTCTGCGTCCGTTCCTGATGAGTTTCTTGACGACTGCTGTGAGCCCATCGACGGATCTGTACAAACAGGGTGGAGTGTTGATTAACAAACTCGGAGAGCGATTCACCGATGAGTTGAGCAAACCCAATCGCGATATGGCTAAGCAACCGGACCGAGTGGGTTGGATTGTCTTTGATCAAGCGGTGGCCGAGAAGTTTTCTGCCTGGCCTTACTTTATCTCAACGGCGCCTGGTGTGGCGTACGCGTACTTGGCCGACTACCGACGTAATCGACCCGACATCTTTCATCAAGCGCAGAGTATTGAAGGGTTGGCACAAAGTATGGGCGTAGACCCGAATGCACTGTCGGCGAGCGTGCAAAGGTATAACGAGAATGACCGTGGAGAGCGTCCTGCTATTGCGCAGGGTCCGTTTTATGCGTTGGGGCCCGTCAAGAGCTATGTCGTCTTTACCGACGGTGGGTTGAACGTCAATGCGCAATTGCAAGTCCTTCATTCAAATGGCAGCGTAATCCCCGGCCTCTATGCTGCAGGTTCGGCTGGTCAAGGAGGACTGCTGTTGGAAGGGCATGGGCATCATCTCGGTTGGGCGTTTATTTCTGGGCGATTAGCGGGTCGTCATGTTTCAAAGAATCTAATCAATGGAGCGTAGGCCATGATAAAAAAAACAAAACGTTTCGGCTTGTTGTTACCGTCTTCGAACACGACACAAGAGCCAGAGTTCGCTGAGGTATTGCCAGACGATGTATCGTTGCATTGCGCGCGCCTGACTTTGCGTAATATTGATCCTGAATCGACGATCAAGATCGTGGCTGAGCTTGAATCTGAGGCTGAGAAGCTCAAGGATGCCGCAGTCGATGCGGTTGTACTGTCTGCCACGGCGCCTTCGACACGTTTGGGCAAAGGCTATGACAAACAAATTTGTGCGCGTATTGAACAGGCGTGCGGCAAGCCGGCGACAACGGCCGCCACGGCAATGCTCGAAGCCTTTTCACTATTGAATATCAAGAAAATCGTGTTGGCAGCGCCATGGGGCGAAGGAACGAATCAAACCGTTGCTGCGTTCATTGAAGCCAGTGGCGTGCGGGTTTTGCGACAAATGGCGATGGGTATTGTCAGCAACATTGAAGTGGGTCACCTTTCGGCTCAAACAGCGTACGATCTTGGCCGTCAAGCGGATCATCCAGAGGCGGATGCAATATTCTTGGCATGCGGTAACTGGATGACATTAGAGGTTATTGAGGCTCTCGAAAAAGACACCGGTAAGCCTGTGCTAAGTACAAATAGTTGCGCCATCTGGGCCACGATGAATTTAATTGGTGGCAGTTGGTCGATTCCAGGCTATGGGCAGTTACTAGCAAATAAAACATAAGGTTAGGCACAATGTATCCGACACCCCCCAACATTAAAACCGAAGTCTTTTTTCGAGTACCTGACCATCTCCGACGTCCTGGCCAACTGAATGGGGAGCGGCGCGCAGCAGCGAAGGGCGGAGATAAAACAGATTGCTTTCTTGAAGGCCCCTCGTTTGATTTGGCAGGCAATCTATATTTGGTAGACGTTGCCTTTAGCAGAATATTTCGTGTGGACCCTGCTGGAAATATTGAGGTCCTGTGTGAATACAACGGTGAGCCTAATGGGCTAAAAATACATCGCGACGGAAGGATTTTTGTCACCGATCACAAATTGGGCCTTCTGTTGTTGGATCCAAATACGGGCGGCTTGTCGCCCGTGGTCGAGCGTTACATGACGGAGAGTTTCAAAGGCCTGAACGACTTGTTCCTCACCCGTCATGGCGACACTTATTTTACGGATCAAGGACAAAGCAGTATCGACGACCCCGATGGCAAGGTCTATCGCTTGAATGCTGCGGGACGCCTGGAAAGACTCCTGCACCATGTGCCGAGCCCAAACGGTATCGTCATGAGTCCGGATGAGAAGCTACTCTATGTTGCGGCGACGCGTGGCAATTGTGTGTGGCGCTCTTATCTGACGCCGGACGGTGCTCTTGCCCGCACAGGAATTTTTGTACAACTTTCTGGCGGGACCGGCCCAGATGGGATGGCCATGGATATTGAGGGCAATTTAATAGTCGCCCATGTTGGTGCCGGAATCGTCTGGGGATTTTCTGCGCTGGGTGTGCCCATCATGCGTATCGATTCATGCGAAGGCTTGGCGACGACCAATATGGCCTACGGTGGAAAAGATCACCGAACACTGTTTATTACTGAATCTGAGAGCGGATGCGTGCTGATTGCCAACCTGGATGTTCCAGGCCGGCCCATGCATTCTCACCAATAAATTAGTCTAGCTTGAGATCTGCTGCTTTCACGACACGTGCCCACTTCGCCATATCTGCCTGAATGAAGTCTGCAAAGTCTTTTTCAGTTGTGATGGTTGGAATGAGGCCTAGCTTGGCTAGGTCGGCGATTACTTCTGGTTGGCTCAGGATATCGAGAGCGGCCAAATGGATTTTGTTGCGAAGTTCGGCTGGAGTTTTTGCGGGTGCGACTAAGCCATACCAGTAGTCCATATCGAACCCAGGTACGCCCGCTTCAATGAAGGTTGGCACATCGGGCATCGCAGAGGATCGTTGCTTGCCGGTTTGTGCGATGGCGACAAGTTGCCCAGAGCGCACGATGCCAGCGACGGCGGGTAGCGGTGCAAATAAGACCATGTCACGTTGCTGTCCGAGCATATCTGCCGTGACAGCCCCTGTACCTTTATAAGGGACATGGGTGAGTTTAATCTTGGTCTCAAAGATAAATAGTTCGGCGGCCATGTGTGCGCCGCTTCCAGCCCCGGCTGAGCCAAAATTGATTTTCCCTGGGCTGGCCTTAGCCAGTCGCACCAGGTCGCCAGCCGTCTTGACGGCTGAAGAGGGATGCGCCACGAGCACCATCGGTGCAGCGGCCAGAGCCGTGACTGCGACAAAGTCACGGTCAACGTTGTAAGGGAGCTTTGGGTATAGGCCTGGATTAATTCCAATTTCGGAAACTGAACCGACGAGGAGTGTTTTTCCGTCGGGCGCGGCGCGCGCAACGAATTGAGCACCAATCGAGCCTGAAGCGCCGGGCTTATTTTCGATGGTAGTCGTCGTACCAAGTTTTTCGGCAATCTTTGGCATGACACGCCGCGCGAGGACGTCCGTCCCGCCACCTGGTGCGAAAGGAATAATGACGTTAATTGGACGATCCGCTGCGCCTTGGGCGTGAGAGGCTGTGGGGCTGAGTACAGTGAAAGTGGTTGCGAGCAGCGCTGCGCAGCCAAACAAAATTTTAGTGTTCATGTCTTCTCCTGATCTTTGCGATGCTGAGGCACCTTTCGTTTGTCGCCTGATATTACTGGATATTTAATCGCATCTTCTACAAGTTCTTGACATGTGCTACCCCCTGTGGAACGATGCAAGCGACGCGTGGGCCCCGTGCCCCGAATAAAAATATAGTTGGAGACGTATGGTTCAGGCAACCCATCTTGATCTGAAGCTTTCGGGGAAAACCGCTTGGGTGTTGGGTGCCTCCGGCGCGATCGGTTCAGCAATCGCCATCATGCTGGCGGACTTGGGCGTGCGAGTCTGGCTGAGCGGTCGTAATCAAGTCAAGCTCCAAGAGGTCTGTGATCGCATTGCACGCGCAGGCGGTCATGCGACTGTGCAGGTGCTGGACGCCACGCAAGCCTTGGCAGTAGACAGTGCGGCAGGCGTCATCGTGCGCGAGGCAGGTCGCATCGACATTTTGGTGAACTCCACCGCCTTGCCAACCTTTGGAAAATTTACTGAGCTGACCGATGAAGATTGGGAGCGCACCTTTCAAAGCAAGTTGATGGTTTATGTGCGAACGATGCGTGCTGTGCTACCCCATATGATTGCGGCAGGTAGTGGAACGATCGTGAACATTTCGGGTAAAGCGGGGCGACTACCTTCACCTGCTCATTTGCCCGGCGGCAGCATGAACGCGGCCATCAATCTGCTTACAAAAGGTATCGCAGACGCCTACCAGCATCAGGGAATTCGTGCGAATACGATCGCGCCAGGCCCCATTGCATCCGAGCGACTCAATGCCTTGACCGCGCAACTCGCAACGATTGCGACAGCCAACCCTGAGTTTATGGCGCGCAAGGGGGAGCCTGAAGATGTCGCGCGCGCAGTGGCTTGGCTTGCAAGCCCGTTGTCAGAATTTATGAATGGGATTGTGTTGCCTTTGGATGGCGGATCAATCCCGACTGTTTGATTGTTGTTTCAAAACTAGAAGAAAAATGTCGGTAAGCCGATAAGGAGACGTAGATGGCCAAGCTATTCAAAACACTCGTGGGCATTTCTTCCGTTGTGTTGGGTTGCAGCGCAAGCGTCATGGCGCAAGATGTTTATCCCTCTAAAGCGATTAAGCTCATTGTTCCGCTCGGGGCGGGTGGTGCGACGGATGTCGTCGCGCGCGTGGTTGCAGGCAAGCTTTCGCAGCGCTTGGGACAGCAGGTAGTCGTCGAAAATCGTCCGGGTGCGGAGGGTATCATCGGCGTCAATGCGGGTGCGAAAGCAGACCCGGATGGTTACACCTTGGTGCTTGGCTCTAGTACGACCTTGGCCGCTAATTTCCACTTACGTAAGAGCTTGCCGTTTCATCCGACCAAGGACTTAGAGCCGGTATCAATGGCGTTGAAAGATTTCTACAACATCCTGGTGATTGGCCCCAACGTTCCTGCCAATACGCTGCAAGAATTTATTGCCCTGGCCAAGGCGAATCCGGGAAAGTTTAACTATGGCACGGCCACGGTCGGTTCCAAGATTTGCATGGAAATGTTCAAGACTGCCGCGGGTATCGACATAAAGACGATCAACTATAAGAGTTCGCCTCAGGCGCTTAATGACCTGATGGGGGGCCAGTTAGAAATTATTTGTGAGCCCGTTGCGACCTCGGTTCCAAACATCCGGTCTGGCAAAATTAAGTCGATTGGGGTGACAAGCCTGACGCGTGTGCAACAGGCTCCAGAATTACCAACGGTCAGTGAGCTTGGGTTGCCTGGCTTTGACTACAGCGCCTGGGTGGCAGTATTTGCTCCAGCCAAGACGCCTAAGCCGATCATCGACAGATTAGCCAAAGAGTTAGCCATCGTGCTGGCAGATCCAGAGACGGACGCAAAAATCCGATCGATTGGTGCCGCTCCAATGATGGGTGGTCCTAAAGAACTAGCGGCTTTGCTTGATGCAGAGATCGCACGGGCAGGGAAGGTTGTGAAAGACGCAGGGATTCAACCGGAATAGTTTCATGAATGCGAAGCCCAGAATATTTCTAGTACATGCCGTGGATGTCTCTATGGCGCCTGCCTCAAACAGTTTTAAGAAGTTGTGGCCAGAAGCGAGCATTATCAATTTGTTAGACGAATCGCTCGCGATTGATATGTTGATCGATAAAAAAATGACACCGCGTATGGTTGAGCGCTTTGCTCGGCTCGGGCAGTACTGTGTCGATGCCGGAGCGGATGCCATCCTGTTTACCTGCTCGGCGTTTGGTGAGGCCATCAACCACCTCAAGACTTTGCAGCGCATTCCGATCCTCACGCCCAATCAGGCGCTATTCGAAGAGTTGCTCGCAATGGGTGGTAAGGCCGCAATGCTGACCACCTTTACGCCTTCCGTGCAGGCACTGCGTAGTGAGTTGTTGGAAATGGCTGCAGCACAACACCTCAAGCCTGACGTCGATTCTTTTATGGTGGAGGGTGCCTTAGATGAGCTCTTGGCGCACCGCGGACCCGAGCACGATCGATTAATTGCCCAGCGGGTCAACGGTCTGGCTCAATATCCAACAATCGTCTTGGGTCAGTTTTCAATGGCTCAGGCTGCGCTGCATCCTGATGTCAAAACGAGCGCAAGAATTTTGACGACACCCGATTGTGCCGTGAGAAAACTTAAAGGCTTGCTCAGCGCCTGATTGTCTTGAAAGGTGAGCGTGGCGTTCGCGAACCTGCGAACGCCGCTGTACGCTCTAGAAAAACGCCTGAATCCCTGTTTGCGCACGACCAAGGATGAGGGCGTGCACATCGTGCGTACCTTCGTAGGTGTTGACGACCTCAAGGTTGACGAGGTGACGCGCCACGCCAAACTCGTCCGAGATGCCGTTGCCGCCCAACATGTCACGCGCCATACGCGCCACGTCCAAGGCTTTGCCGCAAGAGTTGCGTTTCATGATCGAAGTGATCTCAACGGCGGCCGTGCCTTCGTCTTTCATCCGACCGAGACGCAAGCAGCCTTGAAGGCCAAGAGTGATTTCGGTTTGCATGTCCGCGAGTTTTTTCTGGATCAGTTGATTGGCTGCCAGAGGGCGTCCAAACTGTTTGCGATCCAGCGTGTACTGACGCGCCATGTGCCAGCAGAATTCGGCGGCACCCAACGCACCCCAGGCGATACCAAAGCGCGCAGAGTTCAGGCAGGTGAAAGGCCCTTTGAGCCCAGACACGCCAGGCAACATCTGTTCGTCGCTGATTTCAACGTTGTCCATCACGATTTCGCCGGTGATCGAAGCGCGCAACCCTACCTTGCCATGGATGGCGGGTGCAGACAGACCCTTCATTCCTTTCTCAAGGATAAAGCCACGAATGCGTCCATCATGATCGCCGCCTACACACTTGCCCCAGACGACAAAGACGTCTGCGATGGGCGAGTTAGAGATCCACATTTTGTTGCCGGTCACCGAATACCCATTGGCAGTTTTGACCGCACGCGTCTCCATCCCTGCGGGGTCAGAGCCGTGATTAGGTTCGGTCAAGCCAAAGCATCCAATCCATTCTCCGCGCGCGAGTTTGGGCAGATACTTTTGTTTTTGCGCTTCGCTACCAAACTCGTTGATGGGTAACATCACCAGGGAGGATTGCACGCTCATCATCGACCGATAACCAGAGTCGACACGTTCGACTTCGCGCGCGATCAAGCCGTAGCTGACATAGTTCAAACCCGAACCACCATACTCAGTGGGGATGGTCGCACCGAGCAACCCGAGTTCGCCCATCTCGGGGAAAATATTGACGTCTGTTTTCTCGTGACGAAAGCCCTCGAGCACGCGTGGTGCGAGTTTGTCTTGGCAGTAAGAGCGTGCGGCATCGCGCACCATCCGCTCTTCGTCGGTAAGTTGGCTGTCCAGTAAAAGGGGATCTTCCCAATTGAAGGTGGCGTCAGAGGCCATGAAGTGCTCCAGATAATTAACTATTGAATATAAAAATTGTACGGGCTGTCGGCGGTGTCGCTTGTGAAAGACCTCAAGCTTTTTGGGCAGCAGCCCGAAGCTTCGAAATAGTGGTTGTTGGCGTGATGGCTTCTGGATCAATCAAGCAATGAATAATCGCAGGCAGGCCACTTGCGACCGCACGCTCGAAAGCGGGGCCAAACTCTTCAGTTTTCTCAACGCGCTCACCATGTCCGCCGAACGCGCGTGCGTAAGCCGAGAAGTCGGGGTTCTTGAGTTGCGTGGCAGAGATACGTCCTGGGTAGTGCTTTTCCTGGTGCATACGAATCGTGCCGTACATGCCGTTATCGACAATCACGACAACAAGCGGAAGGTTGTACTGCACAGCTGTCGCAAACTCTTGGCCGTGCATCATGAAGCAACCATCGCCAGCAAAACAAACAACCAGTTTGTCCGGTGCAATACGTTTTGCGCCGACGGCGGCGGGCAGGCCGTAACCCATCGAGCCAGAGGTCGGAGCCAGTTGTGTACCAAATTGCGTAAAGCGATGAAAGCGATGTAGCCAAGTGGCAAAGTTACCCGCGCCGTTCGCCATGATGGCGTCGGCGGGGAGTTTGGACTCTAGGTACGCCATCACCCCACCCATTTGCAAGGTGCCCGGCGTCTTGATGGGGGCTGGGTCGCTCCAGTTTAGGTAGCTTTGGTGCATGGAGGCGGTGCCAGCCACCCAAGGGGTCGCCGAGGGCGCAGGCAGCGTACTGAGTTCTGATGCAAAGGCGATTGGTGAGGCGTTGATCGCGACTGCTGCGCGGTAGACGCGCCCGAGTTCACCGCTATCTGGGTGCACGTGAACCAAGGTTTGTTTTGGTACTGGGATATCAAAGAGGGTATAGGCCTGGCTAGGCATCTCGGACATGCGTCCGCCCACGAGCAGCACCAGATCTGCGTCTTGAATACGCTTTAACAGATCGGGGTTCAGGCCGATGCCTACATCGCCAATGAAGCAAGGGCTGGTAGCAGGAAAGAGCATCTGCCGACGGAACGAGACCGCGACTGGAAGCTTGAAGCGTTCTGCGAACTCTACAAATTGTTTGACCGCCGTGGCGTTCCAACGGGCACCGCCAAGAATAGCCACTGGCGCCTTGGCTTGCGCCAAACGCTTGGCAAGATCGGCCATCTGACCCGTTGACGGTGCGGAGTCGATCGCTTCGTAGTGCGGCGCGTCTGGCACCGTTGCAAGTTCGACCAACATGTCTTCAGGCAGGGCGATCACGACGGGACCTGGGCGACCTGAGGTGGCGACATGAAACGCGCGTGAGAGGATTTCTGGGATGCGAGCCGGATCGTCGATTTCGGTCGCCCATTTGGCTGCTTGCCCGAACACGGCGCGGTAGTCCATTTCTTGAAAGGCTTCGCGCTCGCGCATGCCACGTTCGATCTGCCCGACAAACACAATCACGGGTGTTGAGTCTTGTTTTGCGATGTGAATGCCAGCCAAGGCATTCGAGGCGCCGGGGCCTCGTGTGACCATGCAGATGCCAGGCTGACCGGTTAGTTTGCCATGTGCATCAGCCATCATGGCGGCACCGCCTTCCTGGCGACAAACCGTGACTTCGATATTGACGTCAACGAGTGCGTCGAGCACGGCTAAAAAGCTTTCGCCCGGCACGCAAAACACATGCTTGACACCATGGCTGACCAGTTGACCAACAAGAATTTGACCGCCGGTGCGTGGGTTTTTGGCTGAAGGGGCTTGGCTCATTATTTTTTAGTCATTTGTTGTGAAAGGAATGGGGTTAATCATATCTTGTTGCAGAGGCGTTTTTCCCGGCAACCCCAATTAAATTGAAGCGCCCAGCCAATGGCACAGGTCGCTATCGGCCAGCAATGGGTCGGCAACCGGATCTCTCGCGGCTAGGCGGTGTTGCAGCACTAAATCCGCCAATTTTGCCCGGATGGGCATCTCAGCGTGCTTGGCTTCCCAGCGCATCCCCGCCATCGTCACGACATGGTAGAGCGCGCTTGCGGTTTGCCGGGCTTGTTCGGCAGTATTGGAGGCGCTTGCGCTCTCGGCAAACGCAAAGGCACGCTCAATGCGCTCTGCTTGTAGAGCCGCCAACGCCGGTAAAACCGGCGTACCGTCTGCAAGCAATGCCTCCACATGTGCACGCAGTGCAGGGAGGGCTTGCTCGCGTTGAATCGCGCGCAAGACATCTAGGGCAACGATGTTGCTTGTCCCTTCCCAGATGGAGCCTAGGTGTGCGTCGCGCAGCACGCGTGGGTCGCTCCACTCTTCGATATACCCACAGCCGCCGCGCACTTCCATCGCGTCACCGGCGACCTTGCGGGCATCACGGCAGGCGCGAAACTTGATCAGGGGCGTCATGATCCGCATCAAAGGGCGTTTGCTTGGATCTTCGTCCGCCGCAGCCAGTGCTTGTGCCGTTTGATACACCATCGTTCTAGCCTGTTCGGTCGCCATCGCCATTTTGCTTAACTGACGCTGCATCAGAGGCATGTCAATTAGGCGTTTGCCAAAGGCACGACGATTTTTTGCGACATACAAGGCCTCTGTTAATGCCCGACGCATCAAGCCCGCCGCGCGTACTCCGTTGGAAAGGCGCGAGTTATTAATCATGTCGGCCATTTGTTTGAAGCCCATGCCGCGTTCGCCCACGAGCCAAGCAAAGGCGCCTTCAAGGCGAATCTCACCACTCGCCATCGAGCGGGTGCCGAGCTTATCTTTAAGTCGCAGAATGCGGTAGTTGTTGGGCGTGCCGTCGGGACGCATGCGCGGCAGCAGAAAGAGCGACACGCCACGTAACCCCTCGACGGACTCGGAGCGCGCCAACACCATCGCGAAGCCAGCATCGGGATTGGAACAGAACCATTTATCTCCAGTGAGCAACCAGTCGCCGGCGGCGTTTTGCTGCGCTTGCGTGGCGGTGGCGCTGACATCAGAGCCGGCACCTTGCTCTGTCATGAACATGGCGCCTTGGTGCAAGGCATCAAAGTCCTGTGTGGTGATCATGGGTAGCACTTGTTCAACAAGCGTTGGATCACCGAATTTTCGTAAGGTACGCGCCAAGGAGTCGGTCATGCTAACGGGACAACACAAACCGAATTCCGCTTGAACAAATAAATAGGTCAATGCATATTTTGCAGCGGGTGGCATCGGAGTGGGCCACCCCAGAACGCCTCCACGATGGGAGAGAGCAGCCAGTCCGAATTCGCTGTAGGCGAAACGCTCTAGCTCGACGTAGGCTGGATGCTTGTTGACGTGCGATACATCAATGCCCGCGCGGCTACGTACGGATAATGTCGGCGGGTGCTTGTCGGCCACGCCCGCTAAGTCATCCAGTAGGGAGCCCGCGAGTGCGCCAAGCCTCGTTAGGTGTGGCAACAGGTGGTGATGTAAATCCTTTGGAAGATAGCAGCCGAGGAGGTCCTTGCCCGCGTCCGCTTCAAAAAGGTTGATACCGTGTGCGTCCGGAACGGGATGGGACATGCTGTCTCCGAAAGTGAACTTAAGCGTGAAGTCGTGCGAGCGTTTCTTGTGCGATGGCTAGACTGGAGGTCAATCCAGGGGACTCGATGCCGAACAAATTAACCAGTCCGGGCACGCCATGTGTTGCCGGCCCGACGATCATGAAATCTGCAGCGGGTTCGTGTGGCCCGGAAACTTTTGGTCTGATGCCGGTGTAGCCAGGGGACAGGCTCGCATCAGGCATCCCAGGCCAGTAGGTACGCACCGCTTCATAAAAATCAGCGCAGCGATTGGCATCGATGTCGTAGTCGACCTTATCAATCCATTCGGTGTCTGGACCGAATTTGGCTTGGCCGCCGAGATCAAGGGTCAGGTGCACGCCTAGTCCAGCGTGGTGGGGCGTCGGATAAATCAAGCGGGTGAATGGCGCTTTGCCTTGGAGCGTGAAATAGCTACCTTTGCACAAGTATTCGGTCGGAATGGATGCTGCGGGAATGCCGCGAATAGTACGTGCCAGTGTCGGTGCATGGAGTCCCGATGCATTGATCAGCACATTGCAGCTCAATTGCATCGCATCTGAACCACCAAACTGTAGAGTGAATCCGCCTTCGCGACGCACTTCGCCCGATAACAAGGGCGTGTGAAAAACGCATTGTGCACCAGCGTTTTCGGCATCACCTTGATAGGCAAGCATCAAGCCATGACTATCAATGATGCCTGTGGATGGGGAGTGCAGGGCGGCTGTACAAAACAACGCGGGCTCGAGCGCTTGGGCTTGGGCCGCGCTAAGCAACTCCATGTCGTCTACGCCGTTGATGCGTGCCTTGCTCAAGATATCATCGAGCTTGGCGATTTCATCTTGGCTGGTCGCGACGATGAGTTTGCCGATACGCTTGTGAGCGACGCCTTTTTCTGCGCAGTAAGCGTAAAGCATTTTTCTGCCTTCTACGCAGAGCTTTGCTTTCAAACTGCCGGCAGGGTAATAGATTCCCGCGTGTATGACTTCAGAGTTTCTTGCGCTCGTGCCGGTGCCGATCCCTTCGGCTGCTTCGACGACCATGACTTCTCGTCCAGACAGTGCGAGCGCGCGTGCAATCGCGAGTCCAATAACGCCCGCACCAACAACGATGCAATCAATATCCGTACTCATGTTGTTTAACGTTTGGTGTCAGCAGGTGAGGGAGTCAGGTCGTAGCCCCCAGCGTGATAGATCAAGGGAAGACTATCGTTGCGTGCGCAGTGTTCAACTTCGCCAACAAAAATAAAGTGATCACCTTCTTCGTAGCGACTACGATTCGCGCATTCAAACCAGGCCGAACAGCTTGCTTGAAGTCGGGGCGAGCCATTCGGTGCAGTCGTTAATGCCACGCCCTCGAAGCGCTCGGCTGCAGTGCCCTTTGAAAATCGTTGAGCAAACATCATTTGATCGGAGGCCAACACTTGAATGACATAACGATCACATTGTTGAATGACTGCAAGCGAGGAGGAGTTACGTGAGAGACTCCAAACCACTAAAGGCGGATCGAGCGAGACCGAATTGAACGAGCTCACGGTCAAGCCAACCGGCGGTTGGCCCGGTAAAGAGGCCGTGATGACCGTTACGCCGGTGGGGAATCGGCCAAGCGCAGATTTAAAAAAGTTGGAATCAAAGTCCGGTGATGAGGCATGCATATTAGGGAGAGATCCGTCCAAGTGTCCAGCCGTTGGCGCTCGAGGGCACGTATGTGAGACGATCATGCAGACGTGACGGGCGACCTTGCCAGAATTCAAAGTATTCGGGTTTGAGACGATAGCCGCCCCAGTGGGGTGGTCGTGGTGGTGTGTCACCGAACTTGGCTGTCATGGCTTGTTGACGGGCCTCTAGTTCAGCGATGGTGGTGGGTTGGCTTTGCGCGGAGGTCCAGGCACCAATGCGTGAGCCAAGTGGACGACTGTGAAAGTATTCGTCAGATTCGCCAGCAGAGACCTTCTCAATTAAGCCCTCGATTCGAACGGTGCGCTCCAGAGGTTGCCAAAAAAATAACAGAGACGCCCAAGGCTGCGCGAGCAAGTCACGTCCTTTGCGAGATTCATAATTTGTGTAGAAAACAAAGCCATTCTCATCGTAGCCCTTGAGCAATACGATACGTGCCGAGGGTCTGCCCTGTGCGTCGGCGGTCGCCAGTGTCATGGCGGTGGGCTCGGGCACTTTATCTTCCAGCGCCTGATTAAACCATTGCCCAAATTGCTCGTAGGGGGAGCGTTGAGCGTCTTTTTCTAGCAGGGTGTGTTTATCGTAACTCTGGCGAATATCTGCGATCGACATGATGGTGCTCCGTGGCGGCTTAGGTCTACCGCACTACCCGCGCGACGGTACCAGAGCCTCATGCTTAAGTGTACCGTGCGGAGCAGAGCCTTGCCCTGTGAGGCCACCGGATTTTAGGGATTCATGTCCTCAGGATCGGGACGGCAATTGCCGAAGGCATCGTACGAGTTCCATCAGTCGCGGGTCGTGTATGCCAGCGGAGTCTAGCGCGTCTGCTGTCTGCGTGACATACTCGAGACAGGTCCCATACGTGCCGCGGGCACGGAGGATTATTTCAATCAAGGCGTCCTGAGGTGGTTCGTTGACATAGGCGGGACCCGCTTGATTGATCACAAAAGCCAATCCCTGTACAGGCCCATCGGGTGTCATGCATTCTAGCCAAGTCGGGTGGTAGGCCCCCGTGCCCATCTCTCTTTTCCATACGGTGGAAAAGGTTGATCGCACATGTTCGGCCGCCACCCGGAAAACCATCCCCTGACAGGTTCCGCTTTGCTCAAGCCCAAAGACGAGCCCCGGAACTTCCGGGGTTCCACGATTAATGCGTGACCATAGGCAAAGCGCGCGATGGAAGCCTTGAATATGCGCGGGGCGTTTTTCTGTAAAGTCGAACTCTGGTCGCCATATCAATGAACCATAACCAAAAATCCAGACGTCTTGGCCCGGAGCCCAGCTATGAAGCGTGGCCTCAATGGATTCTGCCATTTTTTCCTCAGACCAACGCACGAAGGCGCTCACTGCAGGAGGGCTAGGTAGGTCGGCAAATCGCGTCATAGCCTTAACTTAATTAAGTTCGATCTTGAGGGGGTTTGGGCGCATCTGCATCCGGAGCGCTAGTTTTTTCGTGCTTTTCAGCATCGTCGGTGAACCAGCGGACCGCACCTAGCCCGACCGCGGTTAGCCAGAAGAGTGGCATCACCCCCATGAAGGTTCCGAGTGCGCCAAAGGCCAAAGGAAGCGCCACCTGGCAACCGTTCACTAGCGCCATACGCAAGCCGAAGGCCTCCCCCGCTCTGCCGCTTGGTGCATGCTGTTGCAACAGAGCGAGAATGCTTGACTGTGTTGAACCCAAGCCAAGCCCCAATAAGAACGAAAGCGACATCAGAATCCAAACTTGCTCGAAGAAGGGGTAGAGCAAAAAATTCAGGCCCGTGACCACTAGCGCAAAATTGATCAGTTGCCAGGGTCGAATGCGATGCAGCATCCAAGGGAGTGCCAGCCGGATCACGATGGTTGCCGCGGCAAAGGAGGCCAGGATCAAGCCGATGGTGGTAGGCGATAACCCCACATGTACCCCAAAAATCGGTACGACAAACGTGTGGGTATCCCAGGCCGCTGAAAGCAACATGTTGGCGATAAAGACTTTGCGCAGCGATGGACTACTAAACAAATCGTTGACGCTTTGCTTTTGCGTCACAGGCGCTGACTTGATGTGTGAGGCCTTTAGATAGCCCCGCATCCTCAGCAATCCGATGAGTCCGATCAGCGGCGCCACGGCGAGCAAGGCGAAGACGGAGCGATAGCCTAGGTAGTCGATCGATACGCCAGCAACGAGAGGTCCGATGAGCCCGGAGGTTGCCATCGACAAAGAAAGCCAGGAGAAGTTGCGCAGGCGCTCCTC
>CAJBTJ010000035.1 GCA_903958565.1 uncultured beta proteobacterium
CCAAGAGCCTCAGCACGTTTTGCCACATTCGTGAGCACTTCGGTCATGATGACGTCACGCTCAAGGGAGACCACGTCTTTCACCGTGCGCACGTTAACCGAGGCGTTTAGTGCGTCGCGGATCTGTGCCTGCAAACGCTCACGCGCTGCGCGCTCGTTGCCCCCAAAGGTCACGTAATACAACCTTGGATCAACGATACGCCATTTCACAAACGAGTCGATAAGAAGGTTCTTCTTCTCAGACGTTTGGATACGCTCTGCTTCTTGCAAGTCAATTGTTAACAACCGCTTATCGAGTGTCACTACATTTTGCAGTGGAGGCGGTAGTTTGAAATACAGGCCAGGCTCAGAAATGACTTTCTTAACCTCGCCAAGTGCAAACACCAAGGCGTAATCCCGCTCACGCACAACAAAAACCGAAGAAGAAAAAGCGACAACCGCGATAACTACGGCGATCAACAGGGGAAGTAATCTATTCATGATTGATCCTCTGCTTAGCGACTGCCGCGATCACGCGTCAGTGAGTTGTTGGTAGGGCCTGGCGCTGCCGGACGCTGACTAGGAACAGGCGGCACGAAGGGTGAAGGAGCGACCGGGCTCGAAGACGGCATCGAGGGGGCAGTCACTGGACGCGCCACACCCTGAGCTGCTTGCTGAGCCAGCTTATCGAGCGGCAAATAAAGCATGTTGGTCGAACCTTTGGTGTCTACCATGATCTTGCTCGCGCTCGAGTACATCTGTTGCATGGTCTCAAGATACATCCGTTCACGAATAACCAAGGGAGATTTTTTGTATTCCACGAAGACGCTGGTGAAACGTGCTGCATCACCCACAGCGTTCCCCACGACACGTGCGCGGTAACCTTCAGCTTGCTCAAGCATGCGTGAAGACTGACCTGCTGCCATCGGAACAATCTGATTTCGATAGGCCTGACCCTCGTTGATCTGACGTTCACGATCCTGGCCTGCTTTGACAGCGTCGTCAAAAGCAGCTTGTACTTGCTCAGGCGGCTGTACGTTTTGAATAGCGACCGTGCTTACCTGAATACCGGTTTCGTAACGATCCAAAATCTGTTGCATCAATTTCTGCACATCAACAGCGACGGCGGTACGGCCCTCATAGAGCACCATGTCCATCGGACGCTTACCTACAACCTCTCGCATCGCTGTCTGTGCGGCCTGTCGCACGGACTCATCCGGATCTTTTGTCTTGAACAAATACGCAGGTGCACCATCGGCACGCAAACGATACTGAACGACAAACTGCACATCGACGATGTTCTCATCGTCAGTCAGCATCAACGATTCGGGCAACACGCGGTTGCGTGCGGTGGTACGAAAGCCGACTTCAAACGTACGCAGTTGCGACAGATTGACGATTTCGTGGGACTGAATCGGGAATGGAATACGCCATTGAAAACCAGCCAACGCAGTTGACTTGTACTTACCGAACTGCGTCAAGACTGCGACTTGACCTTCCTGGACGATAAAAAAGCCGCTCGCCAACCAAAGCGCCAGGCCGGCTGCAACGATCACACCCAAACCGATTTTTGACTGGCGCGCGGTGGGGCCGCCCGGGCCCTGAGAGGGCGGGCGATTACCCCCACCCTGCTTGCGACCAAACAGCCCGCCTAAACGATCACTAAAATCGCGCCATACCTGATCTAAATCTGGAGGACCATTTTGCTGAGGCGGACGACGGGGCGGCTGATTGCCGTCTTTAGGAGGCTCATTGCCACCGCCGCTCTGACCTCGACCCCAGCCGGGATCATTCAGGTTGAATATTCTGGTTAGAAATCGCATTGTTATCCGAAAGTAAAGCGAATTGACTGATTGCATCACGCACGCCACCAAGGCCGGCGCGTTGCTGAGCACTTAAAAACACACGACAAATCGTACCATGCTCATCTTGTTCTACACGCGGATCTAACCCAACGAGGTCGATCTTGTTGTAGACCAAAATACAAGGAATATCGGCCGCACCAATATCACTTAGCACTTTGTTCACTTCATGAATCTGTTCATCACGCTGAGGGCTCGCTGCATCCACAACGTGCAATAACAAATCTGCATGGATTGCTTCTTCGAGGGTGGCTCTAAACGATGCAATGAGTGTAGTGGGTAAATCGCGAATAAAGCCCACAGTATCTGAGAGGGTAATTTGTCCTGCCCCTTCGATCCATACGCGTCGCGTGGTCGTATCAAGCGTCGCAAACAACTGATCGGCGGCGTAGGCGCCCGCACGGGTCATGGCATTAAAGAGCGTTGACTTACCCGCATTGGTGTAACCCACCAAAGACACCGAGAGCGTCGCGCCACGGGCACGGGAGCGGCGTTGGGTGGTGCGCTGCCGTTGCACACGCTCAAGCCGTTCGCGCAGCACACGTACCTTCGCGCCAATCATGCGGCGATCCATCTCAAGCTGAGATTCACCAGGGCCCCGCATACCGATACCACCACGCTGCCGTTCAAGGTGAGACCATAAGCGCGTTAAACGTGTGGACAGGTGTTGCAGCTGGGCGAGTTCTACTTGAAGCTTTCCCTCATGGCTCTTAGCGCGCAGTGCGAAAATATCGAGGATGAGGGCAACGCGATCAACAACACGCAAATTAAACTGACGCTCTAGGTTGCGTTGCTGCGCCGGAGACAAAGGCTGATCAAACAACACAACTTCAGCCTCCCCCTGCTCGGCCAGTAGCACCCCTTCTTGCACCTTACCTGAACCAATAAAGTAAGCCGCGTCGGGACGTTGCCGACGCGCCTTGAGAGTACCGACGAGCTCAGCTCCAGCGCCTGTCGCCAGCATTTCGAACTCTTGGGCGTGCGCCTGATAATCAGGCGAGCCGAGATCGACGCTAACAATCAACGCACGCATGCGCTGACCCCGGAGATATTATTCGGCAGCAGTTTCGTCAGCGCCTTCGATCGGTAAGCTAACAGCGCGCGCGGGCACCACTGTCGAAATTGCGTGCTTGTACACCATTTGGGTAACAGTGTTGCGCAGCAAGACGACATACTGGTCGAAGGATTCAACCTGGCCTTGAAGTTTGATCCCATTAACCAGATAAATAGACACTGGAATGTGCTCTTTACGCAAAGCGTTTAAGAAGGGATCTTGCAAAGTTTGCCCTTTGTTGCTCATGGCAGGCTCCTTATATTGTTGTTAGCGATCACGCCTCACCTAAGCTGCGTTGTGCGACAAAATCATTGATCACACTGTACAGGGTTTTCCCTCGGAATACTAGTAGTAAAAACCGCTTGTTACTATTTTCTTAAACAAAATGAATAAACAACATTTATATTATTGTTATTAATATCAAAAGGTTAAGTAATAATTATCACTATTCACTTTAAAATTTCACGGCAAGCGATAACCAACTGTTTACATTGCTCATCCGTGCCAATTGTAATTCGAAGATGATTTGAGATCCGCCCGAGCTTGAAATGCCGCACGAGAATATTGCGTGCACGCAAGGCGCTTGCTAAGGCTTCCCCGCTGTACGCCGGATGGCGAACAAAGACAAAGTTCGCCGCTGACGGCAAGACCTCAAAACCTAAACTTCGTAGGTCATCGGTCAAGACGTCACGACTGCGTACGACCGCATCGCGGGCCTGCTCAAAATAAGTCTGATCCAGAACGGCCGCTTGCGCTCCAGCTAGGGCCAGACGATCCAAGGGATAGGAATTAAAGCTATTCTTAACCCGATCAAGACCTTGAATCAAATCTGGATGGCCGAGCGCGAATCCCACACGCAAGCCTGCGAGCGAATAGGCTTTGGACATTGTGTGCACCACGAGCAGGTTAGGGTATCGGGCGACCAGCCCTGCAGCGGTCTGGGCACCAAAATCAACGTACGCCTCGTCGACCACCACCACAATATCTGGATTGCCTGCGATCACACGTTCAATCTGATCAAGCGGCTGGGCAATTCCTGTGGGTGCATTGGGGTTAGGGAAAATAATCCCACCCGCCCTCGCCTGACCTTCGGGAAGATAGTCTTGCACTCGAATTTTAAAATTTTCATCCAGAGGAACTGCCTTGTAGGCAATCTCGTAGAGCCCACAATACACGGGATAAAAACTATAGGTGATATCCGGAAACAAGATGGGGGCGTCGTGTTTAAGCAGCGCATGAAAGGCGTGCCCCAACACTTCGTCGGAACCATTGCCAACGAAAACCTGTGCGGCGGTCAAACCAAAGCGGCCTGCGATTGCCTCGCGTAGTTCTAAGGCCGTAGGATCCGGATACAAGCGAAGACTGTCATTCGTCTGTGCAGCGATGGCTGCTAACACCTTAGGCGACGGGCCGTAAGGGTGCTCATTTGTATTGAGCTTGATCAGATTTTGAACGCGCGGCTGTTCGCCGGGCACATAGGGTTCCAACTTAGAAACAATGCTATTCCAGTAACGACTCATAAGGGCTCGCGGTCAACGCCTTAACGATTAATTATCGGCGTAAGGATTAAATGACGACTTAAACTCAATGCGCAAAGGGGTACCGGCAAGTTCGAATTCATCACGAAAACGTCCTTCAAGATATCGACGGTACGTGTCCGGAATCGCATCCAGTGCATTGCCATGAATGATGATTAGGGGTGGATTCTGTCCGCCCTGGTGGGCATAGCGCATTTTGGGACGGAAAATACCTTTACGGGGTGGCGGTTGCTGCTCAATCGCCGCTTGTAACTCTCGTGTCAGACGCGGCGTCGACAGTTTGGTAAACGCTGCCGCATGCGCTGCGTTGACAGAACGCAACACAGTATTGATACCCTGCCCGCGCAATGCCGAAATCGTATGCACCCGAGCAAACGACAAGAACCTGAGTTTGCGATCAAACTCGCGTTGGATGCGCTCACGGTGTTCAGGATCGAGGCCATCCCACTTGTTGATCGCAACAACCAACGCACGGCCCGTCTCGAGAATAAAACCCGCAATATGCGCATCCTGCTCAGAAACTTCATGCTGCGCGTCAATCATCAAGAGCACAACGTTACTGGCCTCAATCGCTTGCAACGTTTTGATCACTGAAAACTTTTCAATCGCCTCGAAGACTTTACCGCGCTTGCGCAGACCCGCCGTATCAATCAGCGTGTACTGCTTACCGCCGCGATCAAACTCAATTTCAATCGCGTCACGCGTAGTTCCTGGCATATCAAAGGCGATAACACGCTCCTCGCCGAGCAGCGTATTAATTAAGGTGGATTTCCCAACATTGGGTCTGCCCACAATTGCCAATTTGATTCGGTGATGAATAACAGGCTCAACCGGCTCAGGCGAGTCACTCGTCAAGGCATCGGGACTCGGCTCAGCCTCATCCGCATCGAACACCTCGTCTTCAACCTTCTCACCCAGCCCCTCAAGAGCATGCTCGATTAAATCTGCAATGCCATCGCCGTGCGCAGCTGAAATGGGACAAGGTAACCCAAGGCCAAGCTCATGAAACTCGGCCACAGCGCTGGTGTGCTGCATACCTTCGGCCTTGTTTACGCACACAACAACTTTTTGTCCGAGCTTACGCAATAAGCGTGCAATGTCATGGTCATGCGCGTTTAAACCAGCGCGCGCATCCACCAGAAACACAACCACATCGGCCTCAGCAATCGCCTGTTTGGTCTGACGTGCCATTTGGTGCAAGATGCCAGTTTTGGCAACAGGCTCAAAACCACCGGTATCCACAACGATGAACGGTGTATCGCCCACGCGCCCTTCACCGTAATGACGATCTCTGGTCAGACCAGAGAAGTCGGCCACCAAGGCCGAGCGCGACCGCGTTAGCCGATTAAATAGAGTCGACTTTCCAACGTTCGGGCGTCCTACAAGGGCAACAACAGGCTTTACCGACACAATATTTATTTCAACACAATCAAAGCAAGAGAGCCGTCGCCGGTCTTAACGAGCACACCCTGAGGTGTCGCAATCAAAGGAGCATAGATCTTGCCTCCTCCAACGGCTATGCGGGCGAGTAAACGTCCATCATCCGCAGCCATGAAATGTACATACCCTTCGTAATCGCCCACAGCAACCGCGCTACCAAGTACGGCAGGGCTTGTTAACTGTCGGTACCGCAACGCATCCTGCGTCCAGTTCAACTTGCCATCCTTGAGCCCAAAGGCCGATACCGCATCGGACTGATTGGGACTGTAGGCCTGGTTGTTGTCAATGGTCAGACCCGCGGCGCTAGAGAAACTCTTGCTCCATACAGGACGTCCACCAGAAGACAAATCAAAACAAATAATGCGTCCTTGGAAAGCCACCGCACATAAAAGTGGTGGTGCCAGCGCAGGCAAACCAACAACATCATTCACACGCTCGAGGTCAGTTGAGCCCTTGGGCGTTGCAACAACCCCCTCCCACTGCACATCGCCCGACACCGCGTTGATCGCGATTAGTTTTCCGCCAGGTATGCCGGTGATGATTAGACCGTCAAACAGTGCAATGCGGGCCGGCGCGCGAAGAGCCAATGCGGGCCCAGGACGCTGCACATTCCAGATTCGGTCGCCTGTCTCTGCATTAAACGCTTGGATGCGATAGTCGCCACTTCTCACCACAACGACACCGTAAGCAACAACCGGGGGCACTGACACATCGCTCGTCGCTTTAGAGCGCCATTTCACTGCGCCTGCATCATCTAAAGCAATAACGGTTCCATCTCGCGCAACGACAGCCGTCGTTTTGCCATCACTGCCAACCCCTGCGGTCAGACGCTGCTCAAGTTTGGCGACCCAAATTGAATTACCTGTGCTGAGATCATACTTGCCGACAGCGCCGCTCGCAGCAGCCCCGTAGACCGCCGCGCCAACCACAATTGGGGCAAACCCAATTCCAGAGCCACTACCGATCTGCACTTTCCAACCAATATCTGCAGCAAGGCCGGCAGGATAGGTCGTCAACGGGACCGGCTTATATCGCCCATCATCACCTGTAATCAGCGCACATCCGGTCAACGCTGCAAAGAGCCAGGCCGCGGCACCCAAGAAAAGTAAACGATTAATGGACGAAAATTTCATATTAGGCTCCGAGCGCATCGAGTTTGAGCTTAACTACCGGTGTCAAAGGATTGATCGCACCTAGCAGTTCGATAGCTTGCGTCCAAGCACTGCGTGCTTCGGTGCTTTTGCCTTGCGCAGCGAGAATATCGCCACGTCGGTCTGCGTAAAGGCCTGCAAAGGACGCCGAGGGATCCTTTAATTGCGCAAGCGCCGCATCAAAGTCTTTCTGTTCAAACAACAATCCCGCCAAACGCAGCTTAGCGACCGGCACCAAGGCCGCATGTTTGGACTTCACTAGCCATTCAAGTTGAGCGCGTGCAGCGACAAGATCGTTGCGTTCTGCAAGCGCGGAAGCAGCGACGAGTGCGCCTCGCGCAGCGTAATCTGTCGCGGCATAATCTGCACGAAGCGTCTGCATCGCCGCATTAATGCGAGCAACCGACTCATCACTTTTTTGACGGCCCGCCTCTTCAAGCGCTTCAAAATAGCCACGCGCCTGCACCGCCTGGTTACCTTCGTACCATTGCCATCCGCGCCAACTGCCAGCAACAACAGACGCAATGACCAGCAACGTCACGACCAGCGTGCCATATTTATTCCACCAGGCCTTGAGTTGGTCCAGTTGTTCTTGTTCGTCAAGATCGTAAGCCATACTTATTTAACCTTCTCTTTCAAAAAAGTCACTAAATTATCCAGTGACACTTGTTGCTGCCCTGCGGGCTCGCTCGTGCTTTGGCTGCGCAACATCTTGACTGATGCTGCGCCTGCCGCCAACTCGTCATCCCCAAGGATAACCGCAATCGCTGCACCGCTTGTATCTGCTCGCTTGAACTGCGCTTTAAAACTCCCTGTGCCAGCATGAACAATCGTCGAAATCCCCGCATCGCGCAGAGACTCCGCTAGCAAGGCCGCCCGACGCTGCGCAGACTCCCCTTGATGTACAAAGTACACATCACACTCCGTTTGAGGCGTTTCGGGTTGATATTGCCCCCATAAGTCCAGCAAACGCTCCATCCCAATCGCAAAACCTACCGCTGGCGCGGGCTTACCCCCAACAAGTTCAATCAGCCCGTCATAACGCCCGCCGCCACAAACTGTCGCTTGAGCACCCAACTTATCTGTCACCCATTCAAAGACAGTCAAATTGTAGTAGTCCAGTCCTCGAACCATCCTTGGATTAATACGATAGGCAATGCCAGCATCCTGCAATCGTGCACACACACCATCGAAATGCGCGCGCGATTGTTCACCCAGGTAGTCAAACAACTTCGGTGCAGCATCTGCCATTGCCTGCATCGCAGGATTCTTTGTATCGAGTACTCGCAACGGGTTGGTATACATCCGACGCAAGCCGTCTTCATCCAACACAGCTTTGTGCGCCTCTAAATGCTGTATGAGTGCCGCGCGATGTGCTGCGCGCTCTTGGGACTGACCTAAAGAATTCAACTCGAGCTGTACGTCTTTAATACCCAGCAACGACCAGAGGCGAGCGACCATAATAATCATCTCGGCATCAATATCTGGACCCGCTAAGCCGAGCGCTTCCACATCAATCTGATGAAACTGCCGATAGCGGCCTCTTTGGGGACGCTCGTGTCTGAACACGGGACCCATTGCATAGACGCGCTGAGGACGGTCATAAATAAGATTGTGTTCGATTGTCGCGCGCACCATTCCCGCAGTGAACTCAGGACGCATGGTCAGTGACTCGCCATTGAGCGCATCCGTAAAGCTATACATCTCTTTCTCGACGATATCGGTCACTTCACCGATGCCCCGTGTGAACAAGCGCGTATGCTCAAGAATAGGCGTACGCATGTTGCGATAGCCATACGCGCGCATCCAGGCGCGCACATTGTCTTCGAGCAATTCCCAACGCACACTCGCCCCAGGCAGTGCGTCATTCATGCCACGTATGGCGGTAACTTTTGCAAACGCTTGTGTCATAAATACGGTCAGTGAGTACTTGTCGCTACGCGCGCCGCACCATAGCGCCGCGTCACATATTCTTGAACAATCACTTGAAACTCTTCAGCAATGTGATCACCTTTCAGGGTCACGGTACGCTCACCATCAACAAAGACTGGCGCAGCAGGCACCTCGCCGGTTCCGGGCAAACTAATACCAATATCCGCATGACGACTCTCACCTGGACCATTGACCACACAACCCATTACCGCGACATTCATGGATTCGACTCCTGGATATTTGTTCTTCCAGATCGGCATCTGTTCACGCAGGTAAGTTTGGATTCGATCAGCCAGTTCCTGAAAAACAGTGCTACTGGTACGACCACATCCCGGACAGGCGATGACCATCGGTGTAAAGGCTCTCAGGCCCATCGTCTGCAAGATTTCCTGACCGACGATCACCTCGCGCGTGCGATCACCCCCAGGCTCGGGAGTCAGAGAAATACGAATCGTATCGCCAATCCCTTCTTGTAACAGCACGCTTAACGCGGCTGTAGAGGCCACAATACCTTTGCTACCCATTCCGGCCTCGGTCAAGCCAAGATGCAATGGATAGTCGCACCGCGAAGCGAGGTCTCGATAAACTGCGATCAGGTCCTGCACGTGGCTCACCTTGCAAGACAAGATGATGGCGTCACCAGGCAACCCAAGCTCTTCAGCACGTTGCGCGTTACTAATTGCGGAGACCACCAAAGCGTCACGCATTACCGCTTGTGCGTTGCGAGGTTTCGCAACCTTGCTGTTTTCATCCATCATGCGTGCGAGCAACTCGTGATCAAGACTCCCCCAGTTCACGCCAATACGAACAGGCTTCTGATGACGACAGGCAACTTCAATCATCTGCGCAAAATTATCATCGCGGCGCTTGCCCCCTCCCATGTTGCCGGGGTTAATCCGATACTTCGACAGCGCCTGCGCGCAATCTGGAAATTGTGTCAACAGCTTATGGCCGTTGTAATGAAAGTCGCCGCATAAAGGAACCGATATGCCCATGCGATCAAGCTGCTCGCGTATGGCAGGCACCTCTTTCGCGGCCTCCGGCGTATTAACGGTAATCCGAACAATTTCCGAGCCCGCTAGCGCGAGCTCCTTGACCTGAATGGCCGTCGCAATTGCATCAGCCGTATCGGTGTTGGTCATAGACTGAACCAACACAGGGGCAGAACCGCCGATCAGTGTGCGGGTATCACCCCAAGAAACGGCCACAGTGCGGGTGGGGTGGCGCTCGACGACCGCCGGACGGGTATCCAAATCAGACGCGCTCATTTGAACCACCCCTCTAGCCCGGCTGGCAACCAAGTAGTCGGCAAAATATCATGGCTAAGCGCCACCGCAGCGGCGACAAGCACCACAGCAGCAATCAATACCCACCAAAACCACGCAACGGCCGGGCGAAGCGGCTTGACCGCGTGGCTGTCTAGCGTGCGCGTCGACGCATGGTTAGCGATACCGCCTTCAACTTGCCCCACATAAGGCTTTAGCGCATCCTCCAACGGCTTGGAATCAATACCCAAAAGCTTTGCATAGTTTTTAATGAGGCTCTTTAACCCAAGTCCTTTGGGAAGATCGTCGAAACGCTCCGCCTCAAGCGCTTCGATATGGCGCGCAGGAAACTTTAATCTTCCAGACACATCCTCGAGCGACAACCCTTTAGACACACGCAATGCGCGCAATCCCCCTGCTGCGGTGATCCGTTCTACAGACGCAGGGAGTAATTCAACACTGGATCGACTTGCGAATTCATCTGCACTCATGCACGGGTCTCCTTGATGGCAATCATCTTCTTTTGCGCCATTCTTTCACTTAATTTTGTACGGTCTTTCACCTCACCCGCCAGCTGTCCGCAGGCGGCATCAATGTCGTCTCCGCGTGTCTTGCGCACTGTCGTCACGATTCCGGCATCCATGAGTTGCTGCGCGAACTCGCGAATTCGCAAGGCAGACGAACGTTGGAGCCCAGAGCCCGGGAAAGGATTAAAGGGAATTAAATTAAATTTGCAATGTATCCGTCGCGCAATCTGTATGAGTTCCTGGGCGTGCTGATCAAGGTCGTTCACACCGTCCAACATCACGTACTCGAAGGTGATGAAATCACGTGGCGCGAATTCTAGGTAACGCTCGCAGGCGGCCAGCAGTTGATCGAGCGGATATTTTTTATTGAGCGGCACAAGCGTGTCACGCAAGGCGTCGTTCGGCGCATGCAATGACACAGCAAGCGCTACCGGGCAATCCTGCGACAAGCGATCCATCATCGGTACAACGCCGGAAGTCGATACGGTGACACGTCGGCGCGACAGGCCGTAGGCGTTGTCATCAAGCATCATGCGCAAGGCTGCGAGCACCGGTTCGTAGTTCAGGAGCGGCTCGCCCATGCCCATCATCACGACATTGCTGATTAAGCGTGCGTCTGCAGAGCCTTCTTGTGCGCCTATTCGTGCGGAGGCCGTATCTTGCATGAGCTCGTGCCTGGCCCACCAAAGCTGACCAATGATTTCGGCAGCGGTTAGGTTGCGGTTAAAGCCTTGATGCCCAGTGGAACAGAAGGTGCAGGCAACATTGCACCCAGCCTGACTCGAAATACATAAAGTGCCTCGGTCATCTTCCGGAATAAAGACGGACTCAATCGCATTGCCTTGCCCGACATCAAACAGCCACTTCCGCGTACCGTCCGCAGAACGATGTTGGGTGAGCACCTTGGGAGCTTGGATCACACATGCATCAGACAACTGGGCACGAAAGTCGCGCGCCAGATCAGTCATGAGATCGAAATCGCTCGCACCCCGTTGGTGCACCCACTTTTGCAGTTGACGGGCACGAAACGGCTTACCCCCCCACTGTCCGACCAGTTGAGTCAGTGCCGAAGCGTCGAGCCCAAGCAGATTGATCGGTTCAGGGTGCATGCAGGGTAAGCCACGAGCCAAGCAGCCGGATTAACGGCTGTGGATATTAATTTCAGGGAAGAAAAACGCGATTTCAACGCGCGCGGTTTCAGGCGCATCGGAACCGTGCACAGCATTAGCGTCAATACTGTCCGCGAAGTCAGCACGAATAGTGCCCTTATCGGCCTTCTTGGGATCTGTTGCGCCCATCAGGTCACGATTTTTTTGGATAGCGCTCTCGCCCTCCAACGCCTGCACAAACACTGGGCCGGAAATCATGAAGTCGACCAGGTCTTTGAAAAATGGACGAGCACTGTGGACCGCATAAAACCGCTCAGCGTCGGCGCGCGACAACTGAAGCATGCGCGCAGCGATCACTTTGAGTCCTGCGCCCTCAAAACGGGCAACAATTTGACCAACGACGTTCTTTGCGACCGCGTCGGGCTTAATAATCGATAGGGTACGTTCAACAGACATGTAAAACTCCAATAATTCTCAATAAAAACAGGGACTTTGCTTGTGCCCACCGTAGCCCATGATTCTAGCACGCCACTAAGTCTCACAACACCCTAAAATAGCAGGGTTTTGCCAGTTTCTGGCTCGGCGTAAAGCGGCCTTGTTTCCCTTATCGCCCCTGCGTCACCCTATTTTTTGTGGATAACTTGATGAATCAGCCCAGCACCCTCCCCGACGGGGAACTATCCAAAAGCTTTGAGCCGGCGGATCTAGAGACCCGTTGGTATACAGAATGGGAAAAACGAGGCTACTTTGCCGCCGGGCAGCATGCAAAGGGCGATGCCAATGGTGCGCCCTACGCGATTCAGTTTCCGCCGCCTAACGTCACGGGCACCTTGCACATGGGGCATGCCTTTAATCAAACGATTATGGATGGCCTGATCCGGTACCACCGCATGAGAGGGCACGACACCGTATTTGTGCCCGGTACCGATCATGCAGGGATCGCCACGCAGATTGTGGTGGAACGACAACTTGACGCACAAAAGACCTCACGCCATGACCTTGGTCGCGAGAAATTCATCGAAAAAGTCTGGGAGTGGAAAGAACTCTCAGGCAACACCATCACGACCCAAGTACGGCGTTTGGGCGCTTCGGCAGACTGGCCCCGCGAATACTTCACGATGGACAAACAGATGTCTGCTGGCGTCGTCGAAACCTTCGTCCGCCTGTACAAGCAAGGTCTGATTTACCGAGGCAAGCGCCTCGTGAATTGGGATCCAAAGCTACTCACGGCGGTGTCAGACCTGGAAGTGCAATCGGTCGAAACCGATGGACATCTTTGGCATATCCGTTACCCGTTTGTTGACGGCCCCCAAACGATCACCCACGAGGATGGCACGTCAGAATCCATCACCGGAATGACCATCGCCACCACGCGCCCTGAAACCATGCTCGCAGACGGAGCGCTCTGCGTGCACCCTGACGATACGCGTTATCAGCATCTCGTCGGAAAAATGGTCGATCTGCCTTTGTGCGACCGCCAGATTCCCATCATTGCCGATGACTTTGTGGACCCAAAGTTTGGGACGGGCTGCGTAAAAATTACCGGCGCACACGACTTCAACGATTACGCCTGCGCGCAACGCCATAACCTTCCGCTCATCGTGATTTTCACTCTGGATGCACGCATTAATGACCAGGGGCCCGCACAGTTCAAAGGCATGGATAGATTCGACGCACGCAAAGCTGTCGTTCAGGAACTAGAGCAAAAAGGCTTTCTGGTTAAAGTTGACGCGCACAAAATGATGCAGCCACGTGGCGATAGAACCGGCGCCGTGCTCGAACCTATGCTGACGGATCAGTGGTTTGTCGCCATGAGCAAGCCCGCGCCTGCCGATACGCTCCACCCCGGAAAGAGCATCACCGACGTTGCACTGGAGGTGGTGGCAAAAGGGGATATCCAGTTTTATCCACAAAACTGGACAACCACGTACAACCAATGGCTCGAAAACATTCAGGACTGGTGCATCTCACGTCAATTGTGGTGGGGACATCAGATTCCTGCCTGGTACGCACCCGACGGGCAAGTCTTCGTCGCACATACTGAAAAAGATGCAAACGACCAGGCGCGCGCAGCAGGCGTGACGGCTGCGTTGACTCGTGATCCCGATGTGCTCGACACCTGGTTCTCCTCGGCTTTAGTGCCCTTCACTACCCTGGGGTGGCCACAAGAAACCCCCGATTACAAACGATATTTACCCTCGAGCGTCTTGGTCACGGGTTTTGACATCATTTTCTTTTGGGTGGCGCGCATGGTCATGATGACCACTCATCTGACGGGTCAAGTGCCCTTCAAGCATGTTTATGTGCACGGACTCATCCGAGATGCCGAAGGGCAAAAAATGAGCAAGTCAAAGGGAAACACCTTAGACCCCGTCGACCTCATCGACGGTGTTGACCTAGAAAATCTCGTCACCAAACGAACGTTTGGCCTCATGAATCCAAAGCAAGCGGGCTCTATCGAGAAGGCGACGCGCAAGCAATTCCCAGAGGGCATTCCAGCGTTTGGAGCTGATGCGCTGCGCTTCACCATGGCAGCGTACGCGACACTGGGCCGCAATATCAACTTTGACCTCAAGCGTTGCGAAGGATATCGAAACTTCTGCAATAAGCTCTGGAACGCCACGCGGTTTGTGCTGATGAATACCGAGGGCCAGGATATGTCGGCTGCGCCCGCAAGCGCGCAGAGCTTTGTCGACAAGTGGATTCTTGGACAACTGCAACAACTTGAGCTCGATGTCGCGAAAGGTTTTTCAGATTACCGCTTCGACAATATTGCGAATGCGCTTTATCACTTTGTTTGGGATGAGTACTGCGATTGGTATCTGGAGCTTGCGAAAGTTCAGATTCAAACAGGTCATGCAGACCAACAGCGTGCTACCCGACGCACATTGATTGAAGTGCTCGAGACTGTATTGCGACTGCTGCATCCCATCATGCCCTTTATCACTGAAGAGCTGTGGCAGAAAGTATCGGTGGTCGCTGGGCGCCGCGACATCAACGACATCTCAAGCGTATCGGTTCAATCTTTCCCTGTTGGGGATGCGAGCGCCATCGACGAGGTAGCGACGCTACAACTTAACGCATTGAAAGCACAAATTGAAGCTGTTCGTGCCTTGCGCGGAGAAATGAATCTCTCGCCTGCCGCGCGCGTACCTTTAATCGCCGAAGGCCCCAAAGACCAGTTAGAGCTGCATGCGCCCTATCTGGCTGCGTTGGCCAAGCTCTCGGAGGTTCAGGTTGTGGCGACTCTCCCTGACGACGGTGCACCGGTGCAGGTCGTCAGCAACACACGTCTGATGCTAAAAGTCGAGATTGACGTGGCAGCGGAAAAAATCCGCCTAGATAAAGAAATCGCTCGCCTCGAGGGTGAAATCGCCAAGGCTCGAGGCAAACTCACGAACGAATCTTTTGTCGCACGTGCACCCGTTGCTGTCGTTGAACAAGAGAAGCAACGCGTGGCACAATTTAGCGAAACGCTGGCGCAAGTTAAAAGCCAACGGGCTCGACTGGATTAGCGCAAACGCCTCGCGGCGCTACGACCCGCTCAGTGTGGCCAGAAATTTTTCATCGGCCGCGCTGAGCAGTCCACGCGAGCGTGCCTGAGCAATTAAATCTGGTCGTTTTGCGTGCGTCAGGCTCAAGGACTGCTCACGCCGCCAACGTGCGATCAGCGCGTGATTACCAGACATCAAAACCGCGGGAACCGACTCACCATCAAATAACTCTGGTCGCGTGTAGTGCGGGCTATCTAGCAAACCTGACAATGCGTCCTGAAACGAGTCTTGAGCCGATGAGTCACCGTGGTTAAGTGCACCGGGCAACAGGCGTACCGCCGCATCGATCATTGCGAGTGCCGCGATTTCTCCGCCGGATAATACGAAATCGCCGAGTGACCATTGCGCATCGACAGTACGGTTGATAAAACGCTGATCGACGCCCTCATACCGACCACAAACAAAAATAGCTCCTTTTGTTGCAGCTAAGGTCGCCGCATGATGCTGGCTAAATTTTTCTCCGGCGGGAGAAAGCAGAATCACGGGCGCCTGCACGTCAGAGGCATCGTTCGCGAGACGATCTTGTTTGATGGCCTCGACGCTTTTGAGCAACGGCTCCATCATCATCACCATCCCCGGACCACCGCCATAGGGACGATCGTCTACCGTACGATGAATGTCTTGCGCCTGATCACGCGGGTTCCATGTCTGTAACGACCAAAGCCCTTGCTTGTGCGCGCGACCGGTGATCCCAGCATCTCGCACGACACTAAACGCTTCTGGAAACAAGGTAATGGCGTCAATTCGCATACGCAGCGCTTTGAAATTAAAGGTCAAACGGCCAATCGGTTTCAATACGACGCTTTAGGATGTCGACGTTCTGCACATGGGCAGCAACAAAAGGCACCAGCACTTCTTGCGGGCGCCCTTTGGCATCTAGCATCGGAATAGGGTTTGCGTCGGAATCGGGCAACAGGTCTGGTGATACGACAAAGCGCTCAACACGCAAAATTGCGTGGGCGCCGTTATCGAGTACTTCTTGCACAATACCCATTTTCTTTCCCTCGCTAAAGACCTGACAGCCAATGAGATCGACCCAGTAATACTCGTCAGACTTCGCTTGTGGGAAATACTCTCGAGAAACATAAACGGTATAGCCGCGCTTGGACTCGGCGGCGTCCCGATCCAATACGCCCTCAAGCTCAGCCACAACAGTCAGCCCCTGCGGACGACACTGTTTGACCACATGCGGCGTGCAGCATGACAATAAAAGTTTGGAAGGTTCAGTGCTTGCGGAAGAGTTTGACGCATCACGCAACGGCGACGCAGGCGGACAAAGCCACCACACCGGCGCTGCACGCAACACAGTGCTTTGCGCGGAATGCGGTTGGGCTTTAACCCAGCCGCGTATTCCATAAGCTGACACGATCCAACCTAGTTCGACTAGATCGTTTGGCGCTTTTGCCGCGCCAATGTCAGCCATCACGAGCAGGCCGAATCAATTAAGCCGCTGTCGCGACTTTGGCCGAAAAGTCCTTAACCAAACGAGCTACAGCAGGCGACAACTGCGCGCCAACGCCAGTCCAGTGCTGCACGCGATCAAGCGCGATGCGCAGACGCTCTTCGTTTGCATTAGCCACGGGGTTATAAAACCCTACGCGCTCAATGAAACGACCATCGCGGCGATCACGGGAATCGGTCGCAACGAGGTTGTAAAAAGGACGTTTCTTGGAGCCGCCACGGGCCAGGCGAATCACCACCATACGTAATCCCTTGAAAATGTTCAATAAAAATGCTCAGCCACAATGCTGAGGTAAGCCCGCAAGTATAGCATTAAAGAAGTAAAGATTTCAGGTGTCAGGCATTTATTTGAGCCGGCGCCGCAAGTAATGCGTCACGCGCTCAGTCTCGTCTAACTGCACCAGCAATTCATTGCCAGTTTGACGACAAAATGCCTGGAAGTCACGAACCGCGCCACGGTCGGTCGTGATCACACACAGCACCTCACCGCTCGAGAGCGTTGCGAGCGCTTTTTTTGCCCGCAAAATAGGGAGCGGACATGCCAAACCGATGGCATCCACTGTTTGATGCACTTCGTTGGGAACTACGCCAGAAACCGGTTCGGTCATATGTGAAATCTTGAATTAAAGCTTGGCCTCTACCCATGCTTTGACCCCGGCTAAGGCACCGGGCAAAGCCTGGGCATCCGTACCGCCTCCCATAGCCATATCGGGCCGACCACCACCCTTACCACCAATCTGTCCGGCTACGAAGCCGACTAAATCCCCTGCTTTGACCTTTCCAGACCAGTCCGCTGTTACGCCAGCCACCACACTGATCTTTCCATCAGTAGAGGTAGCCGCCAGAAGCACCACAGCCGACTTCAGTTTGTCTTTCAGCTGATCAACCATACTGCGCAAATCTTTTGGGTCTATGCCTTGGACTGCCGTCACAAGCAAATTAACGCCCGCCGCCAGCGAAACCGCCTGATCGCTCAACGCATTCCCAGCACTCGAGGCAAGCTTTGCACGCGCCTGTTCCAACTCTTTTTCGACTGACCTTAACTGCTCCTGCAGCAAGGCGATGCGCTCTGGCAGATCAGCGGGTTGAGTCTTCAGCGCTGCAGCAGCGCGCTGAGCGGTGGCATTGAGACCCTGTACCCAGGCCAATGCATTCGCACCCGTCACCGCCTCGATACGACGCACTCCGGCTGCAACACCGCCTTCGGAGACAATTTTGAACAACCCAATATCGCCGGTACGGCTTACGTGGGTACCTCCGCATAACTCACGCGAAAACCCTATATCCAGCACCCGCACGGTGTCGCCGTATTTCTCACCAAACAAGGCCATCGCACCACCCTTGACCGCATCGTCATAGCTCATGACCTGAGCGTTTGCGGCCTGGTTTGCCAAGACTTCCGCGTTGACGATTTTCTCCACACGTTGAATGTCCGCATCAGACATGGGCGCATCGTGTGCGAAGTCAAAACGCGTCTTATCACCATCCACAAGCGAGCCGCGCTGCTGCACATGCCCACCGAGCACTTCGCGCAAGGCTTTGTGCATCAAGTGCGTTGCTGAATGGTTACGAATCGTGCGGGCGCGCTGTTCAGCGTCGACCGTCGCCAGCAAAGGCATCCCCGCGTTTAGCTCGCCACTTTGCAAACGGCCATGGTGACCAAACACACCTGGTTGAATTTTCTGAGTGTCGAGTACAGCGAATGTCGTCGTCCCAGCAGACAACACACCGACATCCCCAACCTGCCCACCCGACTCAGCATAGAACGGGGTAGAGTCGAGTACCACAATGGCATCCTGGCCCGCTGTCACGCGCGGCACCTGCGACCCCTCAACATATAGCGCAAGCACTTTCGCCTGACGTTCGAGATGATCGTAACCTTCAAAAACTGTCTGAGCGCCTGAATACACCAAGCCTTCAGCCATTTTAAATTTGCCCGCTGCGCGGGCCTGATCGCGCTGGCGCTCCATCGCGACATCAAAGCCGGCTTGATCAATGTCAACACCGCGCTCACGACAAATATCTGCCGTTAAGTCAACCGGAAATCCATAGGTGTCGTAAAGCGTAAATAAGGTATTGCCGTCTAGCATCGCAGCCTGCCCTTTAACCGGCGCAGGCAAGGCGGCGAGTGCGGTATCTAGAATCTTCATGCCGTGCTCAAGCGTCTCGCCGAATCGTTCCTCTTCTTGACGCAAGACCTGTTCAACACGTATGGCATTCTTCGCGAGTTCGGGATATGCCTCCCCCATTTGTTTGACCAGATCAGGGACCAAACGATGGAAAAAGGGCTTGGTCTGACCAAGTTTGTAGCCATGTCGTAGCGCCCTGCGCACGATACGGCGCAAGACGTAACCACGCCCTTCGTTGCTAGGGATCACACCATCTACGATCAGAAAACTGCAAGCACGAATGTGATCTGCAATGACTTTAAGCGAGTTCTCCTTCAGATCTTTACATCCAGTCTCACGCGCCGCGCCGGCGATCAGCGCCGCGAATAAATCGATTTCATAGTTAGAGTGAACATGTTGAAGCACGGCAGCAATGCGCTCAAGCCCCATTCCCGTATCGACACAGGGCTTGGGTAACGGTGTCAGCTTAGCTGAAGCATCTCGCTCAAACTGCATGAACACCAAATTCCAGATCTCAATGTAGCGATCGCCATCTTCTTCTGGTGACCCGGGGGGCCCACCCCAGATCTCGGCTCCATGATCAAAGAAAATTTCAGTGCAAGGGCCGCAAGGCCCTGTATCGGCCATCTGCCAAAAGTTGTCCGACGCGTACCGAGCACCTTTGTTGTCTCCGATACGCACGATGCGCTCACGGGGAACGCCGATTTCATTTTCCCAGATGCCATAGGCCTCATCGTCCTCTTGATAGACGGTGACCCACAGTTTCTCTGCGGGTAGGCCGTACACCTTTGTCAGCATCTCCCACGCAAACGCAATCGCGTCACGCTTGAAGTAATCACCGAAACTGAAGTTGCCCAACATCTCAAAAAACGTATGGTGACGTGCGGTGTATCCCACGTTTTCAAGGTCGTTATGCTTTCCACCTGCCCGCACACTGCGCTGCGAGGACGTCGCACGCGAATAGTTGCGCGTGTCCTTGCCTGTAAAGACATCTTTGAATTGCACCATACCCGAATTGGTAAACAATAAGGTTGGGTCATTGCCAGGAACAAGCGACGACGATGGAACAATCGTGTGCCCTTTAGACTGGAAGAATTGCAGAAATTTTTGACGGATTTCAGACGTTTTCATCGTGCGATTTTCAGCATGCAGCAGCAAGGTTGTAAAGACCCGATTTTCGAGCCAAGGAGGACCGCTCGAACAGACTGGGGAACGGAGTATCGATTATACGGGTATGGCCAGCCTTCGATGTCTAAGCGGCTCGCGCGGTGGACAGGCTCACAGACACAGGAAAGAGCTGTACTCATGTAAGGACATCACAGGGTGCTTCCATACAGACATCAAAAATGGCTCATAGCCAGGCGGACACGTACAATTGCCCGTTTTCGGGTTGCGCTTGCGGACAATCCAGTCGTCATTTTCAAAGCATGGAAAGCCTGACAGCTCGAGGTAGCCGCCGCCATTGCCGCGATCAACGCGCTGCCAGCGTCCCTGCTGGCAGACCAACAAGCCCAAATCAGTCGCCCGGGCAATGAGTCCCTCCGACTCGCACGCCCCGCCCGCCTCGGCCGAAGCACCCACTTGCAAATACTCTCCGGCCGATACCCTCCCTTTGGTCTTGCTTGCCCCCCCTACATGCAGGTCCTTTGCCACACTTAGATTTCCTTGCAAGGAGGCATCACGTTGATCATCTTGCCGCAAAAAAACCGCGTACTGCGTTGAATCATAAAAACTGCGCATCAAGATCGAACCTGGGGGCAACGGGCTCATATCCGGATACGGCGGATTTTCTACATCGATCGTCGCCCCTTTTACTCTCGGGCCAGACATAGATGTCACGGACGCGGCATGCCCTCCAATCGTAGACAGCAGAAGTCCTACTCGAGTCACGCCCTCAGCATCATGTCGCTCATTTGAACTAGGCACCGCAAAAATCGAGCCAACAATCTTGCAGCCAAGCCGTAGACAATCTCCTTGAGGCCGCTCAATACGAAACCAAACAGAATAAGCAAGCGGAGCCCGTAAAGGAAAACCACGAGGTAAATGACCCGCACCAATCAGCTCCTCGAGAGTGGGACGCCAGACATCACGATACTGGAACCCACGCGCGTTGGGCTCGACGATCCCCACCAAAGCATCTGACTGTCGATGCAACATCTGATCTAACGCTTGTTTGATACTCAACATCCAAACACCCGTTGCGCGGGTAGCGCTGTCTTCAGCATGTTGCATCCAACTCGAAGCCGCCCACGTCCCAATCAGTGACGTGATAGCAATCACGACAATCACCTCGATTAGACTAAAACCACGCTGACGCGTACGAAGTACAAAACCACCGTCAAGCGAAACGACACTCTGAACCACTAGCGCACCACAAATGTGAACACATTCTTGTCACCTGCAGCACACTGCGCATCTGCGAGTAACGGGTTGTAAGACATCACGGGCTCTATCATCGCGTTCTTCACCACGACTGGTCCACTAGTGCCAGCAATCGTTACCTGTTCAGCAATACGCTGGAGAATCGCGGCGAGACCAGGACACGCAGCCTGGTTCACATCGCGTAGCGTCAATGCAAATGCAGTCCCTGATTGACCGCCCGGCATGGCATAGGGCTCAAGATGCACACCTCCCTTGTCGGAAGAGCTCGCACCCAAACCATGTGCAACACGAGCACTAGGCCCAGTCCCGCTTACAAGCACAACGCTAGACATCCGCAACGCATTTGCAAGAACTCCTGTATCGATCCCCGCATAAGGGGCGACACCAAAGCCTTGCGTTGTTGCCTTCATTCTTACCACAAAACGCTGCAACTCTTCGGCCACTCGCGGCACCTTGCTCTCAATCACGTAAGACTGAATCGCGGGGATTCCTAATATCGCAATGAGCATGACGATCGTTGCCACAATTGAGATCTCGATTAATGAAAACCCTCGCTGCCCAACTTTCGGCTGCGCGCGATCCAAACAACGTTCGTCACTCTCTAAAACATGAACCATTACATCACCTTAAAATAAACAAGTCATATCAATACGCATACTGA
>CAJBTJ010000036.1 GCA_903958565.1 uncultured beta proteobacterium
CGTGAGGACGAGCATCGTTTGTGGTCCGTATATGGCGTAGCCCGCGACCACCTGTGTCGTACCTGGCTGGAGAAAATCTTGCTCCGTGACTTCGCGACCAGAAGCGCTTGCCGGCGCGCGCAACACTGAAAAAATCGTACCAATCGATACGTTGACGTCGATATTAGACGAGCCATCCAGCGGATCAAACAGGAGCAAAAATTCGCCCTTAGGGTAACGATTGGGAATGAGGTGAATGGTTTCCATTTCCTCGGAGGCCATGGCGGCTAAGTGCCCCCCCCATTCATTTGCCTCAAGGAGGACTTCGTTAGACATGACGTCTAGTTTCTTTTGTACTTCGCCTTGAACGTTTTCACTTTCCAGACTGCCGAGTACGCCGCCTAAGGCACCCTTGCTCACCGCGTGGCTAATCGTTTTGCAGGCGCGAGAGACGATTTCGATCAATAGACGAACCTCTGCACTGAGCGCATGGGCTGCCCGCTGTTGCTCGACTAAGTACTGCGTAAGTGTTTTGCGTTTCATGGTTTCAAAGAGGTCCTGAAGATCAAAGTGAAAGTGCTTTTGAGACGATCTCTAGTGTATTGCGAGATAGGGAAGGGTGCTTGGCTAGACGCTCGAGTTGGGCATGAATCCGCTGACTCACTTCAGGAATAAACCGTACCCATTGATCACCTGCGCGTGCAAGACGCGCCGCAATCTCCGGGTTGATCGCATCCAAGGCCAATACTTGGTCGCCCCAAAAGGCGTAACCCGTTCCGTCTGGAGCGTGAAAGCCGCGTGGGTTCGCCATGCAAAACGCGAAAATGACTGAGCGCGCACGGTTGGGGTTGCGTAGCGTGAAGGCAGGGTGTTTCATCAAGCCCGTGAGCGTATCAACGCCTGTGCGATGCGAGCTAGCCAAGACGCTAAACCACTTATCCACGACCAAGGGATCGTGTTGCCATTCTTCGTAGAAGCGGGTTGCCGCCGCCGCGCTCGCGTCCGGCGTGCCGTCGGTAACGATTGCAGAGAACGCTGCCATGCGATCGGTCATATTGGTGGCGTGTTCAAACTGTGTTTGCGCGAAGCCTTGCGCTTCAGGATGTTGGATCGCCATCAAATAGGAAAGCGCGAGACTTTTCAATGAGCGCTTACCGGATGGCCCTGGGGCAGGGGAATAGACCCCAGGCGTGTTGTTGGTTTTATAGGTACTGATCAGCGCGGTAGTCTGCAAGTGGCCTAGTTGCTCGCGAAGACGCGTGCGGACCTCTTGAACAGCTAAAGGATCCATTTGCGGCATGCGCTCGGCGACGGCGAGTCCCGGAGGAAGCGCTAGTAATCGTGCGCGGTAACCCGCATCCAGATCTTTGTCATGCAGGGAGGCAGACCAACTGCTGGCAATTAAAGGGTCTAACGCCGACAGTGTTCCGCTCAGTCGCCAAGCCTTCGCGAGCTCGATCATCTTGCGCGCTGCGATTTCTTGTCCTGCTTCCCAGCGGGTGAACGCATTGCTGTCATGACCACACAGCAATGCTAATTCTGCATCGCTATAGGCGTATTCAATTGAGACAGGCGCTGAGAAGTTTCTGAGAAGCGATGGTGTGGGTTTCTCGCTGATATTCTCAAACACCCACG
>CAJBTJ010000037.1 GCA_903958565.1 uncultured beta proteobacterium
AGAACACAATCACTTGGATCGGTGAGATCGTCCCAGTGGCGGTCGCACGCCTAGCCGTGCGTAGCATGCGCGCGTCGATGCGTTGCTCGATCAGACAGTTCACCGCAAAAGCTGCCGCCGCAAGCAACCAAATCCCGATGGTGCCAGCGATCACTTTTTGTAAATCAGGCAGCGCCGGTGTCGCCAAAAACATGCCAATAACGGCACAAAATACCGCTAATTGCGTGACGCGTGGCTTCGTAAGCACCAAATATTGGCGCACGAGGCTGGGGGACGAGGCAGTGGCGCTGGTCATAAGAGTTGTTTTAAAAAGTCTAGCGTGATTGTACTTGTTGTCCCGGACCCGCTTGAACAGACAGGCGATAAACAATCGTGACCGTCGCCAGCACCAAGCCAGCCGCACCCCCATTGTGCAGGACTGCGATCAACAGCGGCCAATGAAAGAAAATCGTTGTCAACCCTGTCACGAGCTGCGCCGTCAACAGTATTAAAACCAATTGTGCAGGGCCACGCGTCGCTGTATCTGCGAGCAATCGCCATGCCAAGGTGCCAAGCACGGCAAACACGACAAACGCAGAATTACGGTGCACCCAGTGAATGCCTGTTAACGCCGTCTGGGAGATCATTTCACCGCTCGGCATCTCGCCCAGCCCACGCACCACAGAAAAGCCGTTACGCAAGTCCATCTCCGGCACCCAACTACCGTGACAGGTTGGAAAATCCATACAAGCTAAGGCTGCGTAATTTGTGCTGACCCAACCCCCCAGTACGATTTGCGCAGCCAGCAAGACAACCCCCAGTAACGCCCAAGAACGATATCTGAAGGTTGCGACCGCTGGCTTGTCATATGCGCGTTCGCGCGCCGCTAGCCACGTCATCAGTCCTAATAAAAACATACCGCCAAAAAGATGTGCGGTCACGACGGCGGGCATCAACTTATGCGTCACCGTCCAAGCGCCAAACGCCCCCTGTATACAAACGGCCACTAACGTGCCGATCGCAAGCTTGGGCGAATAGCCAAGCGCGGTGCGATAGCGCCAGCCAAGCCCTGTGATCAAAATGATCAGTAAGCCTAACAAGGCACCCACATAGCGATGAATCATTTCGATCCAGGCTTTAGGCAAGGTCACTGGGCCGTCAGGCATCACTTTGACCGCTTCACGTATGGAGTCCAGCGCGCCAATCGGCGTGACGCTGCCATAACAGCCCGGCCAATCAGGGCAGCCCAAACCAGAATCTGTCAACCGCACGAAAGCGCCAAACATGATGAGATCTAAGGTCAAGAACCATGTCAAAAAGACAATGCGTCGATAGCGGACACGCCCCGCATTATGCGTTGTCGGTTTCATTGCGATGGACTCGTTCATCACCTTATTTTCCATTCGATCTCTTCGCTATCTTTCACTATCCAATCCGTGAATTCGCAATTAACTTACGAATCTGATTACGAAATTTTTCAGGGTCTGCTTCAGGCGGATATTGCAAAATCAAGTTGCCACGCGGGTCGATGACCCACAGAGGCTTTGCCAGCGCCTCACGCGCATCAGCATCCGACACCTGCGGAAGTAAAAACTGCTTCAATACCTCTGGCTTGATGCGCACCATCACTGCACCTTTATACGCCTCAAGCACTTTCTCCGGCACGGGTGCGTCATCGGTAATAAACCATATGCGCATTAAACGTTCAACATGCTTACCCTGACTCGCGTGCGAGTTACGCAAGATAAACAGCTTGCGTGCGCAGGACTCCGGACACGCTGCGTCATCTGCGGCGAGCAATAACCACTTGCCTTTCAGCGAATTTAAGTCGAAAGGCTTTCCATCCAATGTCGTTGCGGGCAACGCCGACACGCTCGGAATGGGGCGCTGTGGATCGATCAGCGTGCCGTAGCTCGCACTACCCTCGGGTCGCAAGCTTGGATTGAAGTAAACGAGTAAAGCGCCAAGAACGGGAGCCAAACTCATGAGAAAAATAGCAATCAACGGTCCACGGCCACGAGGCTTAGCAGCAACCAGGGGTTTAGGTTTCACAGAGGTATTCACACACATCCCGTTTATTAAGTTTGTCGACGTCTTTGGCGAACAAAGCGCCACAGCACGACACAACATGCAATCAAGGCAATGCCCGCAAACCCAAACCATTGGGTCGCATACCCAACATTCTTGTCCGCATCCAACGATGGCAAGGGCCAGTTACGTACGAGTCCATCTTGCGCAGGACTACGTTGCAGCAACACCAAAGGCAAAAACTTCAACCCTGTGCGCTCGGCCAACGAAGCAAGATCCAAATTTTGTACGCGGACCACATTAGAAGTATCCACCCAGCCCGCTTCGGTTGCCGCAATACCCTTCCAGGATGAAGGCAAACCACTGTCCTCGCCTTTTTTACTCGTCCACAGTTCAAACAGTCGAGGGACACGCAACGACATTTCGCCATCGATTGTTTGTCGACTCGCTGACGTCTCTATTTTAGGTGCCTGTTGGGGTCCGATGGGGCGGGGAACCCAGCCCCGCACGACTAACACGGCCGAGCCGCCCTCAAGCACTAGGGGCGTCGCCAGCCATAAGCCTGGGCGACCATCCAAATTACGGTTGTCCAGCAGCACGCTGAACTGCCCCGCCCACTGCCCGGTTACCGACGCCGCTCGCCAGGGCTGAACCGATTCTATGGGCATGTCGGGGAGTATCTCAAGCGGTGCCGCCTGACGACCTCGCTCAATCTCAGCGCTGATGGCGCGTCGCTCATCGGCACGGCTTAACTGCCAGCGCCCAAGCGAGCCGCACACAAGCGCCACGATCCCTAGCAGCAGCAACGCAAGCAAAGTGAGCCTATTGGACGAAGAGTGTTGCATGTCTGCGATAATTCCTTTTTATCTGGGGACTTTAATGCGTATCTTTGTGATCATTGCATTCATTGGGATTCTAGGTAGCCTTGGTTCAGCATTGTTTTATCTGATGCGAGACAAAGGCACTTCAAACAAGACAGTCAACGCTCTCACGGTGCGCATCGGTATTTCCGTCGCTCTGTTTTTGTTCCTGCTTTTTTCCCACTGGATGGGATGGATAGAAACGACAGGCTTTCAACGTTAACGCCTCACCTTAAAAACAAAGAGGCCAGCTAAGCCGGCCTCTTTTGTTCAGTATGGTCAGACTGGCGACTTAGAACCAATACACAAATAGGTACAGTCCTAGCCAAACTACGTCGACAAAGTGCCAATACCACGCTGCACCTTCAAAGCCAAAATGATGATCTGCTGTGAAATGGCCTTTAAGCAAACGGATCCAAATTACAGTCAGCATTGTTGCGCCCAACAACACATGAAAGCCGTGGAACCCAGTCAGCATAAAAAATAATGAACCGAATGCGCCCGAATTGAACTTTAAGTTCAAGTCTGTGTAGGCGTGGTAGTACTCATAGCCCTGGCAGATCACAAAGATAAAGCCAAGCACAATCGTCGCAAACAACCAGAGGCTTGCCTTACTACGATGATTTTCACGCAACGCATGGTGCGAGATCGTCAGCGTCACGCCTGAACTCAACAACAGAGCCGTGTTAATCGTGGGCAGCCAGAAGGGTCCCATAGTTTGACACGACTCAACCACTCCAGCTGGCCCGAGGTTTGGCCAAACCGCATTGAAGTCTGGCCACAACAATTGCTTGTGATCCAAATCACCTAGCCATGGCAAGGTGATCGTACGGGTATACCAAAGCGCGCCAAAGAATGCCGCAAAGAACATCCCTTCAGAGAAGATGAACCAGCTCATACTCCAGCGATAGGAGAGGTCAATGCGCTGGCTATTCATGCCTGTCTCAGACTCATGGATGGCATCACCAAACCAGTAGTACAAAACCACAAACAAGCCAAGCACGCCAGCCAGCACCGCCCACTTTGCTGGGCTCACGCCGTTGACCCAAGCAGAAGCTCCAAGCATCACGACCAACAGACAGACGCTCGCGCGCACAGGATGCGCGGAGTCTGGTGGCACGTAGTAATAAGGTGCCTCTTTACCGTGGACCGAGTGGGATGCACTCATAGTGTTCTCCATGCTACGAATAGTTAAATTATTTGAAACTAGACAATACCAAGCCCACGATGGTGACTAGGCTGACCACAAACAATACCCCAAACAATAAGCCTGCAACGACCAAGTGCACAGGATTAAGCTTTTCAATGTCCTCTTGATAGCCCGTGCCTTTTCTAACTCCAAACATCGCCCAGGCGATCGCCTTGAGTGTCTGAAAGAAGTTCAGCTTGCGCTGCGCTAACCGCTTGAGATCTTCGCTCATAACTTAGCGTATTCCGTTATGTTCAAGCGAAAAAATGCGTATAAAACTGACGACTGATTGTCCACCCGAACAACGCTAGAACAAGTACTAGGAAAATCAAACCTGCCCGTCTATTTTTCTTACGTTGCTCTGGCGTCATCCCCATCGCCTTACTTAACCTCGGGGGGTGTTTCGAACGTATGGAATGGGGCAGGTGACGGTACCGTCCACTCCAAACCTTCAGCGCCTTCCCATGGCTTAGCGGCAGCCCGCTCGCCTTTGCCAGCATATGATTTCAACACGATGTACAAGAACAAGAGCTGTGACAGACCAAACCAGAATGCACCAAGTGTTGCGACCTGGTGGAAATCAGTGAACTGTGCGGCATAGTCTGCATAACGCCGTGGCATGCCG
>CAJBTJ010000038.1 GCA_903958565.1 uncultured beta proteobacterium
ACGATGACGTTGTTTGCGTAAGTAATCCAACGCAATGCCAACGCAAAAGCATCTTCGGTGTAAAGGAAAATATTTGTTGGGCCATCACCCGTTAAGATTTGATAGGTTCTAACGACATTGCCTAACAGCGTTAACGTGGTGAGTAAAATAATCCAGACTGCAATCCTTGGGCGTCCTTTCTTATAAAACTTTATTAATTCCACTAATTGCCACGCCACTAAGATCTCTTGCGTGATCGTGATCAATGCAACGCGGTGATGGAATGTATGTGGGGTTGTTCTTAGGGGCTCATAAAGAATGGCGACCACTAGCGGGATCAGCCAAATCAATAGCGTTTGTATCTTGTTAAAGGGCTTTTGGTTCCACGCACGATATAAACAGATCAGAGCGATAGACGACATTAATAGTGAAGTATTAGCGATGGTCAGCAAAAACTTATTGACCCATAAGGCAAGACCGAAGCTCAAGCAGCTAAGAGCGAAAAAGCTGGTGCTTAATGGCCAATATATGTTCGGCCAGTCTGCTCGTTGAACCTGAAATTGCGGGATCGCGCTAAGCATAATCGCAAAGGTAATGAGAGCAAAGACAATAAAAAAGATTTGATTGGCTAATTCCATCATTGAATAGTACAGATAATGAGAATATTTGTCGTCTTAAACGATATCGAGCGTCACCGTCCGAACGCTTGCAACGTCCTCATATCTTTTTGCCACCTAATGGCGCATGATAAGCGCGTAGCTAGGTTTAAAATGAAATCCTTGTACCAAAACAGGAGCATGAAATGAGCACAAAAATAGATATTGGGATTAGTGAAAGGGATAGAAAGGCCATCGCGAGAGGATTGTCAGAGCTTTTGGCTGACAGCTACTCCTTGTATTTGATGACGCACAACTTCCATTGGAATGTTAAGGGTCCTATGTTTAACACCCTTCACACTATGTTCATGGCTCAATATACAGAGCAGTGGGCGGCGCTTGATTTAATAGCAGAACGCATAAGGGCTCTGGGAGAGCCAGCACCAGGCACTTATAAAGAGTTCGCAAAACTAACCTCAATTAAGGAGGTTGAGGGAACTCCCAAGGCAGTGGATATGATTAAGCATCTTGTAAAAGCACAAGAAGCAACAGCGAAAACTGCCCGCAAACTTTTTCCTTTGGTTGAAAAGGCAAATGACCAACCTTCTGCCGATCTGCTTACTCAACGACAAGACATCCATGAGAAAACTGCTTGGATGCTGAGAAGCCTGTTGGAGGAGTGAACCCCATCAATGTCGTTCTAAACAAAAAACCACTTGAATGTGGTTTTGATGTTTCAGATGGTGGGCCGGGGCGAAATCAACCAAGCTATGAGGATGTTTAATCGTCTAGTGAGGCCTTACCGACAACTGCCGCAGTTCGACCACTTCGTTATACGAGGCATCGTACTGATCGTATTTCACCAAGTATTTGTTTCCTTGTTTGCGGATCACCGTGGCTGGATATTTTTTGCCGTCAGACCATAGAACGAGTAGACGCATATTTTGTCATGTAACCCACGAATCTTGATCTCTAATTCCATAAACAAGTGCTCAACAAAAAACCAAACAATTAACCATTGAATTTGTTACACACATTAAAAATACGATAGATGGTTTTATTCAACAGATACAAGCTCAAAAAAACCTCAACTCGAACGCTTGAGTTTCTACAATTTCAGTGATGGCCCGGGGCGGATTCGATCTTTTCCAAACCCATCTTCACAAATCGCTCGTTCACCCGCCGAATCAACCGCGCAAGGGCGGCGACCACAAAGTTGTAGGATTCTTTTGTTCCCATCGGCGTCCAGACCGTTTGAACTTTATGACTAATCGCAGCGATTTTGGGCCGAAGGGCGGTAAGCGCATCGGCCGAGTGCGCCCGATACATTTCCTGGTCAATAAGATAGATCTCGTAATAAAGCTGGGCTGCGAAAACATCAAAAATATATTTGCGGTAGGCCGGTACCATTCGGAATATCGGATAGATCACTATGAATAAAGTAAACAGGCTAAACCACGCAAGATCAATAAAGCTCGCAAGCCAGTAAGGCACGTACTTGCTCAAAAACGGTGCACCACCGCGCAGGTAATATTTTTCGGCCACCTCGCTTCGAGGAGTGGTCTTGTCCGTAAAGGCTGGAAATCCGCCGGGACGATCAAAGAAAAAACGCTCCGAGTTATAAATATCTTTGCTCGCCGTGAGCAAAAGATCCTGAATTGCATGGTGAAGGTCTGCGCGGGCAAACAGCGTAGTGGTGGTCGCTACCATTTTGATATCAGACTTTGGCCGCACGGGGCTTAACGAGATTGCCCCGCGAGGAATGCTTACGGTTTCGATATGGCTGATGCGCCGGGCAAGCGCATCAGCAATCGGGAAGCTCAAAATCTTGACGCTGGGGTTCGTAAAAAGCGCCTGTGCAAGCCCCGAATCATGCCCGGCAACCATAAAAACGGCATCAAGCTTTCCCGATAACAACGCATCGACACTGTCTTTTGCCAGCATGCTGGGCTCTTCTTTAAAGATGGACTGGCTTGCATGGCCGGCCTCTTTAAATAGCGCATCCACCACGACCCGAGTACCACTTCCTATAACCCCCACATAAACCCGTTTGCCGCGCAGATACTCAAAAAGATCATCGCCGGTGAAGTCAGCGCCGGTGTGAAAAAGCCAAAGCGGCTGATATCCAACGCTGCCCAAAGATACCACTCCAGAGGCCCTATCGATCTCGAGCCCACCTTGGGATAAGGCAACATCGACCTTGCCCGCCTTTAAAAGCGCCAAGCTGTCTTCAGTGCCCTTTGAAGAGACAAGATCAATCGTAACCCCCGCGCTGGCAAAGCGCGCCTGATATTGCTTTCCCAGTACATCCTGGGTGGAGCCGGGCTGGCCGGTTGCCATGCGGATGGTGGCAGGAGGAAAAGGTTTAAGCTGATGAACCATTAAACCAATGGCAAGCACCAGGAAGAAAATGACATACCACTGGTGTCGCACGAACAACAAAAGCGCGCGGATTTCATCTTGGGCATGGCGCCAGATGTAACCTTCAATGCGTGGGTTCGGAACGTCGGGCTTATCCATGATGTGATCCCATC
>CAJBTJ010000039.1 GCA_903958565.1 uncultured beta proteobacterium
CACCACCATTATTAATCTGGCCTTCGTTCCCGCGATGTTGGTAGTTCGGGCAGACGCCCCTTGGAAAACCTTCGAAGAGTTTCTTGCGGATGCCAAAAAGAACCCGGATAGAATCAGAATTGGGGTCTCTGGGGTACGTTCTATCGCTGATCTGGCCGCACAGCAACTCAACCGGGCAGCGAATATTAAACTTGACACCATTCCTTTCACTGGCGGTGGAGGCGAGGCTTTGGTTGCGTTGTTAGGTGGTCGTATTGAGGGTGCGATGGGCTATGGCCCAAATACTGCAGCTCAAGTGCGTGCCGGCAAGTTACGCGTGCTCGCGGTGTTTACAAAAGGGAAGTACATCCTGGCGCCTGAAGCGACTTCGATTTTCGATGCAGGGTACGACGCGACATTGCCCGCAAGCTATAGCATTATTGCTCCGAAGGGTTTACCAAAGGATGTTCAGGCCAAACTTGTGGAAGCTTCCCTCAAGGCGGTTAAGTCCCCGGAGTTCATTGAGTTCGCCAACAGAAGTGGCTTCGTGATCGATACGAAAGACTCCGCCGGTACAAGTGAGTACATCACTGGGTTAGCAAAAATGTTCTCTGAGCTCATTAGCTGGATGGATAAAAAGAAATAATCCAACCATAAAGGCCACACGATGCAATCAATACAATGGAGTCGCAGCAAGGGATACATTGTGGTGGGCGCAATAGGGATATGCCTATCCGTACTCTACCTGGCCCTTTCCTTTCAAATGCCAATGGGGAGAATACGCCAGCCCGGCGCTGGTGTATTCCCGGTCATCTCTGGATTTTTATTACTACTTGGAAGTGTGTCGGCCTTGTGGGAGGGTTTAAAAACCCGTAAAACCGAGAGTGTAGAGCTGCCCGCAGGAAGCGATTTACGAAGGCTATTGGTGTTGCTAGGAGGTATTCTTGCTTACCTAGTATTACTTCCGATACTTGGGCAACTCATCAGCAGCACTATTTTTTGCTTTGTACTGATCCGGGTACTTTCGAGCCTTAGTATTTGGCGGGTGGCGCTCTACGCGCTGGTCATGGCAGGTGCTGCATATCTTCTATTCGTTCGCTTTCTGATGTTACCCATGCCGGCTGGCATCTTCGCATTCTAAATACAGGACTGCACCGATGGATCCGATCTCTGGCTTACTGCATGGCCTTGGTGTTGTCTTCACCCTTCAGAATCTACTAGCAGCTTTCTTTGGTGCGCTTGCAGGCACGGCTCTGGGCGTACTTCCCGGCCTCGGACCCGTCGCGGGAGTTGCTATCTTGCTTCCCATTACCTTTACGTTTCCGCCGACTGCGGGACTAATTATGATGGCGGGCATTTATTATGGTGCTCAGTATGGCGGCTCAACTACCGCGATCCTCGTCAACATGCCTGGCGAATCTTCTTCTGTTGTCACGTGCATCGACGGCTACAAGCTTACCAAACGAGGCCGAGCCGGAGGCGTCCTATCGATCGTAGCAATTGGATCCTTTATTGGGGGCACCGTCTCTGTCATCGGTGTCATGTTGTTCTCTCCAGCACTTGCTCAACTGGGGATCCTATTTGGACCAGCAGAATTTTTTGCGCTGACTGCGGGTGGTTTACTGCTCTTATCCAGAATCTCTGGCGGATCGTTTGCTGCAGGTATTTTGCCAATGGCCTTAGGCATGGTGTTGAGTACCATTGGTGAAGAAGCCGTCACAGCAATGAATCGCTTCACCTTTGGTTTTAATGATCTCAGCCAAGGTATTGATCTTGTCCCGCTAGTTGTTGGTTTGTACGGTGTCACTGAGATCATGTTTCTAGTGGAGCGAATTAAAAGCCAGCCGCTACCGGTACCCGTTCGTTTGAGGGACATGTTGCCAACTAGGGAGGAGCTTCGGCGCTCTTGGGCACCTTTTGGGCGCGGAACAATCGTTGGCTTTATCTTTGGCTTATTGCCTGGACCCTCAGCGACACTCTCAAGCTTTGCTTCCTATCGGCTTGAAAAAGGAGTCTCTAAGTATCGTGATGAAATTGGTGAAGGTGCGATTGAGGGTGTTGCGGGTCCGGAAACCGCAAATAATGCAGCAGCCACATCTTCGATGGTCCCCCTGCTGTCCCTCGGCATGCCGTTTGGCGCGATTACTGCGCTGATGATGGCTGCCATGATGGTATACGGCGTGCAACCTGGGCCCCTACTCATGACAGATCATCCCGAGATTTTCTGGGGTGTGATCGCGTCTATGCTGGTGGGCAACGTAATGCTGCTAGCTTTAAATATACCCATGATCAGCGTTTGGGTGAGCCTGCTGCGGATCCCCTCACACATACTTCTCACAATGATCTTGCTTGTCGCAGTGATTGGTTCATACAGCGTTCGAAATAGCATGCTTGACGTCTATGTGCTGCTGTTTATTGGTGTGATCGGCTATGTCTTCAGAAAGCTTGATTTTCAACTGGCACCTCTTGTCGTTGGTGTAGTCCTTGGCCCGTTAATTGAAAAACACATGAGAGAGGCCCTCTTTATGAATCGAG
>CAJBTJ010000040.1 GCA_903958565.1 uncultured beta proteobacterium
AGCGCTAACGGGGGCATCGAACGCGATGCACTTGAATCAATGGTCGATAACTTTTTTAAACTAATGCGCGAGTTTGCAACAACTATATCGAAAGCAGGAAAATAGCCCTAAGCGCTCAGCCCGCCAAAAAGAAATAACCCGCCCCCTGGCGGGTTATTTCTTTACCAAGCAAGCATAGCCCTCTTAGGCATAGGCTTCGATCGGCAAACACGCACACACTAAATTACGATCGCCCCAAGCATTATCCACGCGACCCACTGGCGGCCAATATTTTGCATCGCGCAAACTCGCAAGAGGATATGCAGCCTGCTGTCGTGGGTAGTCATGATGCCATTCCTCTGCCAAAAGCATCTTGGCCGTATGCGGTGCATTCTTCAGCACGTTATCGGCACGGTCTCTTTCGCCACGCTCGATCTGTGCGATCTCTGCGCGGATAGCAATCATCGCATCGACAAAACGATCTAACTCAGCGAGCCCCTCTGACTCGGTTGGCTCAACCATCAAGGTACCCGCCACAGGAAAGCTCATGGTCGGAGCATGAAAGCCGTAGTCCATCAAACGCTTGGCAATGTCTTCTGCAGTTACACCCGAAGACTCCTTGATGTCATGTATGTCCAATATGCATTCGTGTGCCACGCGGCCATTACGGCCAGCGTACAACACGGGGAAGTGCCCTACGAGCTTACGTGCAACATAGTTCGCGCTCAAGATTGCGACCTCCGTTGCGCGACGCAAGCCTTCGGCGCCCATTAAAGATATATACACAAAGGGGATAGGCAAGATACTGGCAGAACCAAACGGTGCGGCAGAGACAGGGCCCACCGCGGCACCTTGAAGCATCGTGCCTTGCTCACCCACCACGCCAGGCAAGAAGGGCGCGAGATGGCTGCGCACTCCGACAGGTCCCACGCCCGGGCCGCCTCCGCCGTGTGGAATGCAAAAGGTCTTATGCAGATTTAAGTGCGACACATCGGCGCCAAATTTTCCTGGCTGAGCCACGCCGACCATGGCGTTCATGTTGGCACCGTCCATATAAACCTGGCCACCCGCTGCGTGAATCATGTCGCAAATGCGGGTGATGGACTCTTCAAAGACCCCGTGTGTCGAGGGATACGTCACCATCAACGCCGCTAGCCGATCACCTACTTTGGCAATCTTCGCTGTAAGGTCATCAAGATCGACGTTGCCGTTGGCGTCCGACGCCACCACAACAACTTCCATGCCCACCATGTTCGCGGAGGCAGGGTTCGTGCCGTGAGCAGAAGAGGGAATCAAACAGACGTCACGCTGGTGCTGACCGTTCGCCCGGTGATAGGCTCTAATCGCGAGCAGACCTGCGTATTCGCCCTGCGCACCAGAGTTCGGCTGCAAACTGATCGCGTCATAACCAGTAATTTCGCAAAGATCCTTAGACAAGCGCTCAATCATGTGCTGATAGCCCTTGGTTTGATCAGCCGGCGCAAAGGGGTGAATCAATGCAAACTCGGGCCAAGTCACAGGGATCATCTCGACGGTTGCATTGAGCTTCATCGTGCATGAACCAAGCGGAATCATGGTTCGATCTAAGGCCAAGTCCTTGTCTGACAGTTTGCGCAAGTATCTCAGCATGTCGGTCTCAGACTGAATGCTTGAGAACACAGGATGGCTCAAGATCGCACTCTTTCGCTGTGAGGCGGTCGGCACCCCTGGCAAACCAACAACAGACGTCGCCAGAGCAGGCGCTGGCTTACCGCCTACCGACGCGAATAAGGCAACAAGTTGCGTCAGATCATCGCTGGTCACCGTCTCATCAAGCGAAATACCAATTTGTGTCGCGCTGACGTGGCGCAGATTTATCTTGGCTTGCCGAGCAGCTGCCAATATTTTATTTGTTTGCCCGCCCGTCTCTAATAACAACGTATCAAAGTACGTGTTGTTAGCAACGTTAAACCCTAAGCTGACAAGCGCTTGGCGCAGAAGTGACGTGGCTTGATTGACGCGTGTCGCGATGGCTACGACGCCTCGAGGGCCGTGCCACAGCGCGAACATGCTCGCCATCACCGCCAACAAGACCTGAGCCGTGCAAATGTTCGAGGTCGCTTTTTCACGACGGATGTGCTGCTCTCGAGTTTGCAACGCCAAACGCAACGCGGGATTGCCTTGCGCGTCTTTCGATACGCCAACCAGACGGCCAGGCATATTACGTTTGAAGGCATCTTTACACGCCATGAAGCCTGCGTGCGGACCACCAAAACCAAAAGGCACACCAAAGCGCTGCGCCGATCCAATCGCGATATCGGCACCCCAATGGCCGGGCGGCTCAAGCAAAGCCAAGGCAAGCAAGTCGGTTGAACACGCCACCACGCCACCTTGCGCATGTACTTGTTCCGTCAGGGCGCGATAATCAGACACCGCCCCCAAAGAGTGCGGATATTGCACGAGCACGCCAAAACAGGCTGGCACACCTTTGCTTTCATCGCCCACCACCACATCAATATCCAGGCCATCCGCACGTGTACGGATCACCTCAATCGTCTGTGGATGGCAGTGATGAGAAACGAAAAAAACCTTGCTCTCTACATGTGACGCCCGACGTGCCAAGGTCATGGCTTCGGCGGCAGCAGTCCCTTCATCCAGCAACGAAGCATTGGCAATATCTAGGCCCGTGAGGTCCGCAACCATGGTCTGATAATTCAGAATTGCCTCGAGCCGACCTTGAGAAATTTCAGGCTGATAGGGCGTGTATGCCGTGTACCAGGCTGGGTTCTCGAGGATGTTGCGCAAAACAACATTCGGCGTGTGCGTGCCGTAATAGCCCTGTCCGATGTAATTACGAAAAACTTGATTCTGACCCGCGATTACTTTCATCTCGCCCAGCACATCCGCCTCGGAGCGCGGTGCCGG
>CAJBTJ010000041.1 GCA_903958565.1 uncultured beta proteobacterium
ATATGTTGTTGCTTGACGAACCCACCAACCACTTGGATGCCGAAAGTGTTGAGTGGCTTGAGCAATTTCTGGCCAAGTTCCCGGGTACCGTAGTCGGTGTGACACACGACCGCTACTTCCTGGATAACGCAGCAGAGTGGATTCTGGAACTGGACCGCGGGCACGGAATCCCCTGGAAGGGCAATTACAGTTCGTGGCTTGAACAAAAAAATGATCGCCTCAAGCAGGAAGAGTCGAGCGAATCAGCCCGACAAAAGACCATCAAGAAAGAACTTGAATGGGTGCGGCAAAACGCAAAAGGCCGGCAAGCTAAGGCTAAGGCACGGATGACGCGCTTTGAAGAGCTGTCCTCGCACGAATATCAAAAGCGTAACGAGACCCAGGAAATATTTATCCCTGTGGCGGAGCGTCTAGGTAATGACGCCATCGAGTTTGTGAATGTGACCAAAGCGTTTGGTGACAAACTGTTGATGGATAACGTGAGCTTTCGGGTGCCACCCGGGGCAATTGTCGGCATTATTGGCCCGAACGGTGCAGGTAAGTCGACACTATTTCGTATGATCGCGGGCAAAGACACGCCTGATAGCGGTGAAGTCAAGATTGGCCAGACGGTCAAGATTGCGTTCGTCGATCAGTCTCGCGATAGCTTGCCTGATGCCAAAACGGTGTTCGATTCCATCGCGGACGGCGCAGACATCTTGACGGTCGGGCGCTTTGAAATGCCGGCACGCGCTTATCTGGGACGTTTTAACTTTAAGGGTGCGGATCAGGGCAAACAGGTGGGGCAGTTATCCGGTGGTGAGCGTGGCCGTCTGCATCTCGCCAAGACGCTGATCACCGGCGGCAACGTTTTACTGCTTGACGAACCGTCGAACGATCTTGATGTCGAAACCTTGCGCGCATTAGAAGATGCACTGCTTGAATTCGCTGGCTCGATTATGGTGATCAGCCATGATCGGTGGTTCTTAGACCGTATCGCGACGCATATCCTCTCCTTCGAGGGTGATTCGCAAGTGGTGTTCTTCGATGGTAACTACCAAGAGTACGAAGCCGACAAGAAACGACGTTTGGGTGAGGCCGGTGCAGCACCTAAGCGCATTCGCTACAAGGCGCTGCGATAAGCTGAGCCGCTCAACCACAGCGCCTTAGCTAGCCGCGGCCCACGTGTCTTTCAGCGTGGTGACGCGATTAAAAACAGGCGCATCGGTGCTTGAGTCGATCGGATCAACCACAAAGTAGCCGAGGCGCTCAAACTGTGTGACAACGCCCGGAATGAGTGCGGTGCCGGGCTCTAGAAACGCCTTCAACACGTGCACGGATTGTGGATTCAGACAGTTCAGGAAATCGTTATCCCCCGCGTCTGGAAAAGGCTCTGAAAAAAGTCGATCGTACAGCCTGATTTCTGCCGAGACGGCTTGAGCGGTGCTGATCCAGGTGACGTTACCCTTGACTTTGACGGCGTCTGAGCCCGCTGTGCCACTCTTCGTAGCTGGGTTGTATTCCGCGTGCACTTCGATGATGTTGCCCGCCGCGTCTTTGACGCAACCTGTGCAGGTGACGACGTAACCGTATTTCAGGCGCACGCTATTACCGGGAAATAGACGAAAGTATTTTTTTGGTGGAACTTCAGCAAAGTCTTCACGCTCAATCCACACCTCGCGCGTCAGCCCGAATGCGCGCATCCCCGCTTCAGGTGCGTGTGGGTTACGTGGCGCGTGGCAGGGTTCAACATGGTCGGCCGGGAAGTTTGTAATCACGAGCTTGAGTGGATCTAGGATCGCCACCGAGCGCAAGGCGACGGGGTCCTGGTCTTCGCGTAGCGCCTGATCAAGCAAGCTGTAATCAATACGTGAGTTAGATTTTGAAACACCGGTACGTTCGCAGAATAAACGCAGCGCAGAGGCGGTGTAGCCACGGCGGCGCAAACCTGCAATGGTGGGCATACGGGGGTCATCCCAACCGTTGACATGACCGTCTTTGACAAGCTGGAGCAATTTGCGCTTGCTTGTCACGATATAGCTCATGTTGAGGCGCGCGAACTCGTACTGATGCGGTAGGGGGGCGGCGAACAGCCCAAGCTCTTGAAGCCGGTTCAGTGTCCAATCATAAAAAGGACGCTGGTCTTCAAATTCAAGTGTGCAAATACTGTGTGTGATGCCCTCGAGCGCATCTTCGATTGGGTGCGCGAAGGCATACATGGGGTAGATGCACCACTCGTTGCCCGTGCGATGGTGCGTCGCGTGGCGGATCCGATAGAGCACTGGGTCACGCAAATTGATATTGGGCGAAGCCATATCGATGCGCGCGCGCAAGGCCATACTGCCATCGATATGTTTGCCAGCACGCATATCGCGCAGCATTTGCAAGGACTCCTGCGCAGAGCGGTCTCTGAAGGGAGAGTTCTTTCCCGCCTCGGTGAGTGTGCCCCGCATCAATCGCATTTCTTCTGGACTTTGCTCGTCAACGTAGGCGTGACCCGCCAAAATCAGCGCCTCGGCACAGGCGTACATCGTGGCAAAGTAACTACTGGCAAAGTACAGGTGTTCGGTGTTGTTGGATTTCCAGTCAAAGCCAAGCCATTTCACGGCGTCGATGATGGCATCAACGTACTCTTGTTCTTCTTTTTCTGGATTGGTGTCGTCAAAGCGCAGGTGACACACGCCGCCATAATCACGTGCCAAGCCAAAGTTCAAGCAAATGCTCTTTGCGTGACCGATGTGTAAATAGCCATTGGGCTCGGGCGGAAACCGGGTGCGTATGCGAGCAAGATCAGGTGACCCGTTTGCCTGAACGGAGGCAGGTCCTGGCGCACCCGCCCAGCGCTTCCCCTCAAACTTTTGCGCAGCGAGATCGGCATCGATAATATTGCGTAGAAAATTCGTGGTGACGGGGGCGGAGGATTCTTGGGTCATACCGTTTCAGAGGGTGCAATAGAAAGCATCAAAGGCACATTTTGCCACGACCGAGGCCATCCTACCGGGAACGGCCCGACTCAGAGGTTTAGACCGTCGTCAGAAGGGGTAATCGGACCTCGACTTGTAGCCCACCTTCTGGGCCCTGACCGAGTGTCAGCGTGCCGGCATGTGCGCGCACAATCGACTCGACGAGCGACAACCCAAGGCCGACGTTACCTGAGCGGGTGCGTGCTTCATCGAGCCGTACAAAGGGCTTAAGCGCCTCTGCGCGCAAGGCTTGAGGAATGCCCGGGCCGTGATCTGTCACGGTGAGCACCGCGGTCTTTGCCTCTGCCACCAGGCGAACATGCACAGGGGGGGCACCGTGATGTAGGGCGTTACCAATGAGGTTGTCCAGTAAGCGGGAGAGCGCCACCTGATCGCCTCGGATTGAGCCCCGCGCGGGCTGTCCATCTAGTTGGATCGCCTTGCCGGTTTGCTGCCAGGTTGCGACCCGCTCACGCAGCCAGTGATCCAACGAAAAGCTAGTGAAGCGGTAGGACTCTACATCAGTGCCCCGCAGGTAATGAATGAACTGGTCCACGATATGCTGCATATCCTGCAAGTCGTTGCGCAGGCCTTCTTTTAGGGCTGGCTCGTCCGACATCTCTACGCGCAGCCACATACGTGAAAGCGGTGCTTTGAGGTCGTGCGGCAGGCCGGCCAGCAGCGTGCGCTTGGTTGACTCCGACAGACGCAGCGCCGCCAGCATGACGTTAAACCGCTCGCCTAGCACCCGTAATTCTGTGGGGCCGGTGGGATCAACGGGCGCAGGGGTTCCGGCGGCTAGTTGGTCGGTTGCTTGCATGAGGCGAGTGATGGGCCGCGTGACATGCCATGAAAACAATACCCCAACGAACATAATGACGACTAACCCAATGAGCCAATACACAATCAGTGAGCTTGCCAAGGGCGGTTTGAGCTGCTCCAGTGGGATCACAAGCCAATCGCGTAGCCGTGTTGGCACGGGTTCGCTGAGCTGAGGCAGCGAGATATAGAGTTCGGGTGGCTGCCCGTAGGACACGGCGATCCGACTGTCGCCACTCAGACGCTCGTTCAGACTCTCCAGTAGGCCGCTGATGCTGCGGTCACTGGTACTGCTTGCGCGCACGCCTTGCACGCTTTCGTTGGTAGTTGGATCTGCGTCAGCCAGGGGTCGATTAATGAGTCGGCGGGCACCCGACTGAGTATTGGCTTGTTTTTCCTGCGCCGGCTGGATACGCGCAGTCTCTGCGTTGGTGGGGGTGGCTTTACGCAAGAGTCGGACATCATTGGGCAGAGGGCGCGACCACAGCCGCCACTGCCCCTCTGAGGCCTGTCTGACAAATTCGGCGCGGTCCGCGGGAGCTGCGTGCTCCATCGAAAAATGCAGTGCACGGATGGTCGTGGCGATCAGGTCGAGCGCAACGGTCTGCGCGTGATCCCGTTGATACAGTGAGGCCAGATAAAGCGTCGCAAACTGTCCAGCCAGCACGCTGATGAGCAACAGGGCAATTAAGCGGGCGCGTAGGGATTGCGGCACAAGCGAGGGCGTGTTCTTCAAGGGGAAAAACGATAGCCGGTGCCCCAGACTGTTTGAATCCAGCGGGGTTGTTTAGGATCATCTTCGAGCGCGCGCCGAAGACGGAGAATTGCGATGTCGATCGCGCGGTCACTGCGCTCGCCCGCTTCATCATCGCGTGCAAGCGTCATGAGTCGCTCGCGTGAGAGAGGTTTGCCGGCGCTTTGCAGGAGCGCTTCGAGCAAATTGATTTCACCACCGGTCAGTTTGACGAGTTGCGCGTGCTTGCGTAGCTGGCGCATCACTGGATCGAAGACAAAGTCGCCAAAGGCAATGGGTGCCTGACGCTTGTTTGAGGAAGAGCCACCTTTGCGCCGCAGTACGGCTTGAATCCGGGCGAGTAATTCTCTTGGATCAACGGGCTTGCCAACGTAGTCGTCCGCACCGGCTTCTAAGCCGATAATCCGGTCGACCGACTCGTCGCGTGCGGTAAGCAGGATGACGGGGATGTCTTCACCCTGAGCCCGAAGGGTGCGTAAAGCCTCGGCTCCATCGCCGCCTGGCATCATGCGATCCAACACCAGCAGTTCGGGCGAAAAGCGCTCAATCAAGGCTGCAAGGTTGCGCGCGTCTGGCGCAAGCAAGGTATCGAAGCCGTGCTTATTGAGGTAATCGGCGAGCAGCTGACGCAGGACGGGATCGTCATCCACCACCAAAATTTTGGTACGTGCCTCGGACATGGTGTGTCGTTCCTTTTTTGTGTAGTGTGCAATGTCCTGAGCGTTTGAGCAAGTGTATCCACTACAATCTCGTTATGCCGTTGCTTATGTTTTTATATGTCTAAGTCGCAGACCAATGCGGCCGATGCTGCCCCTTCTGTGGCCGCAGGACGAACTGCCTCAAATAAAAGTGCACGACGTGTGCTGGCCAGCGTCTTTGGTTACGAGTCCTTTCGTGGTGATCAAGCGGCGATCGTCGAGCATGTGATTGAAGGCGGAGACGCGCTCGTCCTCATGCCAACTGGGGGTGGTAAGTCTCTGTGCTACCAGGTACCCGCGCTCGTGCGCCCCGGTACGGGCATCGTCATTTCACCCCTCATCGCTTTGATGCAAGATCAGGTGGATGCCTTAACCGAACTAGGCGTGCGCGCGGCATATCTCAATTCGACCCAAGACTGGCAGGTATCGCGCGAAGTAGAGCAAGCCTTCTTGCGAGGCGAATACGATTTGCTCTATGTTGCTCCAGAAAGACTGCTAACCGATCGCTGCATGCAGTTGCTCGAGCGCGGAGAGATTGCCTTGTTTGCGATCGACGAAGCGCATTGCGTCTCGCAATGGGGCCATGATTTCCGCCCCGAGTACTTGGGGTTGTCGATGCTGCACGAGCGCTGGCCCAACGTGCCGCGTATTGCACTGACGGCAACGGCGACCGATGTGACCCGACGCGAAATCGTCGAGCGCTTGGCGCTCACGGATGCCAGCCACTTTGTTGCCAGTTTTGATCGGCCCAATGTTCGCTACCACATCGTTGAAAAGCAGGATGTACGCAAACAGCTGCTGCAGTTGCTGCGTGAAGAACACCGTGGCGACGCTGGCATCGTGTATTGCCTATCCCGCAATAAAGTGGACGAAACGGCGGCCTATTTATGTACGCAGGGTATTCAGGCCTTGCCGTACCACGCTGGTCTAGGGACGGCGGTGCGTGCGCAAAATCAGTCACGGTTTTTGCGCGAAGATGGTTTGGTGATGGTGGCAACCATTGCCTTTGGTATGGGGATTGATAAGCCTGATGTGCGGTTTGTGGCGCATATCGATATGCCTAAGTCTGTCGAGGGCTATTATCAAGAGACCGGTCGTGCCGGTCGCGACGGCTTGCCTGCGACCGCCTGGCTAGCCTATGGTCTGCAGGATGTCGTCCAGCAGCGCCGGATGATCGACGAGTCCACAGGGGACGACGCGTTTCGCCGTCGTCTGGGTAGCCAGCTGGATGCCATGCTGGGGCTGTGTGAAACGATCGCCTGCCGACGTGTGGGCTTACTGCAGTACTTTGGACAAACGATTACGGCTTGCGGTAATTGTGATAATTGCTTGACACCTCCGCAGTCGTGGGATGGAACGGTCGCCGCACAAAAGATGTTGTCGGCGATCTACCGTCTCTGGAAAGAGCGTGGACAACGCTACGGAGCTGGCCACCTGATCGACGTATTGCGTGGCAAAAAAACGCCTCGTGTATTGGAACATGACCACCAAGACCTTTCCGTTTTCGGGATTGGTGCTGACCTGTCAGAGCAGGGTTGGCGTAGTGTGCTCAGGCAATTGCTTGCGCACGGACTGTTGATGGTGGATCAGGAGGGCTACGGTACCTTGGCACTGACAGACGCCAGTCGTGCGGTGCTCAAGGGGGAGCGCACCCTGATGCTGCGACGAGAGGCTGATCGTCCTGTGCGTGCGTCGGCGGCGCGGGGTAAAGCGGCGACTCCTGACTTACCAGCAGTGGCCCAACCTATTTTTGAGGCGTTGCGTGCGTGGCGTGCTGAAATTGCGCGCAGTCATGGTGTGCCCGCCTATGTCATTTTCCATGATGCCACGCTTAAAGAAATCGCACTGGCACGGCCGAATGATTTAGAGGCGTTGGCCCATGTAAACGGTGTAGGCGCGCGTAAGCTGGAGTCTTACGGGCAGTCTATTCTGGCCTGCATTGAGGCGTTTGAACACGCCTGATGTTGCTTGGCCGTACGTCAACTAAATAGCGGACCGTCGCCAGAAGATGGTTTGGGCGGTGTCAGCCCAAGGTGGCGCCAGGTTGTTTGTGTCGCCATCCGGCCGCGCGGTGTGCGTTGGAGGTAGCCGTGCTGGATCAGGTAGGGCTCAATGACATCTTCAATCGTGTCGCGTTCTTCGCCTATGGCGGCGGCGAGGCTATCGACCCCAACCGGGCCACCATCGAACTTATGGATAATCGCTTCAAGCAGCTTGCGGTCCATGAGGTCGAGTCCCTGAGGATCGACTTCAAGCATCGAGAGGGCGGCGTTTGCAACGTGTACGTCGATGGTGCCGCCGGCTTTGACTTGTGCGTAGTCCCGGACACGGCGCAGTAGACGGTTTGCGATGCGGGGCGTGCCACGGGCCCGACGGGCGACTTCCGATGCGCCGTCTGGGGTGATGGGTACCTGCAGCAGACCTGCGCTGCGTGTGGCGATGCGGGTCAACTCCTCTGGGGTGTAGAACTCCAGCCGTGACACGATGCCAAAACGGTCGCGCAACGGGTTGGTCAGCATCCCGGCCCGTGTCGTCGCCCCCACAAGCGTGAACGGTTGTAAGTCAAGCTTGACACTGCGTGCCGCCGGCCCTTCGCCAATCAGAATATCGATCTGAAAGTCTTCAAGAGCAGGGTAAAGGATTTCTTCTACCACGGGCGACAGCCGGTGAATCTCGTCAATAAACAGTACATCGTTACGTTCAAGGTTCGTAAGTAGCGCAGCAAGGTCGCCCGGTCTTTCTAAGACGGGCCCCGACGTTTGGCGTAGATTCACACCCATTTCGTGGGCGATGATGTGGGCGAGTGTGGTTTTCCCGAGGCCGGGGGGGCCAAAGAGCAGCACGTGGTCGAGCGATTCTTGGCGATTACGCGCAGCAGCGATAAAGATCTGAAGTTGATCGCGGACCCGCTGCTGCCCGACGTACTCCTCGAGGGCGCGAGGACGCAACGCCCGCTCGATGGACTCTTCGTTTGGGGTGACGGCTTGCGGTGCGACCAGGCGCGAAGCCTCGGCACGCGAACTTAGGGAGTCAGACTGTATGGCCATGGTTCGATTAAAAAATCCGTTAGGGGCGCGGGTCGCACAAAGACGGCTAGACAATCGTACACTATCCCACACATTTATCCCGAAATCAGAGGAAAGCTATGTCCCTAGTGTTGCCCACCTATGAAGATGTTGCCCGTGCTGCCCAGACCTTGAAAGGCGTCGCGCACCGCACCCCAGTATTGACCTCTGCAACCGCGGACCGCCTGACGGGCGCCAAGGTTTTTTTTAAATGCGAAAACTTGCAACGCATGGGCGCGTTCAAGTTTCGTGGTGGCTATAACGCGATCGCTAACTTGTCGCCCGAGCAACGCCGTGCCGGGGTCTTGACCTACTCTTCGGGCAACCATGCGCAAGCGATTGCGCTAGCCGGAAAGCTGTTGGGTGTTGCGACGACGATCATCATGCCGCACGATGCGCCTGCCGCCAAAAAGGCTGCGACGCAAGAATATGGCGCAACGGTAGTCAGTTATGACCGTTACAAGCAGGATCGTGAGGATGTCGCGCGCGACATTCAGCAAAAAACAGGCATGGCGATTATCCCCCCGTACGATCATCTGCACGTGATTGCCGGTCAGGGCACGGCCGCCCTGGAATTGCTAGAAGATGTGGGTGAGTTGGACTACTTGTTGGTATGTCTGGGCGGTGGGGGCCTTCTGGCGGGCAGCGCCTTGGCGGCAAGCGTGCTGAGTCCTCAATGCAAGATGTTTGGTGTTGAGCCTGAAGCCGGCAATGACGGACAGCAGTCGCTGCGTAAGGGCGAGGTCGTGCGTATTGAGCCACCACGTTCGATCGCTGACGGCGCATTGACGCTATACCTCGGTCAGTTGACCTTCGGTGTGATCAAGCAGCGCGTCAAAGACATCTTGACGGTGACGGACCCCCAGCTGATCGCGACGATGAAATTCTTTGCGGAACGGATGAAGATTGTTGTTGAACCCACCGGATGCCTGGGCGCCGCAGCGCTGATGCACGGTGCATTGCCGGTTGAAAAAGGCGCACGGGTTGGGGTAATTTTGAGTGGTGGAAACGTTGATTTGGCAGCGTATGCTGGGTTCTTGACGCAGTCTTGATCATTGCGGGTTTACAGGGGTAATACGACATGCGTGTGCTGGTGATTGGTGGTGCTGGTTTTATTGGACGCCATCTGGTGGGTCGACTCGTGGCACAAGGCCATGTGGTGCATGTCCCAACGCGACAATACAAGCGAGGACGAGAACTGATGGTGCATCCCACTGTGACGGTGATGCAGGCGGATGTGCATGACGATGCGACGCTGGATCGGTTGGTGGCTGGGTGCGACTTGGTGGTGAACTTAGTCGGTATTTTGCATAGCCGTGGTGGCGATCCTTTTGGTCCAGACTTTGAGCGGGCACATGTGCAACTGCCCCAACGTCTCGCGCAAGCTTGCCGTCGCGCAGGGGCCGCGCGGTTCATCCATATCAGCGCGCTTGGTGCGGATGCGCAGGGTCCGAGTGGTTATCTGCGGTCAAAGGCAGCGGGCGAGGCCGCGCTTAAACGCGCGTATGAAGGCGCGACGCACGAGAGTTATACGATTTTTAGACCCTCGGTTGTGTTTGGGCCTCAAGATCGTTTTATGAATATGTTTGCAGGCTTGGCGAAATACTTGCCCATCCTGCCCATGGCAGGTGCCTACGCAAAAATGCAGCCTGTGTATGTCTCCGATGTGACCGACGCGATCCTCAACGTGACAACGGCCCCCTTTGCGGTCAACCAGACCTTCGACTTGGCTGGCCCACGCGTCTACACCTTAGGCGAGCTCGTTAAACTCGCTGCGCTGTGGAGTGGCCACCCGCGCATGGTGGTGAATTTGCCGATGAGCTTGGGTCGACTCCAGGCGCTTGCCTTTGAGCTACTGCCGGGCGAGCCTTTGCTTTCACGTGACAACTTAGCGTCCTTGACCACTGACAACGTCGCGGCGCAGCCAATGGATGCGCGTCTGGGGGTCGTGCCGACTCCGCTTGAGTCCGTCGCCCCGACCTACTTAGCCCCCGCCACTTAAAAGATATCAACTGGGTTCGAGACCATGACAACTGTGAAACAAGGTAAAGCACTCAACATAAAAGATTCCCGCATACTCATTGCAGGTGCTGCGAGTTTAGTGGGATCACACACCGCCGACTTACTCTTGAAAGAGGGTGCACGAGAAGTATTGCTGTTAGATAATTTCTCGTTTGGATCAATGGATGCGATCGCGCATTTACAACATGAGCCACGCATCAAAATCGTGCGTGCTGATCTGATGCGACTACCCGATTTGCTTGCGGCCACCGAAGGCGTTGATGGTGTGGTCCATTTGGCCGCTTACATGACCCTTGGATTTTCTCAAACGCCTTGGCAGGCTGTCGATGTCAATATTCGCGGGGCGCAGAACATGCTCGAAGCCTGTCGCGTCAATCACGTCAAAAAAATGATCTTCGCTTCCTCGAATGCCGTCTACGGCTATGGCTCGGGAATTAAAGGTGCCTTGTCTGAAGAGATTCCCTTTCATTCGGTTGGGGCACCACCGGCGGCGATTCTCTATGGCGCGTCAAAAATCATGGGTGAGCAGTTGTGCCGCCACTACCATCAAAGCACTGGACAAGATTACGTCGTGTTGCGCTACTCGACTGTCTACGGTGAGCGCCAGCATTACCGTGCGGCGAACTCGCTCTACATCATGGAGACCTACGATCTCGTGCGCAACGGGCAAGCTCCTGTGCTGCCAGGCGATGGCAAAGATACGAAGCATTTTGTACACGTATCGGATGTGGCGCGCGCAAACGTCGCGGCCTTGCAGAGTGCTGCGACCGACGTTGCCGTCAATGTGTCTGGTCCTGCACCGATTACAACCGGTGAACTTGTCCAGCTTGTTCTTGACTATTGCAAGAGCGATCTCAAACCGGAAGTGCGTCCTGATCCGCCGGGCAAGGTTCGCTTGACTTCTGGAGGCGCGTTTCATATCCCGCACGATAAAGCGGGTGAGGTGATTGGATGGAAGCCCTTGGTGCAAATGCGTGAGGGGGTGATGCGACTGTTGGCATGGCGCGAACAGCAAGATAACTCGACCACTAAACTTTGAGGTGATGGATATGGGTTTTCGTACAATTTGCAGTAAAGCATTGCTCGGCTGGTTCACGGTATTTTTTCTTTCGAGTGGGACAGCCTTTGCCGCGTATCCCGAGAAGCCGGTCACGATTGTTGTACCTTATCCTGCGGGCGGTGCGACCGATGTGATTGCTCGGATGCTTGCCGAGAAACTGACGGCGACATGGAAACAACAGGTGGTGGTGACCAACAAGCCTGGGGCGGGTACGACCGTTGCGGCCGAGGCCTTGGCGCGTGCTCCGGGTGACGGCTACACGCTTTACATGACTACGGCAGCGCACACGATTAGCGCCAGCCTATATCGAAAACTTAACTATGATCCCATCAAGGATTTTGGGCCGATCACCTTGGTGTCGACCATCCCTTTAGTGCTAGTCACGAACCCTGCCGTTCCAGCTAAGACATTGAAAGAGCTCATTGACTACGCCAAGACTCAAAAAAATGGCTTAACGATGGCGTCGACGGGAAACGGCACACCCCAGCACCTCGCTGGCGAATTGTTTAAGGCTAAAACAGGGACTCAACTTGTGCATGTGCCCTATAAGGGCGACACCCCCATGTTGACTGACTTGATGGGCGGTCAGGTGCAGGTTGCGTTTGTGACACTTTCTGCAGCCTTGCCCTACATTAAGTCGGGCAAGTTGCGTGCAATCGCGCTTGCACATGGGGAGCGTGTGGCTGCTCTGCAAGGTGTTCCTACAACCGCTGAGGCTGGGATGCCAGGCTTCACGGCTGCAACGTGGTTCGGTTTGTATGGCCCTGCCTCAATGCCCGCAGCCTTGCGTGAAAAAATTTCTGCTGATATCCGACGCATTGTTGCTGAGCCTGGCATGACCCAACGGCTTCAAGACATGGGGGGTGAAGTCAACAACAGCACTCCCGCAGCGTTTCAGAAAGTGATCGACGCAGAGGTGGTCAATTGGGCGCAGGCAGTCAAGCTATCTGGCGCAAGAATTGATTGATTGATCGATCGAGAGGGCGAGTAACTCGACAATCCGATCGAGATCGCCCTCTGAAGTGATGAACGGTGGAGCAAGGAGCACGTGGTCACCCCGCTCGCCGTCGATGGTCCCGCCCATTGGGTAGACCAATAAGCCATTATCAAAAGCTTGAGCCTTCACGACGGCATGTAGTTTCTTGTTGTGATCAAAGGGCGCTTTGGAGGCACGGTCTTCGACCAGTTCAAGCGCCATAAAAAGCCCACGACCTCGGATATCGCCCACGAAGGGGTGATCCTTAAAACGCTGCTGTAGCACGCGTGTCAAATAAGCGCCTCGCGCACGGACTTGGGCGAGCAAGCCGTCACGTTGGATCACGCGTTGAACCGCAAGGGCTGCGGCCGAGGCGACGGGATGACCAAGGTAGGTATGCCCGTGCTGAAAACTGCCGCTTTTTTCGCGAAGCGCGTCAATGATTCGGTTGTGTGCCAGAAAGGCACCGATGGGTTGATAACCACCCCCTAAGCCTTTGGCGATCACCACGATGTCGGGAATGATTTGCTCAGGCTCAAAAGCATAGAGTGTGCCTGTGCGTCCCATGCCACACATGACTTCGTCAGCGATCAGCAAAATGCCATAGCGGTCGCACAGTGCGCGCACGCCACGAAAATACCCAGGGGTCGGAGGAAGCACACCCGCGGTGGCGCCCCCAACTGTTTCTGCACAGAACGCGATGATTTTTTCTGGCCCGGTGGCGAGGAAGGTGTCTTCAATTTCCTTGAGCAGGCGAGCGGTGTAGGCATCTTGGGTCTCGGCAGCCCCACGATCGCGATATTCATAGCAAGGACCAACGCGTGGCACGTCCATGAGCAGGGGGGCGAATTGTTTACGTCGCTGCTCGTTACCGCTAATGGCCAGTGCGCCAAGGGTATTGCCGTGATAGCTCTGTCGTCTGGCGACAAAGACCGTTCGCTCAGGCTGACCAATTTCAACATAGTACTGACGCGCTAATTTAAGCGATGCTTCGACGGCCTCCGAGCCGCCAGAAACGAAATAGACGTTGCCGAGTTCTTTCGGTGCGTGCGCGATGAGATGATTGGCCAACTCCTCAGTGACCTCGGAGGTAAAGAAGCCCGTGTGTGCATAAGCATGTTGATCGATCTGGGCGTGCATCGCCGCCAGCACATCCGGATGCCCATGACCCAAACACGACACCGCAGCGCCGCCACTTGCATCGATATAGGCCTTATTGTGTTGATCATAAATGTGTATGCCCTGCGCGCGTGCGGCCGTTAAAGGCGTATTAAGCAGAGAACGATGAATGATGTGGCTCATAGAGGATCCGTGAATGCTTTAGCGGGAGAGGCCCTTAAGGGCGAGTCGGATGCCGTCAGAGACGCTCACACCATCCGGAAGTGTTTTTAACGCACTGAGCGCTTCACGCTCAGAGTAGCCCAGCGCAGTCAGGGCATGCAGTACGTCGTTTTGAGTGCCCGCGACGGCGGTGGGTTGCATGCCTAGATCAGCACCGAGCTTACCTTTCATTTCTAACAACAGGCGCTCAGCGGTTTTTTTACCGATGCCGGGTACACGCATTAATCGCGCTGGCTCTTGTAGCGTGATGGCCTGCGCAAGTTCGGTGGCCGACATACCCGATAGGACGGCGAGCGCCGTGCGTGCACCGATACCGCTCACTTTGATGAGCTCTCGGAAGGTCGCGCGTTCCTCCGCGGTAGAAAAGCCGTACAGAATATGCGCATCTTCACGCACCGTGAGATGCGTCAAGAGGGTGACTTGTGTGCCTAACTCTGGCAGCGCATAAAACGTCGTCATGGAGACATCAATATCGTAGCCGACGCCTTGTACATCCAGCCCAATGCGTGGCGGCATTTTTTCAAACAACGTACCGGTGAGACGACCTATCATGCTGAGTCCTTGAGTAAACGGGTGGCTAACCCAGTAAGCGTCCTGCACGCAAGCGCGTACGACCACGCGATGTGCGTGTTTGATAGTTCATTTGACCAAGTTTTTCGGTGAGTGGGGCGATGTGCGCGTGGCAAATCGCGCAGGCGAGCGCATCGGCCGCATCGGCTGGGGGCACACCGTCCAGGCGCAGCAGACGTTGCACCATCATCTGCACCTGCTCTTTTGCTGCACGTCCGGCGCCAACAACCGATTTTTTTATCTGTAATGCGGTGTACTCGTGGACGGCCAGATCACGATCCGCTAGCGCACAGAGCGCCGCGCCGCGCGCTTGACCGAGTAGGAGCGTGCTGGCTGGGTTGGTGTTCATGAAGACGATTTCCAGCGCTGCAACGTCGGGCTTTGTATCCTCGACAATTTGTCGCAAATTATCGAGGATGACTTTCAAGCGCAGCGGTAGGGTCACATCGGTTGGAACGACGATGGTTCCGCTCGCAACATAGGAAAGCGTCGGGCCTTGTACGTCGATGACGCCGAAACCAGTTCGGCGCAAGCCCGGATCAACGCCAAGAATCCTCATCGGGTCAATGGCCTAGTGACGGAAGTGCCGCATGCCGGTCAGCACCATGGCGATACCGCGCTCGTTTGCGGCGGCGATCACCTCGTCGTCTCGCATGCTGCCACCTGGCTGAATCACGCAGGTCGCACCCGCATCGATGACGACATCCAGACCATCGCGGAAGGGGAAAAATGCGTCGGAGGCCACTGCCGAGCCTTTGAGTGTCAGACCTGCGTTGTCTGCCTTGATGGAGGCGATACGCGCTGAGTCGATTCGGCTCATTTGGCCTGCACCGACGCCCAGCGTCATCCCGTCACCACAGAAAACGATGGCATTGGATTTCACGAACTTCGCTACTTTCCAGGCGAAGAGCAGATCTGCCATTTGTTGTGGCGTGGGTTGCTTGTGCGTCACAACGCGCAAATCTTTGGCTGCAGTGGTGCCCGAGTCCGGCGTTTGGATGAGCCAACCACCGCCCACGCGCTTGACATCGATATCGTTTTGTCCGACTCCCATTGGTACGCGCAAGACGCGTACATTTTTCTTGGCTGCGAGCAGTGCGAGGGCGTCTTTGTCGTAGGCTGGGGCCAGCAGGACCTCAACGAATTGTCCGCTGACGGCTTGGGCTGTGGCCAAGTCCACCTTACGATTAAAGGCAATGATCCCACCAAAGGCTGAGGTGGGGTCGGTCTTGAATGCCTTGTTATACGCCTCGAGTGTGGTGTCGGCTGTCGCCACCCCACAAGGATTGGCATGCTTGACGATCACGCACGCGTGGCTGCCAAAGCTACGCACGCAATCCCAGGCCGCATCGGAATCCGCGATGTTGTTGTAAGAAAGTTCTTTGCCCTGTAACTGAACAAAGTTGCCAAGCAAGCCCGCTTGTCGCGTGGGGTCAGTGTAGAAGGCTGAGAGTTGTTGAGCGTTTTCGCCATAGCGCAGCACTTGTTGCTGATGGACTTGAAGCGTCAGTACGTTTGGCCAGGTGCTGCGTGCAGGTACGTTGTCTTGAGCGGGCTCCGCTTCCGTCAGGCTGCTGAGGTAATTAGCGATCGCGCCATCGTAGGCAGCGGTATGGGCGTATACCTTGGTGGCGAGCTTTAAGCGCAAGCCATAAGAGGTCGAACCGCGTTGATCAATTTCTTTGAGCACGGCAGGGTAGTCGGCGGGATCGATGACGACTGTGACGCCACCCTCTTCGGTGCCGTGATTTTTAGCGGCGGCGCGCAGCATGGCTGGCCCGCCAATATCGATGTTTTCTACCGCGTCGGCAAACGTGCAGTCAGGCTTGGCAACGGCTTGACGGAACGGGTAAAGGTTGACGACCAACAGATCGATGCGATCGATCTTATGTTTTTTGAGAGTCGCCATGTGCGCATCGCTATCCCGTCTAGCAAGCAATCCGCCATGAATCTTCGGATGCAGCGTTTTAACGCGGCCATCGAGGATCTCTGGTGATCCAGTGTGTTTGGCAACCTCGGTGACTTTGAGGCCAGCTTGCGCGAGCAGCTTAGCGGTGCCACCGGTAGACAAGAGGCGCACGCCACGCGAGGCAAGCGCCTGCGCGAATTCAACAATACCGTCTTTGTCTGAAACGGAGAGCAAGGCTGTTTTAATTTTCATTGCAGGCTTATTTTTCTGAGAGTAGTTTGTGGGAAAGAAGTTTTTTACGCAGCGTGTTGCGCGTCATGCCGAGTATGTCGGCCGCTTTTGATTGGTTGTCGTTGGCGTGTTGCATCGCAATTTGTAGGATGGGTCGTTCCACGCAGTGGATCACCATGTCGTACATATCGTTGGGCTGCGTGTCGCCCAGATCGGTGAGATATCGTTCGAGCGTTTCACGAACTGATTTTTGCAGAGCGTTGTATTGTTTCATGGTGTGTAGAGTGTCTCGCGCTTAGGCAGCCTGCTGATGGGCGACATCTTGTCTGGGATTGTCGCAGTTTGGCAGGCCTGTGTGTGGCAAAACATCACTTTGGACGCTAAACCAGTGCTCGACAGCAGTCGCCTGCTCGGCCGTGCTTTCCAGGCGATTGATGTGGTCGGCAAAGGCTTTTCCGCCTGGCAGCCCGTCAACATACCAGCCAATGTGTTTGCGCGCGGTGCGCACGCCGGTGCGCTCACCATAAAAATGGTAGTGATCCGCAAGATGTGCCAAGAGCAAATCCCGCATTTCGTTCCAAGAGGGCGCAGCTAAATACCGTCCGGTGCGCAGATAGTGGTCAATCTCCCGAAAAATCCAGGGACGTCCTTGGGCTGCGCGACCGATCATAACGGCATCCGCACCTGTATAGGCGAGTACCTGGCGCGCTTTTTCAGGGCTGTCGATATCGCCGTTTGCCACGACAGGAATCGTGAGACTCGCCTTGACGGCCCGGATGGTGTCGTACTCCGCTTCACCTAGATAGAGATCTTCACGCGTGCGACCGTGTAGTGTCAGGGCAGCGATCCCGGCGTTCTGAGCAATCTGACCGATGCGCAAGGCATTGCGGTCGTCGCGACTCCAACCCGTGCGGGTTTTGAGTGTGACCGGTACGTTGTGTGGCTGACAGGCTTGAACGACCGCTTCTAGGATGCGTGCCACGAGGTCTTCGTGGCGCAACAATGCCGAGCCCGCTGCGACGTGACACACTTTTTTGACCGGACAGCCCATATTGATATCAATAATGCGTGCGCCCTTGCCGATGTTGAAGACCGCAGCTTGCGCCATCATGGCGGGATCTGCTCCGGCGATCTGTACGGCGACAGGTTCGATCTCGCCGTCATGGTTCAGGCGGCGTGAGGACTTTACCGTTTCCCATAGTTGTGGATTGCTTGCCGCCATTTCTGAAACGGCATAGCCCGCGCCCAGCTTTTTGCATAGCTGACGAAAAGGGCGATCTGTCACGCCCGCCATGGGCGCGACAAACACGTTGTTAGGGAGGGACCAGGCACCAATTTGCATGCGCAAATTGTAATCGGTTGGACTGCAACCACTGGGTTGCCCGTCGCTACAGCCTCAAACCCTGTAAAAGATGTCTTGCGAGGGGGGCGCGCAAGGCAGGAATTAGGTCCATGGCGAGCAAGGCGAGCCCAGCGGAGTGTTCAATAATCGGCCAGCCCGAGGTGAACACACGCGACATCAAATCGGTCAGATGTGTGGTGAGCTGGCGATCGGGCTGCCGCATGTGCACAAATTGCTCAAGCGCTGCGCTGGGTTCTTGGTTTGTCACGGGAAGCCAGTCACGCAACGCGATCGCCAGGCTGGCGGCGTCGCGTAAGCCGAGGTTCAGCCCTTGACCGGCGACCGGGTGGAGCGTTTGTGCCGCATTGCCAATCGCGATGACGCGTCCATTGACCGGAGCGGCGCGCACGCTGAGGGCGAGAGGGAACAGGGAAACCTTTTCCTGTACTTTAAGCGAACCAAGCCGCCCACCAAACGCCTGCGTCAGCGCCAGGGAAAAGTCCGCTGCATTCAGTGTATGCAGGTGTTCAGCACGCTCAGGTGCACAGCACCACACGATCGATTGTTGATCCGTCGCTTCGGGGTGAGGCAAGATCGCCAAGGGCCCTTCACGCGTGAAACGCTCGAACGCCCACCCGGTGCGTGGGAGGCTCGCCCGCACTCGCGTGAGCAGCGCCATTTGTTGGTAGGTGCGCCGAATTTCGGTCGGACTCCCGCCGTCGGCCTGAACAACGATTGCGGACTGAAGTATGTCTTGCCCTTGCGAGAGCTGCACGCCACGTGCGTCTTGATGCCTGATCTCTGCGCTGGCGCCGTGTCGTACGCTCACGCCGCTTGCTTGAACAGCGCGGGTCAGTTGTTCGATGAGCGCCCCATACCTCACCACACAGCCTAGTTGAGGTACAGCAAAATCCGTATGCTTAATTAACGTACGTCCCAGACGACCGCGTTGTGACACGTGAATCGTGCGGATGTCGGCGCAGCGTTCGGGCCATGCACCTAATGATTCGAGTAAAACGCGACTGCCATGGTTCACCGCAAGGACTCTAGGATCCATCTCCGGCGTATGGCCATAGCGCGAGGCAGCATCTGACTGCAACATGACGATACGCTCAGGCCTCGGGCTTAGCCGCGCGAGCAGCAAGGCGAGGGCGCAGCCCACCGGGCCGCCACCCAAGATGGCAATATCGAACTCGCAGGCTGAGGTCTCTGAAGGCATTCCGCATTCTATCGTGTGACCAGACTAAGGTCTTTGGTTGAATCCTTAGATCGGGATAGGCTATTCTTGCGGCTTCACGCACGCGACTTCCTTTTGTCTAGGTACCCATGACGACTCTACAAGCAGCGCCAGCATTTCGAAATAAAGTGACGGTGGGGCTCTTGGCAGCTGTTCTGGGTTGCGTCGGCGCGCATTGGTGGTACTTGAAACGCCCTTATGCGTGGCTCGTGTCCTTGACCAGTGCGGGGTTGATGGTCGCATGCGGCTTTGCCGACATCTGGTG
>CAJBTJ010000042.1 GCA_903958565.1 uncultured beta proteobacterium
ACACTTACCTCGCCTTAAAACTGACCTCTGAGTCCGTGAGCGCCCTGTGGATTGGTGCGCTGATTTCGGCTTACTACGTAGGTTTATGCACAGGCGCCCGCGTTGGAAACTCCCTGATCCTTCAAGTGGGACATATTCGTGCGTGCGCCACCGCTGCGGTTGTGTCGATTTGTTCAATACTCGCACAGAGTTTGTTTGATTCACTGCCTGTCTGGATGGGTCTTCGCCTAATCGTTGGCATTGCGATGTCAATTCAATACATCGTTGTTGAAAGCTGGCTGCACGCACAAACGCAGAATACGCATCGCGGTCGAGTGATGTCCGTTTATTTGGTGATGTCTAGTTCCGGAACTGCGCTTGGGCAGCTCGCGATCACGTTGTACCCGACGCTTGATTTGCGAATACTGATCTTTGTCGCACTGTGCCAAGCATTGGGCCTCTTACCAATACTGTTGGCCAAGCTAAAGCCGCCCGTTATGCAGCTGCCGACTCCCGTGGAGTTGCGATATTTTTTTAAAGTTGCGCCCATGGCGTTAATCACCGCTTTTTTCTCAGGCAATATTTCTGCGTCTTTTTATGGGTTGGCCGCAGTCTATGCGGCAGACCAAGGTTTCAGTACGAGACAAATTGCTTTTTACACCGCGACGACCGTCATTGCAGGTCTGGTGGCGCAGTGGCCGATGGGTTGGCTATCTGATCGCGTTGATCGCGCAAAGCTCGTGCGTAATAACGCCTTGATCTTCACAGGAATTGCTGCGCTGATGTGGGGTTGGGTCAGTTGGCCCTATTGGCTAATGCTTTTGTTCGCAACGGGCCTAGGTGTCATCCAATTCACGCTGTACGGGTTAGCCTCTGGGCTTTCCAATGACCGAGTGCAAGAAGATAGGCGTGTCGGTGCGTCCGCGGTGGTCTTGATTGTCTACAGCGTAGGTGCTGCCTTGGGCCCGCTTATTTCAGGTGCCTTGATGCGGGTGGGCGGGACAGGCATGCTTTATGTCTTTAGTTCTGCATGCGCCTTGCTGCTGGTGCTATGTATGACGCGGTTTAGTGAACGCCCAACACGCTAGCGTGATAAGATTTTCTTTGCTCACATCTTAGCGAACGACCTCCGATGGCAAGACTTGCATTCCAAAAGTTATTGCTTCTAGTAACAGCGATGAGCTTGCCCTTGGTGACGATGGCCGGTGAGGTGAGTGTCGCGGTTGCGTCCAATTTCGCTGCGCCAATGAAGGTCATTGCGCAAGCCTTTGAGCGTGACACAGGGCACAAAGCGATTTTGTCCTTTGGCGCGACGGGACAGTTTTATGCACAGATCAAAAACGGTGCGCCGTTTGCAGTGTTGCTTGCGGCTGACGATGAGACCCCAGTAAAGCTAGAAAAAGACGGGTTCGGCGTTGAAGGCACTCGTTTTACCTATGCCGTGGGCAAAGTGGTGTTGTGGAGCAAGAAGCCTGGCTTCGTGGACGACAAGGGCGAAGTGCTTCGATCGGGCACCTTTACCAAGATTGCGATTGCTAACCCGAAGCTAGCGCCGTATGGTCTGGCTGCCATGCAAGTGTTACAAAGATTGGATGTATCTGCTCGTGTTACACCTAAAATCGTCGAGGCTTCAAACATCGGGCAGACTTTTCAGTTTGTCTCGTCTGGTAATGCAGCGCTAGGCTTTGTTGCGCTCTCACAAGTGTTTGAAAACGGAAAGATGAAAGAAGGATCAGGGTGGATCGTACCCTCTACTATGTATGATCCGATTAAACAGGACGCGATGTTGCTCATGCACGCTCGAACGAACATTGCCGCACAGGCCTTATTGCAGTATCTGCGTAACGAAAAAACCAAAGCGATTATTCTTTCTTATGGTTATGACTTTTAGCTACCGTCCGAATCGTTTTGAGATTAGGCCCTCGAATTAATGACAAGCGTAATGAGTCCCGATGCATGGCAGGCGATTGCACTAACGCTTAAGCTTGCGGCGTTCACAACCATCATCTTATTGATTGTTGCGACACCGCTCGCCTGGTGGTTGTCACAGACTCGCTCAAAATGGCGAGCGCCCATCAGTGCCCTAGTCACCCTACCGCTGGTATTGCCTCCCACTGTTTTGGGTTTTTATTTGTTGATGTTGCTTGGTCCGCAGGGGTGGGTGGGTAGGCTCACTGAGGCGCTAGGCGTGGGTCTCCTGTCATTTTCGTTCACTGGAATCCTGTTGGGATCCATTGTTTTTTCTTTGCCTTTTTCGGTACAGCCCATTCAGTATGCGTTCGAGGCGATTGGGCGCCGCCCGCTCGATGTCGCAGCGACATTGCGTGCGAGCCCCTTAGATTCATTTTTTTCTGTTGCCTTGCCGTTGGCTAAACCAGGGCTGTTTACGGCTACGGTGCTCACCTTCGCACACACCGTAGGCGAGTTTGGTGTAGTGCTGATGATTGGTGGAAACATTCCGGGTGAAACGCGGGTCGTCTCGACACAAATCTTTGGGCACGTTGAAGCAATGGAATATAGCCAGGCGCACTGGCTCGCAGCGGGCATGGTGGTTTTTTCCTTTGCGGTGCTGCTTTGTTTGTCTCTGCTAAAAAAGCGCTCGGATAGAGTTCTGCCATGACGAGCGCTCACAGTCTTCGGTTGGCGCTGTCGTTAAATCGACCGGATTTCTCGCTCGAGCTGGATCTGGCTTTGCCCGGCGAAGGGATCACTGTGTTGTTTGGCCCCTCAGGCTCTGGCAAAACCACGGTCTTACGCTGTGTGGCCGGGCTTGAACGCGCCAAAGGTTGTGTGACGGTTGGTCAGCATGTCTGGCAAGACGACGCCACGGCTCAATGGCTGCCAACTTGGAAGCGGGATCTTGGTTATGTATTTCAAGAGGCGAGCCTGTTTGAACACTTAAGTGTGCGGGATAACCTGAGCTATGGCATTAAGCGCACAGGCAAGTCAGGCGGTGGAGCAGCGCTTAACGTGGCAACGGAGCTCTTAGGCATTGGGCACCTGGCGGATCGGAATCCCTCGAGTTTGTCGGGTGGTGAGCGCCAACGTGTGGCGATTGCGCGTGCGCTGGCCACACAGCCCAAGCTCCTGCTGCTAGATGAGCCGCTGGCTTCTTTGGATATTGCGCGTCGGCAAGAGATTATGCCTTGGCTCGAGCGGCTGCATACTGAACTCAGTATCCCCGTACTGTATGTGACCCATTCGATGGAGGAGCTCACACGCCTTGCCGATCACGTGGTCTTGCTCACTAACGGGCAGGTAAGCGCGCAAGGCTCTATTGCGCACGTGTTATCTGATTCGGCTTTCGCTCGTGAGTTAGGGTCAGATGCGGGAGCGGTGTTGACAGGCCATGTTGCCGAGCACGACAGCCGCTATCACTTGACCGGAATCGATGTAGACGGTGCTAGGCTATGGGTACGCCAAAAGGACCTTGCCATTGGAGGTGCGGTGCGTGTGCACATTCATGCGAGCGATGTGAGTCTGGCGCTTACCGAGCCCCAAGATAGTTCAATACAAAACAAAATATTGGGTGTGATCGAAAGCATTGCTGAGGATATACACCCTGCTAGTTGTCTGGTGACGATTCGCTACCAAGAGCAGCGATTACTCGCACGCGTTACGCGTAAAGCGTTGGCAAATCTGGAGCTGAATGCCGGCGCTGTGGTTTGGGCCCAGATAAAGTCTGTTGCGCTTGCTTAGTGGGAGTCGGGGATGTTGCGGGGCAATCCATAAGGTGAACCCTTGCACCGTCTAGATAATGCATATTTATCTATTCTGCGACGTCATTAAGAACTGCAAGGATAAGGCATCCTTAAAATGTTTGTTAACGCTATTGCCTCTGACATCTAGTTCGCATAATAATAAGCTTTCACGCAGTCCAATCGGGTTGGGTTAAATCATAAAGAACTCAAAATGAGCATTGAACTTGATGAAGTTG
>CAJBTJ010000043.1 GCA_903958565.1 uncultured beta proteobacterium
CTGTCATCGCCCGCGCGCTTACGGCAGGCGTTCAAGGCATCCTTATTCCTGCTGTAGACCCCTCTAATTTTGAGATTGTTCGTACGCTTGCCCACTTGGTTCCTGGTGGTGCGTATGCGTTGGGCATTCACCCGATGTATGTGCAGCATGTGGATGATCAGGCCTTAGTGCAACTGCGTCAGGCGTTGGAAGCGAGACGTGACGATCCCCGTTTAGTGGCGGTGGGTGAGATTGGTTTAGATTTCTTCGTGCCTGAGATTTCACAAGGTGAAGAGCGTGCCAAGCAAGAACGTTTTTATGTCGCGCAGCTAAAGCTCGCAATCGATTTTGATTTGCCGGTGATTCTGCATGTTCGACGTTCGCAGGATGTCTTGCTGAAATATCTTCGCCGCCATCCCGTGCGTGGCGGACTTGCGCATGCCTTCAATGGCAGCGTGCAACAAGCGCAGCAGTTTATCGATGCGGGGTTCGCACTGGGCTTTGGCGGAGCAATGACCTACGCGCGTGCGCTGCAGATTCGACGGCTCGCTTGTGCCTTGCCTTTAGAGTCGATCGTGCTGGAGACCGACGCGCCCGATATTGCGCCGGCCTGGTTGACCGAAACACGCCGAAATGAACCGGCTGAGGTGAGGCGTATCGCACATGCGCTTGCCGAGTTGCGCGGCATATCGTACGAGGAAGTGCTGAGCAAGACCGCGGAAGCTGCGCGCAGTGCATGCCCAACACTGGACCTTGCACTGCGGTCATAACGACTGAGCCAAGGCTTAGTCGACCTTCACGCCGGAGGCTTTCACCACAGCGCCCCAATCGGCAATTTCTTTGTCGACTGTTTTAATGAAATCGCTACGCGCATTGCCGACAACTTCGGAGCCGCTTTGATTCACCTTTGTTTTCATGTCAGCGGTGGACATGGCTTTGCGCACAGCCTGTTCGAGGTAGGCAATGCGATCGGCCGGCGTGCCCTTGGGGACAAACACGCCATACCAATCTGCAACGTTCATATCTTTGATACCGAGGCTTTCGAGCGTTGGGGTACCTTTGAATACGCCGAGTAGATTGTCGTTAGTGGCAGCAAGAACACGCAGCTTACCTGACGAGACTAAACCCTCCACAGACGAGGGTGAGGTGACCAACATGGCAATTTGTCCGCCAAGAAGATCCGTGGTCGCGGGGCCTGCACCTTTATAAGGGATGTGCGTGAGTTTGATATTTTCTTGTGTCGCTAAGCGAGCTGTGGTTAAGTGCGACAGAGTGCCGTTACCGGGGGTGGCAAAGTTCACAACGTCGGGACGCTTACGTGCATCGGCGATGTAGTCCTTCATCGATTTGTAGGGGCTGTCTGCACGCACGACAAAGACCACTGGCGCGCTCGTCAGTTGTGAGAGTGGTTCAAAATCCTTCTTCGGGACGAAGCCTGCGTTGGGATAGAGCGCGGGGTTCACACCGATGATGCTGGTCTGTGAGGTCAAGATGGTGTAGCCATCAGGCTTTGCTTTCGCGACGGAGGAGGTGCCCAAGTTGCCACCTGCGCCACCACGATTTTCGACCACAACCGGTTGCCCAACAATGCCTGCAAGCTCAGCGGCCAAGAGTCGAGAAATCTTGTCGTTACCACCGCCCGGTGGAAACGGCGATACGATGGTGATTGCTTGTTTTGGAAAATCAGCCAGAGGTTGTAGTGTCTGGGCAGAGCTCTGTGCTGGAATCAATAACATGCTTGAAACTAGTGTTGCAGTCGCAGTCAGGCTCGCGATGCGCGAAAGGTGTCGTAGGTTCATAGGGTGTCCTGATGTTGTTGTGTTGTTGAACGACTTTAGGGTAACTACTTTGACGACAAGGTTTCTAGTGCCTGAGTTAA
>CAJBTJ010000044.1 GCA_903958565.1 uncultured beta proteobacterium
GACAGTGGGACGTCCAAAGCGTTGTATGACGGTCTTTATGCGCAATCTGCCAACACTTTGCCATCTTCTATGGATCAACTTGCAGGTGTAGCCTACCCACAGCTCTTGCAACAAAACTTTGAAAATACCAAATTTCTAATTGATCAAACGATGCTGGAAATTGGTAACCAGCGTCGCGGTGAGGGAAGAGGCCAAGCCGTTTCTGCCAATAGCGCTGCAGACAAGAATACGGATGCATCTTCGGGCTCTAATGAGCGGGCTTGGTCAATGGCAATCGGACGCGTTTCCAAACTACAGGGAGATGGGGTCGGTCATCAGATGAACAATACGCTCAGAGGCTTGTTGGGCGGTCTACAGAAACAACTCACTCCGCAATCGCTTGCTGGTCTTTCTGTTGCTTATGCAGATAGCAATCCAACCACTATTCAAAATATGGGTAGTGGTCCGATGCAAAATTTACAGGTGATGGCGTATGCAAGCCACTCATTGGATTCAGGATATTTTATCCAGGGCTCTGCGGGCGGGGGAGTGGGGCAGATCTACGCGAATCGTTCTATTTCGATGCTTAATGCGTCTTATAGTTCGACCTTACGGACATTAAATGCTGCTGCGTCTGCCATGGTTGGCTGGGCGAGTCCAGTGAGTAATGATCAACCAAGGCTTGAGCTTGGATTTGGCTTGAACTATATATCCATGAGAAATCTTGGATTGACTGAAAGTGGAAGCCAGAGTGCGTACAACTTAAATATAGCTAGCGGTAACACCCAGTCTTTAAATGCTGCTTTTGGACTCAAGGTGAGTAGTCCCATCAAACAGATCAATGGCGTTAATTGGCGAGCTTCCGCATTAGCGGGGGTCTCACATGAATTTTTGTCTAATAATGTTAACGTCAACACCACTTTTATGAATCAAGCGCTACAAGTTCAAAGTGGATCGATTGGGCGATACCGCGCCAATCTTGGCGTGAGTGTTTCTGGTGATGTTTCTCAATCCACCTCCATTAGCATTGGTGTTTTTAATCAATTTGCCAGTAACTGGAATGCTACTGCGGCCGTTGCTTCTCTAAAGATTGCGTTTTAATTCTGGCAGACCTTGCCCCCAAACGACTGGACGCTTGAACATTTTTTTGCTTCTCAGTTCTCGTGCTACCGGATCCGTAGCCTTGAAGGCTGCACCTAGATTCTAGAATTCTTTGTGCATTTTTCTTTGTTGCCTCATCGCACTGAGTATCACTTTCCCAGGTATGCCACGGCATCCACTTCTAGCAGTGCCTGAGGATCTACCAGATGGCTGACCTCAACGAGTGTGGATGCCGGACGATTGGCACCAAACAGTTCTTTGCGTGCCTCCCAGATCACCGCTTTGTGGCGGATGTCAGTCAGGTAGAACGTGACCTTGATAATATCTTTCAAGTCACCGCCTGCGGCCTTTAAGCAGGCCTGAATGGACTTGATCACCTCGATTGTTTGGATACGAGGATCGCCCACACCAACAATATTTCTCTTTTCATCCCAGGCAATCATCCCTGAAACATAAACAAAGTCGCCCGCTCTCATAGCCAGGGACGTTGGACTGCCAAAGTCTGGAGGATAGGGCATCCCAGGAGGGACGATTTCTTTAATTGACATGATTCAACACCTATAAAACTTAATGATTATTCGTTTGGTTTAATGCCGACTTCTTTGACGAGAGCGCCCCACTTACTATATTCATCGTTCATGATTTTTTTCATGCCCTCGGAATCTGTTGGTTGAACGCGATAGCCTAAATCGGATAGTCGTTTATTGATTTCGGGTGAGCTGAGCGCTTTTGACATTTCCTGGGATAGTTTTTGGGTCACGGGAGCTGGAGTGCCCTTTGGCGCCATCAAACCAAACCATACAGACGCAGTGTAGTTCGGCACCGTTTCCGCAATAGTCGGTACGTTCGTGAATTGAGGCGAGCGTTTTGTATCTGCAACACCAATGATTTTTAACTTGCCACTATCGACCAGCGTCTTAACCGAGCTCAGTGCACTGAAAGCCACATCTACGCTTCCCGATGCTAAATCTGAAAGCATGTTGGAAGCGCCCTTGTAAGGTACGTGGACCATTTTCGTGCCCGTTGTCTGGAGAAGTGACTCGAAGTTAAGGTGATGAGCCGTGCCTACCCCAGGTGTGCCGTAGGATAATTTGTTTGGGTTCGCTTTGCTGTAATCAATCAATTGTTTGACTGAGTCAACTGGCAGCTGCGATTTCACCACGAGTGCCATCGGCATAAACACACCCACACCAATTGGCTCAAAGTCTTTAATGGGGTCAAAGGTAAGGTCCTTGTAAAGCCAAGGGACAATCGCCAAACTATCTTGGGCTAACAAAAGCGTGTAGCCATCCGGCTTGCTCTTGGCGACTAGATCAGCACCAATATTTCCACCTGCGCCGGGTTTGTTTTCAACAATGATGTTTTGTCCCAAGCTAGGCTGCATACCCGCCGAAACCACTCGCGCAAAGGTATCCGTTCCGCCTCCGGGGCTGAAGGGAACAACTAACCTGATGGGCTGGCTTGGATAGGCCTGCGAAAGCGCCGACCCCGCAAAAAAGGCAAGCGACGTTGCCACCAATGTTTTCCCAATCAAAGAAATAGTTCGAGCCATGGTGTGCGTCCTTGGGTTAAATATTTTTTGTTTGGTGATGGAAATCACCCCGTAGTGATCGAGTTTAAGTGCGTAACGCGACTGGGTCAATATGGATGTCAGTAGAAGTAGATATGTGCTGGAAACTTGGTTTACAGTTTCACTTAACGATCGAATTTCAAAAATTCTGTGAGCACTCGATATGAATGGACTCTTAGCTGTTTGGAATGATTGCGATGAGGCGGTGCTGGATCAGTACGAGCACTGGTATATGAATGAGCATCTCCCCGACCGCGTCGGCTTGCCGGGTGTTCAACAAGGCGTACGCTATGAGACCACCAACCCTTCACCGCAGAGTGCATCCCCCCGGTTTTTCACGAGTTACGATCTGGATGATGTGAGCGTCTTAGAGGCGCCGGCCTATCAGGCAGCGTTGCTCAACCCGACGCCTGATACCCAATTCATCATGGCGCATTTTAAAAACATGTGCCGTACGATCGCGCGACTCGTCGACTATGAAGGGCGCGCTGCGGGTGCGTGGGTGGTGACGTTAAGACTAGGGCAAATTCAAGGCGGAGATAAACCTAGGCATACTGATATGGAGGCGTGGCAGAAGTTATTACGTGCGCATGCACCTGCGGCGGCATGTCGTTGGCGGCTGTATGAATCGATTCTGGCCAAGCGGCTTGCGGCTCAGACATCCTCGGTCGCTGAGCCATCGCCGGAGGCTCGGTTTCGTCCGGGCACTGACACGGTAGCGCATGGTGTGTTGGTGATAGAGCATCTGCGCGCCGCTGATGCAAAACGGACTGTTAACCAATGGATGTCGTTGCCTGATGTTCAGTCCTTGCTTCATCCCTCGGACCGAATGGACGAATTCATCGAGATGGCGCGCTTAGACGCACGCGCGATGACACACATCGGTTATAAGTTTTAACAAGCTATCCTTCAACATTCAGCAAAAATACTTTTCTCCACATAATTAAAAAAACTGAGTCACCTATGCATAGCAAGCCAATTCAAGTGCTTTTAGTTCAGGGTGCCAACATGGAGTATTTGGGGATTCGTCAGCCCGAAATATATGGCACGATGGCTTTAGGCGAATTACACGAGCAGCTTATTTCTCATGCAAAAACGCTAAAGATCATGCTCGATATCAGAACAACAAATCTTGAGGGCGAAGCGATCACCTGGGCCTATGAGGCTGACCGCAAAGGCTACGACGCCATGCTCATCAATCCCGCCGGTTTCACTTATGCGGGGTATGCGCTAAGAGATTGCATCAAAGCGTTAATCATGCCGACGGTGGAGGTGCACATGTCGAATATTGAGCGTCGCGGCATGAAGTCCGTCACGGCCGAGGCCTCCGTTGGCGTAATCACTGGTTTTGGGCGAGACTCTTACATCTATGGGCTAAATGCCATCGTCGATCTAGTGAAAGGCAAATCTTAAAGTCGACGTCATAGCGTTCTTGCATCCGATTCCGGTTGGAGGTGGTTTCATTTCAGGTTACGCTTCTTGTTCGCAACCCTGATTTTTGGAGAAGAAATGTTTAGTCACGTCATGGTAGGTGCAAATGATTTAGAGGCGTCAAGGAAATTTTATGACGCAGTCTTTGGTGCGTTGGGTATTGCACCGGGTGTTATCAACCGAGACATTCGTTACTTCTATCGCACACCGACTGGTGTGTTTGCGTTCACATTGCCGATTGATAACCAAGCAGCCACGCCGGCTAACGGTGGCACGATTGGTTTTGCAGCGAAGGGACCAGAGCAAGTCGATGCGTTTCACGCAGCCGGTGTTGCGAATGGCGGAACAACCTGTGAAGATCCTCCTGGCTATCGCGAAGGTCCTGCCGGTAAGCTTTACCTCGCCTATTTGCGCGATCCAATCGGCAACAAGATTTGCGCGATGTTCAGAGTGCCGAAGTAAAACGTTAGCGCCGACTGACTGCTGCGCCTGAAGTTACTTGGGCAGCAGTCGATCTGCAGCAATACAGACCGGTATCAGATCCGGAATCACCAGACGCGTGAAATGTGCGAGTGCGGGTCGCATCGCTTCAATACCTTGTGGGGGTGGCCCCATCGTGGGGAGCATGGCTAACGCCTCGGCCTCAGCTGCGCGGATGGTACTTGCGCGGGCTGCAAGCATCGCTTGGGGTGCGTACAACGCACCGAGCCAGTTGGGGAACGTTTCGATTAGCCCCGGCCAACGCACTAATTCTAGATAGAGGCTGGGGATGATGCCCCCTTGTGCACCTTCGTGGTGTTGCGCCAGGTTGCGAATCGCTGTTGCAAGCGCGGGATCCAAGGTGTCAATTCGGGGCAAAGGTGGTAGTTGCGCAGCCGTTGCAGGTAATGGCGCTGCAGAGAGCGCGGCCGAGGCGCGGTCGACCCCTTCTAAACGCAAACGCAGTGCAGTCAGCGCAATCATGTTGGTGCAGTTGCCGCGGATGTAGGCTGCCATCATGGACTGGAAGTCATGCATTTGTGAGGGGCCAACACCCGCCGCATCCCTGGCTTGTAATGAAACAGGTGCGATGGTGGGTAGTTCGACAGCCTGTATCAAGCGATGGCGTGCCGCTGTCATTTCCTTTGAGCCTACCAATGGACGCACCCCAGCCCAGGCCCATTCGAGCACATCGGGTAGGGCTGCAAAGTGTCGCCAGATCAGATTGACCATTTGCAAGCCTGATACCGCGCGAATGTCTGCGTAGAGGGCAGAGATCTCGGGAGAGGCGTTTAGGGGGTGTATTTCGGGGAAATTGGTCATTTGTCGTGGCCGTTAGCGGAGTCAAGCAAACCTACTGTATCAGGAATTGCTGGGCAAAGCGGTTGTGTCGTGAATGGGGCTATTAGGGGTAATTGTGGCGACTTTGCGTACAATCTGGCACCTAAATGAGTTGATATGACCGCCTACGCAGACGTTTCCCTGTTTCCACGCAACGCCAAGCCCCTTAGCAGCTACCGCAAGTACTGGGCGGCGCGTTTTGGTGTGGCGCCTTTTTTGCCGATGAGTCGTGATGAAATGACTCAGCTCGGCTGGGATAGTTGCGACATTATTATCGTAACGGGTGATGGGTATGTGGATCACCCAAGCTTCGGTATGGCGGTGATCGGACGGATGCTTGAGAACCAAGGCTTTCGGGTGGGCATCATCTCGCAGCCAGATTGGCAGAGCGCCGAGCCCTTTAAAGCCCTAGGTAAGCCAAACCTGTTTTTTGGTGTGACAGCTGGCAATATGGATTCGATGATCAACCGGTACACGGCTGATCGCAAAATGCGCAGTGATGACGCCTATACCGCAGGTGACATAGGCGGCAAGCGACCAGATCGCGCCGCCATCGTCTACACCCAGCGCTGTAAAGAAGCCTACAAAGATGTCCCCATTATTTTGGGTGGTATCGAAGGTTCGCTGCGTCGTATCGCACACTACGATTACTGGTCAGACAAAGTTCGTCGTTCCGTTGTGATCGACAGTAAATGTGATTTGCTCTTGTATGGTAACGCCGAGCGTGCTGTTGTTGAGATCGCGCATCGGCTCGCTGCGAAAGAGCCTGTCCAGCAAATGACCGATATTCGCGGTACTGCGTTCCTACGGCGTGAGACGCCTGAGGGCTGGTTCGAAATCGATTCGACGAGTGTGGATGCGCCGGGCAGGGTAGAGGCTCACGTTAATCCGTACCTGATGATTAGCGAGCAGGCGCTCGAGCAAGGCGAAAGCTGTGCGCGTAACGATGAGGCGCGTGCGGTGGCTGATGCGGCAAACGCCAAAAGCACCGGACAAAAAAGTGCCGGTAAACAAAAGCTGAAAGCAGGTGAAGCACCTCTTGTTTTTACCCCAAACCCCTCTACCCAGGTCAAGGGTAAGCTCAAGGTGCCTCCGCGTGATCGCAGTGTGATTCGTTTGCCGGCCTATGAGCAGGTGAAGTCTGATCCCGTCTTGTATGCGCACGCGAACCGCGTCTTGCATCTCGAGACCAACCCAGGGAATGCACGTGCAATCGTGCAGGCGCATGGTGAGGGGCGCACCGCGCGTGATGTGTGGATTAATCCTCCACCGATTCCCTTGACGACCGCCGAGATGGATTTGGTCTTTGATTTGCCCTACGCCCGTAGTCCCCATCCTATTTATGCGGATGAGAACGGCAGTCACGATGGTGTAACTAAGATCCCTGCGTGGGAAATGATTCGGTTCAGCGTCAACATCATGCGCGGTTGTTTTGGTGGCTGCACGTTCTGTTCGATCACCGAGCACGAAGGGCGCATTATTCAGAGCCGCAGTGAAGACTCCGTGATCCGCGAGATTGAAGATATTCGCGATAAGGTGCCTGGCTTTACTGGCGTTATCTCTGATCTCGGTGGACCTACAGCCAACATGTACCGGATCGGCTGTAAGAGCCCAGAGATCGAGTCTGCGTGCCGTAAGCCCAGCTGTGTCTACCCAGATGTTTGCCAAAATCTGAACACCGATCACAGCTCCTTGATTCATATGTACCGCCGCGCGCGCGCGGTCAAAGGCGTCAAGAAGATTCTGATTGGCTCGGGCTTGCGCTACGACTTGGCGGTGAAGTCACCCGAATATATTCGTGAGCTCGTCACACATCACGTTGGCGGCTATTTAAAGATTGCACCCGAGCATACCGAGATGGGGCCTTTGTCAAAGATGATGAAGCCTGGCATTGGCAGCTACGATAAGTTCAAACAATTATTCGATAAGTTTAGTGAGCAGGCCGGTAAGAAACAGTTCTTGGTGCCTTACTTTATCGCGGCTCACCCCGGTACCAGCGACGAAGACATGATGCACTTAGCGATGTGGCTCAAGACCCACGGGTTCCGTGCGGATCAGGTACAGACATTTTATCCAAGCCCGATGGCAACCGCTACGGCGATGTATCACTCAGGACGTAATCCGCTCGGCCGCGTGACGCGCACGAGCGAAACGGTTGATATTGTCCGAGGCGACCGTCGTCGTCGCTTACATAAAGCGTTCTTGCGTTACCACGATCCAAATAACTGGCCGATGCTGCGTGAGGCACTCAAAGACATGGGTCGCGCGGACTTGATCGGGAACGGAAAAAAACATCTGATCCCTTTTCATCAGCCGCGCACCGATGGTAGCTACATCAGCACCCGCCGCAAAAACAGTACGGAAGCAACAACCGTTCGACGCCCCGTGAGCGTCCGGCCTGGTCGCGTATTGACGCAACACACGGGGCTCCCGCCACGTAAAAAGGCGTAACGTTCTCTGCGCCTAGTGATTGTCTCGTGGCACTGCACTGCCGCTGCAGCCGACTAAGAAATCGAAATCCACCCCATCGTTGGCTTGGTTGACATGATCAACATAGAGCTTGTAATAGCCGCGATTCATGGGCGGCTTGGGTGCTTTCCACTTCAAACGTCGTTGCGCAAGAATCTCATCGCTGACGTCTAAATGTAGACGACGCTTTTTGACATCGAGCTCGATCATGTCGCCTGTCTCCACCAGGCCCAATACACCGCCCGCCGCAGCTTCCGGTGCGACGTGTAAGACGACCGTGCCGTAGGCAGTTCCACTCATCCGAGCATCTGAGATTCGGATCATGTCGGTGATCCCTTTTTTAAGAATCTTAGGGGGGAGGGGCATATTGCCTACTTCGGCCATACCTGGATAGCCTTTGGGCCCGCAGTTCTTCAGCACCATGATGCAGTGTTCGTCGATATCAAGCTTTGGATTGTTGATCTTCTTATGGAAGTCCTCGATGTTTTCAAACACCACTGCACGCCCTGTGTGTTTCAACAGTTTTGGCGTCGCAGCCGATGGTTTAATGATGGCGCCATCAGGGCAGAGGTTGCCTCGCAGCACGGCGATCCCCGTGTTCTTTTTGAAGGGCTTCTCCCACGTCGTGATGACATCGCGATTCCAGCACTCTGCTTTTTTATTATTTTCCCAAATCGACTTACCGTTGACGGTTAGTGCCTTTTTGTTGAGCAGCCCTTGCTCGCCGAGCGTTCGTAAGACCACGGGCAAACCGCCTGCATAACAAAAATCTTCCATCAAGTATTTGCCGCTAGGCATCAAATTCAACAATGTATGAACATCGCGTCCAAACTTGTCCCAATCATCGATATTCAGCTCCACACCAATCCGACGTGCGATGGCGATTAAATGGATGACAGCGTTGGTGGAACCGCCGATGGCTGCGTTTGTTCGGATGGCGTTTTCAAAAGCTTGGCGCGTCAAGATCTTTGACAGCGTGAGATCCTCTTTGACCATCTGCACGATACGTCGACCAGACTCGCGAGCGAGTACATTGCGCCGCGCGTCGACTGCGGGGTAAGTGGCATTGCCAGGCAACGCAACGCCTAAGGCCTCAACCATGCTTGCCATTGTTGAAGCCGTGCCCATTACCATGCAGTGACCGTGCGAGCGGTGCATACAAGATTCGGCTTCATGAAATTCGTCTACCGTCATTTTTCCGGCACGTACGTCCTCTGACATGGACCAGGTGTTAGTGCCAGAGCCGATATCTTGCCCACGATATTTGCCATTAAGCATCGGGCCACCCGACACCCCAATCGTCGGAATATTGACGCTGGAGGCGCCCATTAAAAGCGAGGGGGTCGTTTTGTCACAACCAAAAAGCAGAACGACCCCATCCAAGGGGTTGGCACGAATCGTTTCCTCGACATCCATGCTTGCGAGGTTGCGCAGCAACATGGCCGTGGGTCGAACCAAGGTTTCGCCAAGCGAGGTCACGGGAAATTCAAGCGGGAATCCCCCCGCCTCTAAAATGCCTTGCCGGACTTGATCGGCTAAGAGCCTAAAGTGTGAGTTACAGGGCGTAAGCTCTGACCAGGTATTGCAGATGCCGATGACCGGCCTGCCGTCGAACTGATCATGGGGAATTCCCCGGTTTTTTGTCCAGCTACGGTAAAGGAAGCCGTGTACCCCATCGCGTGCAAACCATTGGCTAGAGCGGCGGTTTGACGCTGTTTTTTTTGTCGGTTTGCTCATGATTGCTTCCTCATTAGGTAGTGAATCGGGTGTTTCTTATGGCTAAAAGCAAGGGATAGTACTAAGCCCGAAAGCCTTCTGTTTGTCCTACGATAGCTAGACAGAAACCCCCAAAAAGCGATGTGCACAAAAGTGTACTTGGCTAATTAGTTTTTATATATCAATTTTTAGATTCGGAGAAACGCATCATGAAACGTTTTGGACGTATGACTTTGGCGCTAGCTGGTGCCCTCACCTTGGGGTTTGCCTCCACGACGTATGCACAGACCGTCATGCGTAGCAGCATTTCGGTTGCACAGAACTCCCACCAGGGCGTCGGTGTTGACGTGCTCGCACAGGAAGTTGAAAAGCGTACGAACGGACGCATCATCATCAAAAACTTCTATTCAGGCAGCCTCGGTGGCGAGCGTGAAAGCATCGAGTCAGTCCAGCTTGGTACCCAAGAATTGACCGGTACCAGCACGGGCCCGATTCCAAACTTTGTACCTGCCGTGCGCATTCTTGATATTCCTTTCTTGTTCCGTGATAAGGCACATGCACGCGCTGTGCTGGATGGCCCAATCGGCGACGCACTGCTCAAAGAATTTGAGAGCAAAGGATTCAAGGCGCTGGCATGGTCCGAGAACGGCGTGCGCCACATGACCAACAGCAAGCGTCCGGTTAATGTGCCTGATGATTTGAAGGGCCTCAAAATGCGTACGATGGAAAACCCAGTCCACGTTGCTGCCTACAAGGGCTTCGGAATCATCACCACACCGATGGCGTTCCCAGAGGTCTTTACTGCACTGCAGCAGGGTGTAGTGGACGGACAGGAGAATCCTCTGTCAGTGATTATGGCTGCCAAGTTTGAACAAGTGCAAAAATTCATGACTTTGACTGCACACGTTTATAGTCCAGCAATTTTCCTGATGAACAAAGCAACCTTTGACAAACTGTCCGCTGCGGATAAACAAGCGTTTATCGACGCCGCCAAGATTGCCGCGAAGGCCCAGCGCGCTCGCGTTGATCAAGATGATGCCAACGGCGTTGCCTACTTGCGCAGCAAAGGGATGAATGTGATCGAGAACGTCGATAAAGCTGCGTTCGTTGCGAGGCTCGCTCCAGTATTTGCGCAGTTTGAAAAAGACTTTGGCAAAGACAAGATTGAGGCTATTCGTAATTACAAGTGATTGCCTTAGAAAGTTGAAGCATGAAATCAAGACGCGGCACTTTGTTGCCGCGTCTATTTTTTAAAGATCGTGATGAAAAATACTCTGCTCACTGTTGAGGGCTACACCACCAAGCTCTCCTTGTTTATTGCTTGTCTGATGATGGCCATCGCAGCGTCGTTGGGTGTTTTTCAAGTGGTGATGCGCTTTGTTTTAGAAATTCCAGCCGAGTGGACCGAGGTGTTGATCCGTTTTAGTTTGATCTGGATGGTTTTTATGGGTGTGCCTTACGCGTTCAGGGTGGGGGCAATGGTGAGTGTGGATGTTCTCTATCGCTGGACGACTCCTCGCGGGAGAAGGATTTTTGATTTTGTCACGAGTCTAGCTTCACTGATACTTGTCGCAGTCATCATCTGGTGGGGATGGGACTACTCCAAGCGAGGGCAAATGCAATCGGTGATTGGGCTTGAGGGCGTGACCATGTTTTGGGCCTATCTCGCCCTACCCGTAGGCGGAATTTTTTGTGTGCCCGCGATTGTGGCTAACTACTTCGATCCGCAGCGTAGTGAGTTGGAGAATGCGCAATGAGTACCACCATGTTAATTACGATGCTGCTCTGTTTTGCGCTCACGATTTCTGTGGCCGTGTCGATTGGGCTCGCTGCGATTTTAGGGATACAAATTGGTAATGTGAATATGCTTGTGGCCGTCAAAGAGATGTTTAACTCTTTGAACAAATTCCCCTTAGCCGCAATTCCATTTTTTATTCTGGCGGGTAACTTGATGGAGACGGGCGGTATCTCTCGTCGTCTCGTAGAGTTTGCAAAAAGTATCGTCGGCGGAGTGCAGGGCGGGTTGCCAATGACCTGCGTCTTGACCTGTATGATTTTTGCGGCCGTGTCGGGCTCTAGCGTCGCCACAACCTTCGCCATCGGCGCCATCTTGATTCCCGCGCTGGTTAAGCACGGATACCCCCCTAACTACGCCGCTGCACTGCAGGCCACTAGCGCAGAACTAGGCGTCATCATTCCTCCTTCAATCCCAATGATTTTGTACGGCGTGGCTGCAGAAGTCTCCATTGGAGAGTTGTTTATTGCAGGCTTTGGTCCTGGCATCTTTATCGGCGTCTCTTTGATGGCTTTTGTGCATATCTACTGTCGTTTCAAGGGTTGGGGTAAAAACGACGGAGAAGGGCGGTTAAGTTTTGGTAAGGCCACGGTTCAGGCAGGTTGGGCACTCTTGATGCCTGTCATCATTCTTGGTGAGATCGGAAGACACACGTCTGAACTCCAGTCACTCCGCGAAATCTC
>CAJBTJ010000045.1 GCA_903958565.1 uncultured beta proteobacterium
AAGAAATGTGTTTGTCAGTGCCGGTGCCTGCTTCCAAAAACACGCAAAGAGTTCGCTTCTATCCTCGATGCTCAGATAGGGCGCCAATTGCACAGCCCGCGGCAAAAACTCACCCTCAAGTGCGCGTATCGATGCAGCAAACCTGTCTTTCAGATAATCCCAAAATGACACCATGTCGTCTTCGGTCACGCCAGGCACCGCCAGGGACTTACGGCGTGTTTCGAGCTCAAGCAGCTTCGCGCGCGCTGCAAGCGGGTCAACAGGATCTCCGATCTTCTCAAAATTGAAGTCATTGAAAAACGAATTCACGAAAATTTTTGCAAGCTCGACTTCTTCAAATAATTTAAGCTCGAGCGGAAATCCTTGCGGCCCCTGCTTCGCGCGAAAACTAAAACGAGTCACCAAACCAGTCGCCTCTTTACCACCGCCTGGAGGGTTGATATGGCTCAAGAAATCAAGACGCTTACCGTCGACCTCTGTTTCAAGTCGACCGTCTCCACCAGCTGCGAGTGCAGAAATAAGGTAAGACTTTCCTGCCTGCGATAAGCCAAAAAAACCGACCGTCGAGGGAAGGCTGGATGCGACAGCCAGACTCTTGGCCTGATTGCGTACGCGTCTGAGCTTTAAGACCAGACTATCGGCCTCGTTGTCCACACTGCGGGCGTTACCACGCACGCGTTGAATCCAGTCAATCGCTGCGCCCGATTCAGAATGAATCGTGGTCCAACCTTGCGTGAGTTTTGTTGATAGCTGATCTGTCATGCTGGTTACCTTACGCTGCCGCTGTCGAGCCAATACTGCGAATCACCCAAGCCTGCGTCGATCATCGTATTGAGTTTAAATTTCACTTTGTTTTTTGAGCCACCCTCTACGGACGCAAGCTCAAAACTTTCGGCGCCGGCGCGCTCATTGCGACGCAATGAAACCTTAAGCACCACTCCCTTCGCGGCGAGTTTCTCACGCAAGTCAGGATCATCGATGGTGAGCGTGTAGAGCGGGGAGCCAGGCCAACGATCCGCGTCAATCTGACGGAAACCTAGTCTCATGGCCCCTCGCACCTCAAATGTCGTATCCGGAAAATCGTAATCCGGATTGTCTAAATCAATATCGCGGAAAAATACGTTAGCCTCTTTGATCGCATTATTGTTATCGATCATTCCCATGTAGCGCAGTGTTGAATAGGGTTTGAATGCAGCTGAACGGAAAAAGAAATTCGGCAGTCGCAAACTGCGACTTAGTAGACAAAGCATGGCTCCCACCGCAGCCGTACTCTTGGGATCATCGACTCGACCGTTCTTATGGAACGGATACCAGGGCCCAGTCTTATACTGGTGGAGCGGCAGTATTCTGCCCGCCGGAAGCGAAAGCAATGATCGAACAAAAGCCAAAACGCCTGGCATGCGAGAGGGGCGTCCCGTTAACAACAGTACGTCTGGTTGGTACGCGAATATCACCTCAGACAAAGCTTTAAGGGATTTACAGATGCTGATCTCACCACGAACAAACTGCTCGTGTAAGCGCCTGAGGTTGATATTTATACCGATATTCAGCAAGTCGAATGCCGACGCCTGAGCCCCAGCTGCTCGACGGACCGCAGCATTGACGTAATCCAGAACATCCGAGGTTGGGCGCGCATAGTCGGTTAACAGATCATTAATCATTAACACGCCAAGGTTGCCAGGCTCAAGCGGATCGTATTTTTCGTATTCTTTGATAATGCGCAGCGCAACCGGATACAACACTTGCAACGTTAACTGTTGGCGCAGCACAGAAACCTGGGCATCTAACGACTCGCTACCCATGAGTCGTGAAACTAAGGCATCAGGCTCTGACACACCTGCGGATTTAAACGCATCGATGATGGACGGCAGGACAACCAGCCGAATCACATCGAGCACGATGTCATCACCTGCGATTTTGAAACCATCTCGGAAGCGCTGCTCTGGGACGATATACGACCCACCTCCACTGGCACGGCCAGCGCTATCTTCACCTTTGTCCAGTGAGTATTCGTTGATCACGAGATCTGTTGTTCCGCCACCAATATCAATTGTAGCGATCGATACATAGGGAGACGAGCTACCGGCGCGAGGAGCCTGGTCAGGCCGCGCGAGCGCAGAAAAAAACTCTTCGGGACGTCCGCCAAAACTATTCTGTGTTTCGCTAAAGAGATAAACCACCTGTCCGCAGGTCGCTTCATCCCACTGAATGTGCACCTCGGGAAAGCGTGGGAACGCAAGATCACGGTCTTCGCCGGAATCTACCCCTGCGTCCTCGGGGTGCCAGCCAAGGCTCTTCCAAATAAGTCCGATCGCCTGGTTCATACGTTCTTCAAAAATCTTGCGTTCGGGCTGCGGCATAGCTGGCGGCACGGTCAAGATGATAGAACGCAAATGTCGCGGAACACGCGCATGGCTTTGCCGTAAGCGTTGTGCTGGGCTATTGATTTGTGCAAGCGCTTGTGCAAGGACTTCACTCAGCATAAAGGTCATGAGTGAACTGCGCGAGTAGTGCGGGTGAAAGACCGGCATACGATCGTTGGGCTCTAAGGTGTAGAGCGCTTCACCGAGTTCGTTAATCAAGCGCGAGACCGGTGCTGCCGTTGCATGCGGTTCAGCATCGAGTTTGATGTAGGACGTGTTGAAGCGCCACCCAGGCTCAAAACTCTCTTGATCCCAAAGATAGCGCTTGGGACTAGACAGCCCGGTGGCACCCTCGATGCCACGACGCAGACTGGCTAGGCGCCCTGCTTCATGCCCCACGCGGGCAATAGTGGGCCATAAGAAGGCATCGCTGCGCCCACTTTGCACCGAGAAATGATCCTTGCCAAAGTTTGCTTGCGAAAACTCTACACGGCTCTCAAAGGCTTCGCTGTACACACGCTCAGGACGCGATAAGTCACGTAGTGCGAGTTCATAGCGACGACGTAACCCATCACTCTCTTGTGGGTGATCTTCAATCAAAATACCGCAACTTCTTGAGTTACCAATATCGAGCACTAAGTCGACTGGAATCGGCTTATAGAGATCGTTTGGTGCATTCGAGATAATCTTGATCTCGGGCAAACTGAGTTGCGTTCCAAGCAAATGCAAAACATTCAGATAGTGCGCCTGATGATGGTGTTCATCGATTTCATCTTGTATGTCTTCACTATCTTTTTTCAAACGCGGCTTACCAAGTTCGGTAAAAATTTCTTGAAGCCATTCGTCAATCCATTTCTGATCCAAAAACCAGCCCATCTCATGTGCGCGATGGGCAAACGCAAAACTGGTTCCCGCTTTGACGTCGTCCTCGGAAGGCCCCATATACGCGGTATCGCTGCGTGTCGGTAACACTTTCGTGTCGAAAGCGAAAGTGATGCGGTGTGTGTGTCCTTCTGGATCTGCCCCAGCAGGGACTTCGGTAATGCGCGCGCGCGCCCAGTTCGATGGCCCTTCCTCAAAGCGCGAGGGAGGGCTAAACCGAAAATAAGGGATCGGTATCCAAGTGTCGAGCAGCAGTTTCAGAGACTGATCAACGCCTATGTCTAACGTCGCCTGTGAGGGCTGCTTGCGCGTATCGAACGAAAAATGAAGTTTGCCCGTGCGCTCGTCTTCTTCTAGTCGCGCAATGGGCCCAGCATCTCCGATGTTGGCGAACGCGCCCGACTTTCCCTTTACGACGAACGTTACGGCAAAGTCCAGGAACTGAACGCCGCTGCCCATGATCAACGTGGTTTGATCTTCGTAGGAATGAATGGCTGACAGCATATAAAGTCGTCCTACTATTTTGGAGCGTGCCGCATCGACACAGGGAAAGAAGTACCATTTTCATACCGACCCTGACAGTCAGCGCGACCATCAGCCGTGGGTACACAGGTTACCTTTGGCAAGGCCATTGTGCTGCCGTCGGAGCACTTGGCAACGCCACGGTCATTTATATTTAACGATCGCCCTTGCATCTGGGCGGCAACATCGCCAGTGCATCGGGTGCCGTCTCCGCGCTGAATGTTTACTTTACCTTGGCCGTTCCCTTGACTGAAATCGTATTCCATCCGTAAGGGCTTGCCGGTCTTGGCATCTTGAATCCCCGCACCAGCATTCCAGCGACCATCGAGAAAGTTCGTCGAGCCAGTGTTCGCGGCCGAGTTCGGGATCTGCAAAGGATTACCCGCGCCCGGCACAGAGCCGGGTTGCGTTGCATCGGGCGTGGGAGGCGTTTGTGCTGGGGTGGGCGGCGTCGGATTATTCACGGACTGCCCAGCAGTCGGCGTTTGCGCTTGATCCGCCGGTGTGTTGCCTGGTGGTTCGCTATTGAACGGTGCAGGTTGCTCTGATCCGCCGGCAGTCTCCGGTGCATTGTTAACTGGCGTGTCGGTACTTGTCGCTGAGCCCTCTGCGCGTCCAGTTGTGTCCGTGGTCGTGCCGGTGGTGCCCGTCGTGACAGGTGTGCCAGTGGTATCAGTGGTATCAGTGGTGCTTTGACCAGTCTGCCCGGACCACCAACGGCGTAACCCCGAGACACCCCGATCGATCACAGTATCTGAGGGTTTGGGTGCAGCGTCGCCTGCGTCAGGACGAGGCGTACTGGGCTCTGTGACCGTTTGACTGCTGAGGGGTAATCCAGCTAACCAAGATTGTGGGGCACAACTCCGCAACAAAACAAATAGCAGCAGCAAAAGAAGGAGCAGTAATAACAGCCACCACCACCACGAACGCTTGCCTGTTGCCGTAGCCGCTGCCGCTGTCACAGTCGCGTTGTTGCGCAGCCCACCAAAAGGATCGGAAGGCAGTGAGGCACCTTGCGTGTTGAAACCCCAGAACGCAATCACCGGCTTGCCGTTGACCAGAAAAATAAAATTGGGGTCCGGAAATTGAAACGCCTTGGTGATGAGCCGTAGCGCAGTATTTTTTTCCCGCTCGGTTTGTGTATTGCGCCCTGACGTGTCGCGCATCGCTTGGGCCGCGGCCTCTAATTTACCCTGCGCGGCGTCAAGCGCCGCCAGCGCATGTTCGCGCTCTTGCACACTTGCCGTAGACCATGGCACCACATCACCTGGATGAGGGGCGTACCAATCGATGACGCTGCCGTGTTGGTTCGGCTGAGGGATTGCCAAGCAATCAGCCACCTCGGCGCCAGCCTTTAGACGTATCGCCTCGCGAAGCTGAAACGCAACCGAGTACACAGGCTGACCGCCTTCGCCGATTGCTTTGTAGTGTTGTGGATTGCCACTCACGAGCAAACTACCAGCCATCCAATCTAATCCTTTATTTGTCGCACACCGAGATCAGTACAAACTGCGCCAATCATGGTGCAGGATTTCTGAGAATTCAGCGCTAACTGTTTGTTTTAGAATCGGAAATCATTTTACACGACAGGTGCCTTTACTCTACACGAG
>CAJBTJ010000046.1 GCA_903958565.1 uncultured beta proteobacterium
ATATAGCCAGTCAAGTAGTCACACATCGGCGCAAAAACCAATTTCGGTTGACCAGCACCGATTGATTCGCCGTAGGTATGGCAGATACCCGTAACAGCTTGCGCAACCTGCTCCCAGCCTGCTCGGTCTTGAAAAGGTCCTCCACTACCAAAACAGCTCACTGACAAATGAATCAGTCCAGGACAGAGATCAAATAGTTGCTCTCTACCAAAGCCTTTTCTTGTCAATGCACCTGGGCGATAGCCATCAATCACGACATCAGCCGTCTTAACTAATTCGCGAAAGATAGCTGCTTGCTCTGCCACTTCAAAATCAAGAAAACAGCTACGTTTGCCATGGCTAGTGTCTCGGACATGCTCTGCTACCTGCGGCAGCTGCGGTGCCGTGACCATCAAGACATCCGCACCATGCTCACCCAACGTCCTACCGGCAATCGGCCCCGCCAAGATACGAGTGAGGTCCAGGACACGCGCACCATCGAGGGGTCGGGTTGCGCTCGACAAAGGCTTAGGCGCACCGTCTCTCACCTTACGAATCTCGATGACCGGGCGCGAATTCAAGTATTGGCCCTGAGGATGAGCAAGCCACTCGGCTGGCGTTCGAATCAATCCACCGCAGGCGCGAGCGTCTGCGATGGCCTGCTCGAGATCCTCGCCCTTCCACCTTGCAACGCTTGACGAGACACCTTCAACGGTGTGCTCACACTGCAACACGCCAAGCACTTTTTTAGACAAGCTTGGCAAGTTGAGATGAGGTAACAGCCATTTTCCATCCTGCGTTGGCCAAGGCTGTGTCACCGTCAACATTTGCGCCATGGAGTCGGAGGGCGGCACAGGAGCGTACTGGCCGTCCGGCTTTTGCTTGCGCGTGTAGTCTACGGTGCGAAGCGACGCTGCCGCATGACGAACGTCTAATGACAAGCCTTGGCGTCGCCCGTGCCGCAACGCCCACAGATCATTGGCTGCGATACCGACCAACGCCAGCGCAGCAGAGACGGTTTCACCCACTCTAAACGGTGTCTTGTAAAAGGGATCTGTCCCTGACAACGCGATTGCTTCGCTTGGATTTTCAAGGGCTCTTACACTGAGAAGCTCCTCGATGGCCGAGGAGAACCCTTTGGGCTTATCGGTCAAATTAAAGCCAGTACCCGCTGAAGACACGCAGTAACTCCTTGAGTCGCTAATACACAAATAGGGCTATTTTGATATCGAAGCCGTGATGGTCCGAAATTCAACCGAAAAGTCATCGCTTAATGGGAGAACGGCCAGTTGGCTTTCACAATAGACTAAAAACCTGCTCGCCATTCCATACAAATTGTTCGTCAAAGCGTGCAAGGTATTAAAGTACTCTGCGACGACCGCATAGTTCGTTTGATAGTCGTGGGCCGTTAGATTTCTCGCAGTCCTGGCTATTTGCCAATCTTCGATCGATGAAATTACTTTAAATTTTTCGAAGATTGCTAATACTTTAATAAAACTGTCGGCCTGTTCGCCTGACAAGATCAGGCTATGCCGCATAGCAGCGCCTAACGAGTCCTGCAGTTTAGAAAAGCGTTCATTGACAGCAGCAAGTGCCTCAAACAGTTCGTTATCTTTTTTCCGAGACTTAAGGATGTGCTCAGTCAGTGGCCAGGGAACGTTTTGCGACGCTGCATCTAGAAAGTATACGCAACGCTGAATCGCCTCTAACAAACTAGACAAATACTTGCGTTCAGCACTTAGCGCAGAGTCAATGGTCATACGTGCGGATGCTTCGGCAAATCGTTTAAGCAAAGAGAGCGCGCCCTGGCAATGGCAACGAACGGATTATTCTCCTCGCCCATCGTCGCGGCAGTCACATCTACTGGCAAATTTAGTGTTTGTTCGAGAAGCAGCTTGATTTTCGCCCGCTTTAAAAGGCCAATCGCTGGCGTAGATTCAAGGAGCAAATCAACGTCACCGCCCGAACGGCTATCATCCAACCTCGAACCAAACAGCGAAACGCGTGCAGAGCCACCGGCGACAGATGACGTCGTTTTCGTAATAATTTCTAATTGTTCAGGGCTTAACCGCATCGCATAAGCTTTAATAAAATAACTTAGTTATTTTACCCTTTGGTTTCAGCAATAGAACAAAAAAATCTAATCCGTTTTTGGGATCCGCTCAGCAACCTTAGCCCATTTTTTTGAATCGGCAGCAATCAGTGCTGCGAGCTGCGCAGGGCTTGACGGCGTGACATCCATGCCAGCGGTCGCCATGCGTGCTTTGAACGCATCGGTTGCGAGCACCTTTGCTACTTCTGCATTGAGCTTACTGACCACTGCATCTGGGGTTCCTGCTGGCGCTAATAAGGCAAACCAGGATGCGACGTTGAACTGCCCAAGCCCTGCTTGCGCAAAGGTTGGCACAGCTGGGAGCGCAGCGTTGGGCTGCGCTGAAGGCACGCCCACCCCAGTTACTTTGCCATCACGCACAAATGGCGCTGCGACAGCAATCGAAATGACTGCAGCGGGGGTGCTGCCACCAATCACGTCAATGATGAATTTTCCGCTACCCGACCCACCATAAGGAACATGCACCCAGTCTAGCCCGCCTTCGAGTCGCAACTGCTCGCCTAACATGTGCGCAGTGCTACCCACCCCAGGAGATGCATAAGACAGCTTGCCTGGATTCGCTTTGGAGTAAGCGACAAGCTCTTTCATGTTTTTTGCAGGGACGGCAGGATTCACGGCGACGACAAAGGCGACGTCGGTAAGCTTGGAGATCGGCGCAAAGTCTTTGCTCGCATTAAACGCAACATTCTTTTGAATGAAGGGCGCGATGGTTAAGGTTCCATCAAAACCCAACAATAGGGTATGGCCATCGGGCTTCGCACGAGCCACCTCGGTTGTACCAATCACCCCGGTCGCACCCGCCTTGTTCTCGACTTGAAACGATTGCCCAAGCCCTTTGGACAAGCCTTCGGCCAAGACCCGCGCAAGCATATCAGCCGAGCCACCCGGCGCAAATGGCACGATAAGTTTTACAGGGCGCGAAGGATAGGTCTCCGTTTGCGCAACTGCGATGCCAGCGCTTAAGCTGAAGATCAGCGCTTGAAGGGTGAGGAGAGCGCGTTGACTGAAGCAAATCATCTTTATTCTCTTTTAAGATTGAATCAGCCAAGTATTACCGCTATTCCGGCAAGGACGTGCTAGGGCTATCCCTATAGCGATCTATCTTAATGGCGCAGTACAGCTTCGTTGCTGGGCTGTCAGTCTTTTGACTTCGCGCTTTCCGCTAAGATTGTGTCAAATCTATAACTGAACCGCAGTGAAACACTGCCAGGAGGCCTTATGAAAATCAGCTTACGTTTAGCGACACTGCTCTTTTCAATTTTTACCGCATTCAATGCCACAACAATCCATGCACAATCTTCGGACGCCTACCCAACGCGCCCCGTGACAATCGTGGTCCCCTTTCCCCCCGGTGGAGGGACCGATGTCGGCGCTCGTCTCGTCGCCCAGAAGCTGTCACTCAAGTGGGGACAACCAGTCATCGTGGAGAATCGTGGCGGCGCAGCGGGACGCCTCGGCGCTGATGTAGTCGCCAAGGCAAAACCAGACGGCTATACGTTATTAGTGGGCAACGTAGGTACGCAATCGGTTAATCCTGCGCTCTACAAAAAGATGCCGTATGACGCAGACAAAGCCTTTGCCCCCATCGGCATGATCGCCGAGCTGCCCTTGGTCATGCTCGTCACCCCGTCGCTGCCTTGGCAGAATATTAAAGATGTGGTGGAAGCAGCAAAAAAAGAGCCCGGTAAAGTTACCTTCGCAAGTTCTGGTGCCGGTGGAGCGCCCCACCTTGCTGGCGAAATTTTTCAACAAGTCTCTGGCACTAAAATGCTACATATTGCTTATAAAGGCGGAGGGCCAGCAGCCCTGGACCTCATGGCAGGTCATGTGAATATTTACTTTGGGACGGTACTTGAATCCGTTGGTCACGTGAAAGCTGGCAAGCTCAAAGGCTTAGGCGTCACAAGCGCCACCCGCTCGCCCGCCCTACCCGAACTGCCGACTATCGCAGAAAGTGGCTATGCTGGTTTCGATACGGGCTCCTGGATCGGCATGCTGGCTCCAGCAGGGACCCCAGCCGCTATCATCAACAAAGTATCGGCGGATCTGCGAGAAGTCTTAGCTTTGCCAGAGACCCAACAGACCCTGATTACACAAGGCGCCACACCCTGGCCAATGACGCCTGAACAATTCGCCGCGCGAATTAATACAGATCGTCAACGCTATGGGCGCATCATCATGGAAAACAACCTTAGCTCCGACTGAGATGAATCTACTACCCAAGGACGGCGGTGCAACCTACATTCCGGGCTTCTTCGACCCAGAGCAGTGTGCAGCGCTGTTCACTTCAATACAGAGCACGATTGACTGGAAAGAAGATCAGTTACTCATGTTTGGGAAGTTAATCACTACAAAAAGAAAGGTCGCTTGGGTAGGTGATGCGGGTTGCTCTTACACCTACTCGGGCGTAAAGAAATTCCCACAAGCCTGGACCGCTGATCTATTACATATCAAACATAAACTTGAGTCACTCACGCACAGCGCCTTCAATTCATGTCTATTGAATCTGTACCACGACGGCGATGAAGGCATGGGCTGGCATAGCGATGATGAAAAAGAGCTAGACTCAGCAGCGCCAATTGCTTCGGTCAGTCTGGGTGGTACGCGTAAGTTCGCGTTTAAACACAAGCTCGATAAAACTAGTGTTTCTCTTTTTTTAGAGGACGGCAGTGTGCTACTGATGCAGCCACCCACTCAAGAGTTTTGGCAGCATAGTCTGACAAAAACCAAACGGCCTGTCGCCCCGCGCATCAACCTTACTTTTAGAGCTATTCGACAAGACGATGACTAAGCTAACCAACAAGACAATCGCCATTATTGGCGCCGGCATAGCAGGCCTGAGCTGCGCGGCTAGGCTCAAAGAGTTAGGACACCACGTTGAACTGTTTGAGAAAGGTCGCAGCCCAGCGGGTCGTATGAGTACCAAACGCGGCGAAGATTGGACCGCTGACCATGGTGCACAGTACTTCACTGCAAGAGATCCACTTTTTGTTCAACAAGTAGACAAATGGATGACCGATCAGGTCGTGGCACGATGGGAACCAACGCTCAAAGTCTTTGAAGCGAACCAGTGGACGATTTCAACTTCAAAAGACATTCGATATGTCGGCATCCCAGGGATGAATGCCCCTGCGAAGCAGTTAGCAAAAGACTTAACGATTCATGCTGGTCAAACGATTGATGCACTAAAGCGTCAAGCGGGCAAGTGGTTCTTGCACAGCACAGAATCAGGCGATATCGCCACCGGATTCGATGAGCTGCTCTTAGCGATACCGGGGCCGCAAGCGCTCAGCCTCGTACGAGAACTGGATCCCGCTGCCAAAGCAATCGCCGAGCGCTCCAACATGAAGGGCTGTTGGACGCTCATGGCTCGCTTTAAAGACAACGTGAATGTGTCTTTCGATGCGGCATTTGTAAACCAGGAAATCATTAGCTGGATTTGCAAGAATCTATCTAAACCCAAGCGCACTGGCAAAGAATCTTGGACGATCCACGCCAATGCAGAGTGGAGCCAAGAGTTTATTGAATTGAGTCAAGCAGACGTGACAGAAAAGATGTTGGCCTGCGCCAAGAAGCTTGGGCTAGATTGCGCTGAGGCAGAAGTATCTGTTCACCGTTGGCGTTACGCCAGCGGCGCTGCGAGCCCTACTCCCGCTTTTTATCTTAATCACGAATTGAAACTTGGCCTCTGCGGAGATTGGCTAAATGGAGGTCGAGTAGAGGGCGCCTGGCTGAGTGGCCATTTATTGGCGAACAATGTGAGCTCTTAAACGCTTTGGGCTTTGGTCTGAGCCAATACGCGCAGAAGAGTGTCATATATGCTCTCTATGCTGTCCTGATGACACAGCTCCCTTGCTAGGCTAAACAAAGCACTCGCCGACTCACTTTTGGTTTTGCCGGTACCCAGGCAATCAAAAAACTTCTCGTGCAGCAGCTCTTCGCTTAGCCAGTTTCCGGGTTTGCCGCTCGCAACATCCACGCGCACGCTCTCTCGATGCCCAGACTTCAGCTCTATATCGACAATCGCGGCAAACTCGTGATCATCCGCAACCAATGGATCGATCTCGACTTTGATTTTTTTCATCAAATCGGCTGTGACAGCTCGTTTGATCTGAGATTCCGCGAAGGTGCCAATTTTGACGTTCCCATCGATGAATGCAGCGGCTACGCAGTAACGCATACTGAACTTGCCCTCGAGCCCATCCGTGGGAATATCGTAGATCAGAGGTTGCATGGCAAAACGTGAGGCGCCTACACGAATCGAGCGGATGTCCTCGCCCGAAGAGCCCTTCAGCAAATCGCGCAATGCACGTGTAGCATCAATGGCAGGATGCGTGGCCGCGCAACAAGGGTACGCCTTCAAGCCGATTCCAGCTTCTGTCAGAATCTCTATCGGCTGACCCCAAGGCTTAGCGTAACTAGCTGGAGCAACTCCACCAAACACATTAAAAAAACCAAACTTTCCTTCTATCGCATCTGCGGCGCAGGTGAAATCCTGTTCAGCCAAGCGAGTCGCTAAGATAGCCGAGCGCGCCGCTAAACCGGCGTGCAAGGGTTTAGTCATCGTGCCAAAGTTCTGACGCACACCACTCGCAAGCGATGCACTGACCCCTAGTGCACCGCGCATCTGTGCATCGGAGAAGTTCTCCAAAAACGCCAGCGCGGCGCTTGCACCGATGGCACCGAACGTCCCCGTGGTGTGCCAACCACGTTCGTAATGTGCGGTATTAAGACGCCGGCCTAATTGGCCGAGCGTTTCAATACCGACAATATGTGCACGAATCAGCGCTTCACCACTCACCCCTAGGGCAGCGCCACGAACAAGTAGCGCAGGCAACAACAGAGCGGTGGCATGGCAGTAGGCGGGATGACTAATGTCATCAAAGTCTGCTGCATGCGCGAGCGTACCGAAATAGAGAGCTGCCGAACCTAGCGCCTCAGTTGAATCTGAGCGTAACGTAGCAGCTTCAAATTGCTCAAGTAGTTGCGTAAGCGTTTTCTTCGAGAAAAGAGCGCGACGCAATTTAGGTTCGAGCGGCTGACCCACACCAAGCACCATGCAGGCGAGCGTGTCTGTGATGGCATCCGTAGAACGACGCACTGCCTCTAGAGGAACCGGTCGATTCCGGAAATCACAACAGAAGGCAATGAGCTCCTCTGTAAAGCTTGAGTCGGGCATCATGCCAGTCGTTGTTGTTTCACTTTTCGCCATGGCCTACGGTCCTTTCAAGATCGTTTTAGTATACAAACCACACGTTACTAGGAAATTTTTCGCAGCACTACTATTATCCATCTATAACTAAGCCGTTGCATTTTTAAAATTGGATCAATAAT
>CAJBTJ010000047.1 GCA_903958565.1 uncultured beta proteobacterium
GACAAAGCATGAAATCAATAAACAAGAAAGAGTCAACGACTCCACGCATCACACGCCGACAGATTATTAAAGGTATTTCGTTGGGCCTGCTAGGGGGTGCCGGACCTTGGATTACAACGTCGGCGCGTGCAGCCGGACAACTAACAGTGATCTTGAATCAAGGCTTGCTAGCCAAACTTTGGATCGACGAATTAAATCCTAAGTTTGAAAAAGAAACTGGCGCCAAGCTCAATATTCAACAATCCGTCACGGGCAACATGCTCGCGATGTTACGCACTCAGAAAGATAATCCACCAGATCTGTTGCAATTCTCAGAGGCTGGCGTTTTTCTGGCGCGTGATACTGGACTGTTGCGTCAGATCGATCGATCAAAGATTCCGAACTGGAAGTTCATGAGTAAGGAGTTTGATGTCGCTGATGGGTTTTCGGCCGGCATGATCGATGCAATGAACACCATTTTCTACAACACAAATCAGCAAAAGAAACCACCGACCTCATGGGCTGAGCTTTGGGAGCCTTCCAACAAGGGCAGGATCGCGATCCCACCCATCACGTGGAACAATGGCGTTCGGATGGTTCTGACTGCGGCTCAAATCGCGACGGGTAAACCGCTCGCGCAGGCGCAGTTCGAATATGAAGCCGGCATTCGCGAGTTGGCCAAACTTAAGAAAAACAACGTGAGGGTCTACAGCGACGCCCCCCAGGCGCTTCAGCTTTTGCAGAGCGGTGAAGTCCCTCTCGTTCCTTTCTACCTGGCCTTTGCTGCCCCTTTGATTGCTAAAGGTGCGCCTATTTACCCAGCCACTGATCTAAAAGAGGGTAAGCAAGGTGAAATTGTTGGGTTGAATATGCCGACAAACGCCAAAAATGTTGAACTCGCAAATCAGTACATCAACATGAGCCTCGATAAAGGTTTTCAGCAAAAGATAGACGATGTGTTGCGTGCTCGCTGCGCACACGTGGATATCAAGCCTTCGGCTGAAACTCAAAAACTTCTAGGTCCGGCTGGTAACACCACCTATGCTGATTGGGGATTTCTGTCGAAGAATCGTCCCAAAATCACAGAAATGTGGAACGAAGTGTTTAGCTGATCATCGCGAGAAAAAGCGGCGAATTAGATGGGACAATTCACCAGCACAGTCAGAATCACGGGACCGGGGGATAGTTTCTGGTCCCGTTATTCGGGTGCGTTGTTCCTGTTAGCGCCGCTACTCGTTTTTTTGATTATTTTTTACGTTATCCCGTTCGCCCATATGCTGCGGGAAAGCTTCCAATACGCCTCCAGTGACGCTCAAGCCGGTGAAGGCTTGACGTTGCACCAGTACCTCAAGACATGGTCTAGCGCACGCATCGGTAGAGTCATGGAGCGAACATTTCGTATGTCGCTGCTGACAGTCGCAATCACACTTGTACTTTCCTATCCGATTGCTTTATTGCTGTTAAGGCTGAAGTCCTCAATCAGGACGATTATTTTATTAGTGATCTTCATTTCGCTTGCGTCTAGCTTAATCGTGCGTAACTATGGTTGGGTGGTCGTGTTAGCGGACAAAGGTGCTCTGAATGCATTGATTCAAGCCTTAGGGTTGATGGATAAGCCTGTGCGGTTGATGTACTCGGAAGTCGCCATCGTGATCGGGCTTGTACATTTCTCGATCCCTTTTATGGTGCTGCCGATTTATAGCTCTTTGCTACGACAGCCAAGTTCGCTTCAAGAGGCCTCGCAATCACTGGGCGGTAACGCCTGGCAGACTTTTTCAAAAATCACTCTGCCCTTGAGTTTGCCGGGAGTATTTGGAGGAACTGTGTTGACATTTGCCTTGAGTATGAGCGCCTATGTCACACCGCTTATGCTGGGGTCTCCATCCTCTTCGATGATTTCTCAAGTTGCTGCGGAGCAGTTACTCATTCAGTTGAATTTTCCTTACGGCGCAGCGATTATCGTGACGTTGACGGTGCTGACATTCTTGATTGTCGCTGCCTATGCCACCTTGCTTAGGAAAGTATTTCGTGCAGACGTCTAGCGCAGCCCCTGCCACCACTCTGTTTGATCGAATCGTCGGCTTTTTGGCTTGGCTAGCACTGATTTTTCTATTGTTTCCCGTGGTGCTGACAGCAATTGTTTCGCTGAACGATTCTTTTTTTATAGAGTTTCCCCCCAAAGCACTTTCGTTCAAGTGGTATTTCAATATTGTCAATATTCACGCTATCGGACGATCCACACTTATTAGTGCCTCAATCGCATTGTCCGCGGCCTTGCTTTGCACCACACTTGCCATCGCGGCAAGCCTCGCAATCAGTCGTTATCAATTTTCGGGGAAGCCTTTTCTCACAGCCTTCTTGCTATCACCCATTACGATGCCCATGGTGGCAGTCGGGATTGCGCTGATCCAGTTCTTTATTATGATTGGTGCTGCTTTTACGTGGTACAGCCTATTGATTGGTCACATGGTCCTAGTGATTGCATACCCCATTCGAACACTGCTTGCATCCTTGACGCTGATGAATCCTTCGTTAGAGGAGGCGGCTACCTCGCTGGGTGCGAGTAAGTTCAAAGCCTTCTGGACTGTGACATTGCCTCAAATGAAACCCGGTCTGATTAGTGGTTTTCTTTTTGCGTTTTTAATCAGTTTTGATAACTATCCGATCAGCGTTTTCCTGGTGCGCGGTGGCCTCAGCACCATGCCGATCGAAGTCTTCAATTACATTTCTCAAAATCTTGATCCGACTCCGGCTGCGTTCTCGACTCTGTATGTCATCGTAATTAGTTTGATCATTGCATACGCCGAACGACGTTATCGAATCGTTTCCTATTCAATTCAATAATAGAACCCTATGAGCGGACTCGAACTAGAAGACATTAATGTATGGCTCAATGGTCAGAAAATTCTGCATGATGTCAATATTTCTATTGCGAAAGGTGAGTGCGTCGCTTTGTTAGGTCCCTCAGGATGCGGGAAGACTACGACATTAAGAACAATCGCAGGATTTATTCATCCGCAGGCGGGGGATGTGCGTATATCGGGTCAGTCCTGCGTCGACTTGCCCCCCAACAGGCGTAATGTTGGCTTGGTGTTTCAGGACTATGCGCTGTTTCCGCATATGACCGTCGCGCAAAACGTGGGGTACGGATTACGTATGCGAAAGCGTAGCGATTCCGAGTCTGAAAAGCTGGTCCATCAGTTCCTTGAGATGGTTCAACTTGATCATATTAAGGATCGTATGCCTCAAAGCCTTTCAGGTGGTCAGCGACAGCGAGTTGCGCTTGCGCGGGCGCTGGTGATCAAGCCTGATATTCTCTTGCTGGATGAGCCTCTGGGGGCCTTGGATCGTAAGTTGCGCGACCAAATGCAAGTCGAGCTCAAGCAGCTTCAAAAACAATTGGGCGTCACGACTATTATTGTGACGCATGACCAAGAAGAAGCCTTGTCACTTGCAGACCGTGTTGCCGTTATGTTTGGCGGGAAGATACGCGAAATAGGTACACCGCAGTCTTTATACGACCGTCCGAAGCATCGGGATGTAATGGATTTTTTGGGAAGTTCGAATTTGTTTCGCTGTACTGTGACGCACGTCAGTGGGGACGGGGTGACTGTGAGTGGTCCGGGTGGATTTCAGACTGTACTTAACCGCACTGATTTTCAACTTAACCAGAACGTTTTGGTTGGTATACGACCTGAGCACCTTTCAATCGAGTGTGCTGTGCCTGACTCTCCGCGCGCGAGTGTGAGCGGTACGGTTCACGAAACTGTCTACAAAGGTAGTCTGATGGAGGTTTTGATCAAAACAACGGACGACCATATTTTTCGCGCTGCTGTAAGCCCTAGATCTGTTACACCAGGGCAAATTGAAAGCGGCACCGCAATCAGTCTTGTTCTTGAGAAAGATTTCATTCAAATTTTTCAAGATTAATCAAAAGGAATTAGTGATGCAGCGAAAAGTGAATGATGTCGGAGGGCTGCCAAGCACACCGATTGACCATGCAGAGCATGACCCAACTTTTTTTGAGAAACGCATTGATGCGATGTTGATGCTGTTAACGAGTCCAAAAGTCCACGCCTTTTCTGTTGACGCCTTGCGACGAGCTATCGAAGAAAACACTGCGGATGACTACACTAAGCGCGGGTACTACGAGAAATGGCTGAAGGCGATTCGCCAGTTGCTCATCGAGCAAGGGATTGTGTCGGAGGCTGAGATTATTGAACGAATTGATGCGATAAAAAAGAGGAAAAGTTAATACCATGAGTGACCATTTCGCAGATGCCCCCAGACCAAGTTTTAAAGCCGGAGATCGTGTCGTGGTCAAGATGGGCCCTCCGGAAACGCACTGCCGCACACCTTCCTACCTGCGAGGGACGTCGGGCGAGGTGGTCGAGCTGGTCGGCCATTACCACAACCCTTCCCTCCTAGCCTTTCATAAGCCAGGACTTCCTAAGGTGTGGCTGTATCGCGTGCGTTTCAAACAAACCAGTATCTGGGATCAATATAAAGGCTCTGAGCGTGACTGTGTCATGGCTGATCTTTACGAACATTGGTTAACGCCAAGCAAGGAGCAATAGCATGACGAACTCTAATCCTCACGAGCACAATCATGGTCATGACCATGACCACGACCATGACCATGACCACCATCCGATTAATGCGGATCATGAGCCCGAGAGTGATGACCGCTATCTTGAGCAAGCCTTGAGGGAGTTGTTGGATGAAAAGGGCGTCGTCACTGCAACGCAGATCGCTCAGCAGATTGATATTCAAGACAGCCGAACCCCAGCGTTGGGTGCGAAGGTTGTCGCGAAGGCGTGGACAGACCCAGTATTTAAACAGGCGCTGCTTGCCAAGCCACTTGAGACAATTAATCGAACCTTTGATTTGACGATTAATACTCCATTGGAATTAGTGGTTTTAGAAAATACCCCCGAGTTGCATAACATGGTGGTTTGTACCTTGTGCTCCTGTTATCCACGTATGCTCTTGGGAATACCTCCTGCTTGGTATAAGTCGACAGAGTACCGGTCTAGAGTGGTGGTAGATCCGCGGGCGGTACTTGAGGAGTTTGGTACGAAAATCCCTAGCTCCACCGAAATCAGAGTCGCAGACAGTACGGCAGACGTTCGCTATTTGGTTTTGCCCCTTCGACCTAACGGGACTGCGCTCATGACAGAAGCACAGCTCGAGGCACTTGTTACGCGTGACGCCATGATCGGTACAGCTGTGCCTAGCGTTGAAGCAACCTAAATCGCACAGTATGGTTTAGTCGGTTACGGTTAAGGCTTTAAATATGCGGTCCACAAGTGGATGGTAGAGTGACTCTTGAAAACATGTTGGGGAGCGACGATCATGATGAGTAAACGTGGATGGATGCAGCTTGCGGTTTACTATTGGGCGCTCGTCTTTGGTCTCTTTCCTATGCAGACCTATGCACAAGGGGCACAGACCGATGTATACCCCCAACGTTCTGTACGGATCGTTGTTCCGGTCTCGGCGGGTGGCAGCACAGACAAAATCGCACGCCTGATCGCTGAGAAGCTTGGCACTGCGTGGGGCCAGACGGTGATTGTTGAAAACATCACGGGTGCCGGTGGTGCAATCGGTGCGGCGCAAGTCGCGAGGGCGAAGCCTGATGGCTA
>CAJBTJ010000048.1 GCA_903958565.1 uncultured beta proteobacterium
AATCGATCCAAGTGACCCATTTATGGGTCAATTGGGCATATGTGCTCATGACTTAATTGATTAATTACTATAAGCGTGTGACTTTTTCAATTTTCTAGATAATCTGTATATTCCAGCTAAATACGTGTGAATTCCAGGATTTTCAAGTCCTGACTACATGGGGTGGCAGATGATCAAAATCACCGTTGATGCACAGGTCTACGAAGCGCTGCAAAAGGCGTTTCCCAAGCCTGCGAATACAGCACATAGAGCACTGGCTAAATACATCAGCGTGCTGGAAACTATGTTGTTCAAAAGCCTTCATTTTGCAGCGACGCCCCTGCAGCAAAAGTTAGATCTGTTTGCCATTTCCCTTCAACAACTGGCGAATCAAGGCGGTCAGATTGGACCCAAGAAGTTGCGTGTGCATGCTTGGCTTAGGAACAACAAGTTCAACTTGGTTGAGTCGGTAATCACCGGTTCTAACTTAACTGGCAGTGTGAGCCAGTGCAAATTGACCAGCCTTGTGACCATGGTTGACACACTGGCAGTAGAGGACAAGATATTGACATCTATAAGCAGTGACCGAGAGTTAGACCAGTACCTCAGTGGTGATGAATTCAGTAGCTATCAATTGGTCAATCTGCTGTACCCAGAGATCAAGCGCAGAGCAAGTGATGCGGAGCTTGATGAGCTGTTTGACGTGGTACCTGTGGACAAGGAAAGCGTTAAGAGCTACATCGTCTGGCTGAGTACAGAAGCTGATCTGATCACACTTGAAAAGAAGAACCAAGCCTTACGACAAGCCCGTATTATTTTGGCAATCGCCAGTGTGTTCAACGGCAATTATTTGCAGCGCAAAAAGCCCAGTGAGTTCGGCCGCATGTACTACGAGGGCACCAGCGTTCAAAACATCAACAAAGAATTACGCCGAGCAGTGCTGGGTAATTGCTGGGAATATGACATCCGCTCAAGTGTTGTGGCTTGGAAGATGGGATGGGCCAAGCAATACATTGATGCACGGGGGCAGGGCGAGGATCTGCGCAGGGTTTTCAGCGCCACGCTGAATTTTCTGGAAGACAAAGCTGACTTCATGGGCACCGTACAGTACTTCACTTTTAGAGATGACAGCCCAGTACACACAGATCTACAACCAAAATTGCTCAAGCAGGCGTTTACGGCCATTAGCTTTGGCGCTCGTCAAAACACCACGGGCTGGCAAAACGAATCAGGTGGCTGGACAAATCCCGCACTTGTTGACATTATTAAAAACGTCAACGACCGGGAACGATTTCTTGCTGATCCCACAGTGCAGGCCTACATCAACGAACAGGGCATATTGGACGCACACCTGTACGAATTGGTCAAAGTGCAGCGTAGAGATTTACTCAGCAAATCATTCCTTCAAACGCCCAGTGGCAGGCCCAGTAAGTCCAAGATCCTTGCTTACCTTTACCAGCACGATGAAACCGAAGTCATGGACATCGTTTGTGAAGTTGCTGCGCAGCATGGCCGTGAGCC